>CANBVC010000019.1 GCA_947372795.1 Beijerinckiaceae bacterium
TGGATGAAGGGATCCACCAGGAACAGCGGGAAGCCGCGGCTGTAGCTGCGCGCCTTCGCGAGCACCGACATGTCCGGCGGGACCGCGCCCAGAACCGCCTTGGCGGCTTCGGGATTGGCGTAGTTGGACGGGAAGCGATCGGCGGGGCGAGCCGGACGCTCGAACATCTTGCCATCTTCGCCGGGGCCGTCCTGCACCTTGTATTCCGCCGCCAGCGCCTTGACCTGCGCCTCGGAGAATTCCGGGCCGCCGGGCTGGGCCAGGTTGCGGAAGGAGATCAGCTTGGCCGAATGGCAGTTGGAGCAGACCTCCCGGAACACCTTGAAGCCGCGCTGCAACTGGGCGCGATCGAAGGTTCCGAAGGGACCCGCGAAGCTCCAGGACTGGCGCTCGGGGGTCTTGGTGTCATGGCCCGAGGCGGCGGCGGCGGGCAGAACGGCGACGGCGGCCAGAAGGGCGGCGAGACCGAGTGTCTTCAAACGGATCATGATCAGTCCCTCGGTCAGGCTTTGGCGCTATGCGCGTTCTTGAGCACGGAGTCGGCGATGGAGGCCGGCAGAGCTCGCGGCGTCTCGAACAGGCCGAGCAGCGGCATCACGACAAGGAAGAAGGCGAAGTAGTAGACCGCCAGCAGTCGCGACGCGAGCACATAGCCGCCCTCGGCAGGCATGGCGCCCAGATAGCCAAGGCCGATGGCCGAGGCCACGAAGAGCCAGAAGAACACCTTGTAGACCGGGCGGTACTTGGCCGAGCGGACCTTCGAGGTGTCGAGCCAGGGCAGGAAGCAGAGCACGATGATGGCCGAGAACATGGCCACCACGCCGCCGAGCTTGGAGGGCACCGCGCGCAGGATCGCGTAGAAGGGCAGGTAATACCATTCCGGCACGATGTGGGCGGGGGTCGAGAGCGGGTTCGCCTCGATGTAGTTGTCGGCGTGGCCGAGATAGTTCGGCACGTAGAAGATCCACCAGGCGAAGAACATCATGAAGCAGATCATCGCGAAACCATCCTTGATGGTCGCATAGGGGGTGAAGGGCAGCGTATCGCGCGCCACGTTCTTCACCTCGACGCCATCAGGATTGTTCTGGCCGACCACATGCAGCGCCCAGACATGCAGGACGACGACGCCCGCGATCATGAAGGGGAGCAGGTAGTGGAGCGAGAAGAAGCGGTTCAGGGTCGGGTTGTCGACGGAGTAGCCGCCCCAGAGCCAGGTGGTGATGGATTCGCCGACCAGCGGGATCGCCGAGAAGAGGTTGGTGATGACCGTGGCGCCCCAGAAGCTCATCTGGCCCCAGGGAAGCACATAGCCCATGAAGCCGGTGGCCATCATCAGCAGATAGATGATCACGCCGAGGATCCAGAGCACTTCGCGGGGCGCCTTGTAGGAGCCGTAGTAGAGGCCGCGGAGCATGTGGATGTAGACGGCGACGAAGAACATCGAGGCGCCGTTGGCGTGGGTGTAGCGGAGCATCCAGCCCCAGTTCACATCGCGCATGATGAGCTCGATGGAATTGAAGGCGTAATCCACATGCGGCGTGTAGTGCATCACCAGCACGATGCCGGTGATGATCTGCACCATCAGCATGACGCTGAGAATGCCGCCGAAGGTCCACCAGTAATTGAGGTTCCGCGGCGTCGGATAGGCGACGAACGAGGAGTGGATAAGCCCCATGATGGGCAGGCGGCTCTCGAACCAGCGGCCGAGGGCGCTTTTGGGAACGTAAGTGGAAGGTCCGCTCATGTGATGATCTCTTGCAAAAAGCTGGAAGGCTGTTGTGGCGTGCGGGACACGGCCCCGCTCGCGGCGCTTAGCCGATGGTCAGCTTGGTGTCGGAGGTGAAGGCGTAGCTCGGCACTTCGAGGTTCTTTGGCGCGGGACCCTTGCGGATGCGGCCGGATGTATCATAGGCCGACCCGTGGCAAGGGCAGAACCAGCCCTCATATTCGCCCTGATGGCCGAGCGGAATGCAGCCCAGATGCGTGCAGACGCCGATGACTACGAGCCATTCAGGCTTCTTGACGCGCTGGGCGTCGCTCTGCGGATCAGGCAACGAAGAAAGCGGCACCTCGACGGCTTCCTTGATCTCCTTAGGCGTACGATGACGCACGAAGATCGGCTTGCCGCGCCACTTCACGGTGACGATGGCGCCTTCTGCGATCGCCGACAGATCGACGTCGATGGGCGCGCCGGCCGCGATGGTCGAGGCGTCCGGGTTCATCTGGCTGATCAACGGCCAAGCGACGGAACCGACGGCGACTGCGCCGACCGCGCCGGTGGCGATGAAGAGCATATCCCTGCGAGTCGGCTCGACCGACGATGCATTTGCCACGATGGACCCCCAAACACTGGTTCGTCCGCCAGAACCGACGAGCGGCAATGGCGGTGGGCTTTATATCATTGCCGGACAGGCCGGCGTCGTAACTGCCTATTTGCAGAGCTCTCGCACCGCAATGCGACCCATCGCCGCTTGCGCGGCGCCTCCGTTTTGCGACAAGTCCGCGCCGGACGCAAATCGAACCCGGCGATCACAAGTATGCGAGGAGCGCGCGCTATTTCGCACCCTTCGCCTTTCTTGTCCATAGCGGCCAAGCTTGGAATCATCGCCCCGCTGGGGGTTAGGCCTCTCTATTAGTCGACCCCGGGTATCCACCGGCCCGCAAAACGCGTTAGAAGCCATCCATGCCGCTCGCTCTCGCCCTCTATCAGCCCGATATTCCCCAGAACTGCGGGACCATGTTGCGGCTTTGCGCTTGCCTCGGCGTCGAGGCCTCCATCATCGAGCCAGCCGGTTTTCCGGTCAGCGACCGGCATTTCCGTCGCTCCGGCATGGACTATCTCGACGCGGTCAACGTAAGCCGGCATGTCTCCTGGCGCGCCTTCGAGGATTGGCGCACCCAGAGCGGGCGCAGGCTCGTGCTCTTGTCCACAAGCGCGGCGCTGCCCCTGACCGATTTCCGCTTCTCCCCAGATGACATTCTCATGGTCGGGCGCGAGTCGGCGGGGGCCCCGCAAGAGGTCCATGACGCTGCGGACGCCCGGATCCTGATTCCCATTCGTCCGGGCATGCGGTCTCTCAATGTTGCAGTCTGCGCCGCCATGGCGCTTGGGGAGGCTCTGCGGCAGACGGATCTTTATCCAGCTCAAGCGCCGCCGCAGGCCTGAGGCAGCCCTCCAACAATATGGCCCAAGGAGTCTTTATGCTATGCTTCGCATCGATTCTTCACACTGGCCTCCCCGAAATCGGAGAAATCATCATGGCGTTGGAACCCGGCAATGTTGTCCAGCTGAAGTCCGGCGGGCCCTTGATGACCGTCGTCGCCGTGGAAAAGACGGAGGCGCGCTGTATCTGGCACAGTCAGTCGGCCGAAGACATCCGCTCCGCCACGATCCCCCTCTCAGCCCTCGAACATATCGATCTTGCTGATGACGAGGACGATGAGGAATACGAGAACTAGGGGAACGCATTCGCGCAGGAACTGCGCGAAATCGGTTGCGATAGCTGGGCAGGCCTCCAAGCGCCTCGGCGTATATGGCCCAGCCTGTGATGAGAGTGGCTTGCGGGACTGAAGAGCGTTACGCCCCGCCACGCTCACCGAAGGTCCAGAACTTGTGGGCCGAAAAATTCCAGACGAAGACGATTCCGGTAGTGGCGAGGCGCGCCAGGATATTTGGCGCGCCGAACTGCGCGGTGAAAAGCCACATGAAGAGCCAGGTTAGGGAGAAGCCCACCGCCATCACGCCCGCAAACCGTAGGCCAGCTTGCACATGGTTCCGCTCGCTGGCGAAAGTATGGGTGCGGTTGAGCAGGTAATTCACAAGGCCGCCCACCATGTAACCCACCAAGGCGCCAGCGACGGGCTCCACGCCCAGGAATTCGGTCAGAAGCAGGAATACGCCATAGTCGGCCGCCAACGAGACGACGCCCACTCCGAAAAAGGTCGATATCTGACGGCGAAGCGACATGAGATTGGTCTAGCCGCGGGAGCGGCTCTTGTCACCGGGGATTTAGCGCAAGCTTGACGGTATGGGCGGTCGTGCAGAATCGAACAAGCCTGACGATCGGGCTGGGGGCAACCGGCGGCGGGGCTTCCCAAGCCTTCGATTTTCGTCTAGTTAGCGGGGACATTTCGGGCCGGGGCGCCTCCCGCTCGAATTCCCCATCAGGGTTTGCCCCTCAGGGTTTTCGTAAAGGACGCGCTCAGGCTCCCACGAAGGGCCGATAGCGCGGCCTTTTTTTGTGTGCCCAGCATCGCCGGCCGCGCCGGCCCGCCGGAGATCCGGCGCTCCAGAACGAGTGACCATGCCCAAACGCACAGACATATCCACCATCCTGATCATCGGCGCGGGGCCGATCATCATCGGACAGGCCTGCGAGTTCGATTACTCGGGAACCCAGGCCTGCAAGGCCCTTCGCGAGGAGGGCTACCGGATCGTCCTCGTCAATTCCAACCCCGCGACGATCATGACCGACCCGGACATGGCGGACCGCACCTATGTGGAGCCGATCACGCCCGAGATCGTGGCCAAGATCATCGAGAAGGAGCGCGGCGACCGTTCCAAGGGCTTCGCCCTCTTGCCCACCATGGGCGGCCAGACGGCGCTCAACTGCGCCCTCTCGCTCCAGCAATTGGGCGTGCTCGAAAAGTTCGACGTGGAGATGATCGGCGCGACGGCTCACGCCATCGACAAGGCCGAGGACCGCGAACTGTTCCGGCAGGCCATGACCAAGATCGGCCTCGACACGCCGAAGTCGCGCCTCGCCAACGCCTCGGACCTGAAGAAGGCCGACAAGGAAGAATATAATCGCCAGATCGAGAGGGTCACGAGTGAGCACGCCGACGCGGGTGAGCGCGAAAAAGCGCTCGACGCCTTCAAGCGCGACTGGGAGTCCAAAGAGCCCGAGCGCAAGCGGCGTTATATTTCCAAGGGCCTAACCGAGGCCATCGAGGCCATCGACGCGATCGGCCTGCCCGCCATCATCCGCCCCTCCTTCACCATGGGCGGCACGGGCGGCGGCATCGCTTATGATCGCGAAGAATATCTCGACATCATCCAGAACGGTCTCGACGCCTCCCCAACAACCGAAGTCCTCATTGAGGAAAGCGTGCTGGGCTGGAAGGAGTATGAGATGGAGGTTGTCCGCGACAAGGCGGACAATTGCATCATCGTCTGCTCCATCGAGAACATCGATCCGATGGGCGTCCATACCGGCGACTCCATCACCGTCGCGCCCGCGCTGACCCTGACCGACAAGGAATATCAGATCATGCGCGACGCATCGCTTGCGGTGCTGCGCGAGATCGGCGTGGAGACAGGCGGCTCGAACGTACAGTTCGCGGTCAATCCCGCCGACGGCCGCATGATCGTCATCGAGATGAATCCGCGCGTGTCGCGTTCTTCCGCGCTCGCTTCCAAGGCAACGGGCTTTCCCATCGCCAAGGTCGCTGCGAAACTCGCTGTGGGCTATACGCTCGACGAGATCGATAACGACATCACCGGCGGCGCGACCCCGGCTTCATTCGAACCCACGATTGATTATGTCGTGACGAAGGTCCCGCGTTTCGCCTTTGAGAAATTCCCCGGCGCGGAACCCGTTTTGACGACGGCGATGAAATCCGTCGGCGAGTCCATGGCGATCGGCCGCACCTTCGCAGAGTCCCTGCAAAAGGCGTTGCGCTCGCTGGAGACGGGCCTCAACGGTCTCGATGAAGTCGAGATCGAGGGGCTTGGCATGGGCGACGACTGGAATGTGCTGCGCGCCCGCCTGAGCAAGCAGACCCCCGACCGTCTGCTTGTTGTTGGACAAGCCCTGCGCATGGGCATGAGCAGCGAAGAGATCCACGAGGCCTGCAAGATCGACCCCTGGTTCATCGCGCGGCTGAAGGAAATCGTCGACCTTGAAGACAAGGTCCGCAAGCACGGCCTGCCCGACAATGCGCCGAGCCTTCGCATGCTGAAGGCCGCTGGCTTCTCCGACATGCGGCTCGCCTCGCTCACGGGCCAGCAGGAAAGCGACGTGTCCACCCTGCGTCACAAGCTCGACGTGCGCCCCGTCTACAAGCGTATCGATACCTGCGCCGCCGAATTCGCTTCGCCGACGGCCTATATGTATTCGAGCTACGAGACGCCGTTCGCCGGCGCCCCCGCCTGCGAGTCGCGTCCCACCGACAAGCGCAAGATCGTCATTCTGGGCGGTGGACCGAACCGCATCGGCCAAGGCATCGAGTTTGACTACTGCTGCTGCCACGCCTGTTTCGCGCTCTCGGACGCCGGGTTCGAGACGATCATGATCAACTGCAATCCCGAGACGGTCTCCACGGACTATGACACGTCCGACCGCCTCTATTTCGAGCCGCTGACGCAAGAAGACGTGCTCGAAATTCTCGCCAAGGAAAAGCAGAACGGCGAGCTCGTCGGCGTGATCGTGCAGTTTGGCGGCCAGACGCCGCTCAAGCTCGCCCATGCGCTGCAGGAAGCTGGCATCCCGATTCTCGGCACGTCGGTCGACTCCATCGACCTTGCGGAGGACCGCGACCGCTTCAAGCGCCTGCTCGACAAGCTCGGCCTCAAGCAGCCGAAGAATGGCATCGCCTATTCGGTGGAGCAGGCCCGCATCATCGCCTCCGAACTTGGACTGCCGCTGGTCGTGCGCCCTTCCTATGTGCTGGGCGGCCGGGCCATGGCGATCATTCGCGACCCCGGCGCCCTGCAGGATTACCTGCTCGACACGCTGCCAAGCCTCATCCCTGCTGAAGTGAAGGCGCGTTACCCCAACGACAAGACCGGCCAGATCAACACGGTGCTCGGCAAGAACCCGCTGCTGTTCGACCGCTACCTGACGGACGCGATCGAAGTCGATGTGGATTGCCTTTGCGATGGCAAGGACGTCTTCATCGCGGGCATCATGGAGCATATTGAGGAAGCGGGCATCCATTCGGGCGATTCAGCCTGTTCGCTGCCGCCCCGCTCGCTCAGCAAGGAGACGCTTGCGACCCTTGAGGAGCAGACCCGTAAGATGGCTCTGGCCCTCGAAGTCGGCGGCCTCATGAATGTGCAATACGCCATCAAGGACGGCGAGATCTACGTGCTGGAAGTGAACCCGCGCGCCTCGCGCACGGTGCCCTTCGTAGCCAAGGTCATTGGCAAGCCCATCGCCAAGATCGCCTCGCGCATCATGGCGGGCGAGTCTCTGGCGAGCTTCAATCTCAAGTCCGAAGAGCTCGGCCATGTGGCGGTGAAGGAGGCGGTGTTCCCCTTCGCGCGCTTCCCCGGCGTCGATACGGTGCTGGGCCCGGAAATGCGCTCGACCGGCGAAGTCATGGGCCTCGACCGCAGTTTCGAAGTCGCTTTCGCCAAGAGCCAGCTCGGCGGCGGCGTGAAGGTGCCGACCTCCGGCACGGTCTTCGTCTCCGTGCGCGAGGCCGACAAGCCGCGCGTGCTCGAAGCCATGCGCATGCTACATGAGCTCGGCTTCAAGATCGTCGCGACGGGCGGCACCGCTCGCTTCCTAGAGAAGAACGGCGTTCCCGCCCAGAAGATCAACAAGGTCTCCGAAGGGCGGCCCCATGTGGTCGACACGATCAAGAACGGCGGCATACAGCTTGTGTTCAACACGACTGAGGGGGCGCAAGCTCTTGCGGATAGCCGGTCGCTTCGGCGCGCGGCCCTCTTGCATAAGGCTCCCTACTACACCACTCTAGCCGGAGCCGTAGCGGCTGCGCAGGGGATCAAGGCCTACAAGGGCGGGGATCTCGAGGTGCGGGCGCTGCAAGATTACTTCGCCTGATTGGCGGCATCGGACCTGCTCGTGGGATTCCACTCCCGCGAGCATCAGTGTTTTCGCGCTTCCAGCAGATCAAACTCGGTTGCGCGAGATTAGAAAGAGATTCGAAGATGGTGGACAAAGTCCCGATGACCGTCCCGGGCTATGCGGCCCTGGAGGCGGAACTCAAGCGTCGCCAGCAGGAAGAGCGGCCGCGTATCATTCAGGCGATTTCGGAAGCGCGCTCCCATGGCGATCTGTCCGAAAACGCCGAATATCATGCGGCCAAGGAATCCCAGTCGCTCAACGAGGGGCGTATCGCCGAGCTTGAGGACAAATTGTCTCGCGCCGAGGTGATCGACGTCACCAAGCTGTCCGGCTCGAACGTCAAGTTCGGCGCCACCGTGACCCTCATCGATGAGGACACGGAGGAAGAGAAGGTCTACCAGATCGTCGGCGAGGCCGAAGCGGATGTGAAGAGCGGCAAGGTCTCCATCACCTCGCCCATCGCCCGCGCGCTCATCGGCAAGAAAGTCGGCGACGCTGTCGAGGTGAACACCCCCGGCGGCGGCAAGAGCTACGAAGTGCTGAAGGTCATCTTCGTCTGATCTGGCCTCTATCAAACAGATGAATTCGGCCCGCTTGATGCGGGCCGTTTTCATTCCGGTGTCTTGTTCATTTTGCGAGCGCGCCCGGCCGCCGAGACTTTGGCGGCGCGGCGTGCAAGATCATTGTCCTTATGGAACATGCGATTTTCGGCTGGAGCCGCCGCCCCGCCAATGCTCCCGGCCTTCGCGGCCAGCGTGGGATCGCGCGCGAAGGCGCGCTTTTCAGGCGGTACGGATTTGCCGCCCATGCGCGCGATTTCGCTGCGCCTCTCGGGCGAGAGGCAGGCGAGGCCCCGTTTGAGCTTTTCTTTTTTTTCCATGCAGACCTCTGCAGTCGATCAGATATGGCCTCTTGCGAGGGATGGACCGGCTAAAGGACGCGAGATGAAATGAACGATTAAGATCCCGCACAAAGCGCTTGAACGAGGCTTTAGGCAAGTCCCCTGAATTAAGTAAAATACATTTTAAATCAATTGTTTAGTAATCAACTGAACGTTTTACGCATTCCGCGCTTGGCTTTAGAGGCGTCTGGCGTTACAGCCCGCGAATGATTTCTTCCCCGACGCCGCAGTCCATCGTCAGCGCTCCGCGCCTGCCGCAGGGAACCACCGCCTGGGTGCTGGCCTCGGGCAAGGTGGGCCACGAGGTTCATTGCCTCGGCATCGCCCGCGAACTGGGACTGGAACCGGTGCTCAAGCAGGTGAGGCCTCGCGCGCTCTTCGCCGCCCTGACGCCCTTCGGCCCCATCGACCCGCGTGATCGCGCCACCAAGCCGGGCAGCCTGCTCGCTCCGCCCTTTCCAGACATCGTCTTCGCCGCCGGACGCGTCACCGTGCCCTATCTGCGCTATCTGCGCAGGGTCTCGGGCGGCCGCACCTTCGCGATGTTCCTGCAAGACCCGCGCACGGGCGCTGGCGCTGCGGACCTGCTCTGGGTCCCCGAGCATGACAGGCTGCGCGGCGAGAATGTGCTGGTGACGCTCACCTCACCCCATCCTCTGCGGCCCCATATTCTGGAGGCGGCGCGCCGCTCGCCAGACCCGCGCCTCGCCCATCTGCCCCATCCGCGCGTCGCCATGGTGCTCGGCGGTCCGAGCGCCCATCATCGCTTCGAGGAAAAAGATGTGGCGGCGCTGACCCGCATCGCCGGGGATCTCGCAGCCTCGGGCTGCGGCGTCATGGTGACGCCCTCGCGGCGCACGCCGCCTGACCTCATCAAGGCTCTGGCGCAAGCTCTGGCGGGCCAGCCCGCCTTCGTCTGGGACGGCGAAGGCGACAATCCATACGCGGCCATGATCGCGCTGGCGGACTCCATAGTGGTCACGGGCGACAGCGTGAACATGGTTGGCGAGGCTCTCGCTGGCGGCGTTCCGGTTCAGGTCTATGACCCGAGCGGCGGCCATCCCAAGATCACGGGCTTCATCAACAAGCTGGTGGTGGCTGGCCATGTCAGGCGCTGGGCGGGGGCGCTGGAGCGCTGGGATAATCCCCCCCTCGACGCCACTTCGCTGATCGCGAGCGAAATCGCCCGCCGCTACACCGCCTTCCGGGGCTCACCACCGCTCTGAAACAGCCGCTCCCGCCAAAGCCTCGGCGATCCGCTCGCGGCTCGCCCGTGCGAGCGTCTGCGGCAGCTTGTCCACAGGGAAAAAACCGGTCTCCACGATTTCGCGATCCGCGCCGCGTGGATGGGTCTGGCGCACATCGCGCGCTACATAAACCAGCACATGATCGCGCTTCGTCACGAAAGTGTTGAGATAAACGCCAAGCAGAACGGGCGAATCGGCAAGCTCGAGATGGCCTTCTTCACGCAGCTCCCGCGTTAGGGCCTCAAGCGCCGTCTCGCCCACCTCGACGCCCCCACCGGGCAAATGCCAGCCCGGCAGGTAGGAATGGCGCACGAGGAAGACGCGGCCCATCTCGTCAAGCGCCACCGCCCGCACGCCCATGGTGAGCGGCCGGGTGAGGCGGAACCATAGATGCGCGGCTTGATGAAATAGCCGCATGACTAGGCGCGGTGGATGGGGGAGCATGAAACGAACCTGAAAGCCGGAAACCAAGCTGACGCGTGGCCACAGTCCATTGACTCAGCCCCGATGGAGATTAGAACGTTTCTAATATGATCTGGAGCCTCCGGTGAAACCCTTTTCGGAACTGACCCCGCGCGAAATCCTGGCGCTCGCAATTTCATCCGAAGAGGAAGATGCGCGCATCTATATGGCCTTCGCGGAGGATCTGCGCGAACGCTATCCCGCCTCCGCCAAGGTTTTTGAAGAGATGGCCGAGGAAGAGACCGCGCACCGCCACATGCTGCTCGAAATTTATGAAGCCCGCTTTGGCAAAGTGCTGCCGCCGATCCGCCGCGAGGACGTGAAGGGCTTTCTCAAGCGGCGTCCGATCTGGCTGACCACGAATCAGTCGCTTGAAACCATCCGCAAGGAAGCGGAGAACATGGAGTTTCAGGCCGCCCGTTTCTACGAGCGCGCCGCCGAGCGCACCACCGATGTGGAGGTGCGCAAGTTGCTCGGCGATCTGGCGGAGGTCGAAAAGGGCCACAAGACCCACGCTCATAAGCTGGAACAGTCCCTGCTCACTGATGAGGCGCTGGAGGAGGAGGGCAAGACCCGCCATCGCATGTTCGTGCTGCAATATGTGCAGCCGGGCCTCGCTGGCCTCATGGACGGCTCAGTCTCGACTTTGGCGCCCCTCTTCGCCGCAGCCTTCGCCACCCATAGCAACTGGGAGACCTTCCTCGTGGGCCTCGCCGCCTCCATTGGCGCGGGCGTCAGCATGGGCTTTGCGGAGGCGCTGTCGGACGATGGCTCGCTGACCGGTCGCGGCTCGCCATGGCTGCGCGGCGGCATCTGCGGCCTGATGACCACGCTTGGCGGCATCGGCCACACCCTACCCTATCTGGTGCCCGATTCCTGGGCCAACGCATTCTGGGTCGCCACCGCCATCGCGGGCGTCATCGTCTTTATCGAACTTTGGGTCATCGCCTGGGTGCGTGCGCGCTATATGGACACGCCCTTCATGCAGGCCGTGTTTCAGATCGTGCTGGGCGGCGTGATCGTGCTGGCGGCGGGAATCCTCATCGGCGGGGCCTAGAACGCTTGACGCGCGGCCTGTGAACGGCGACACAACCGCCCGTGACCAGCTTCCTGATCGCCCATCTCTCCGACGCCCATATCGGCCCGCTTCCAAAGGCGCGCCCGAGCGAACTCATGGGCAAGCGCCTGACCGGCTATATCAACTGGAAGCGCCGCGACCGTATCCATGACATGGATGTTCTGGCCCGGCTCGTGGCCGATATGAAGGCGCATAAACCCGATCACGTGATGATGACGGGCGATGTGCTCAACATCGGCCTGCCTGCCGAATTTCCGCTGGCGGCCATCTGGCTACATACGCTCGGCGATCCTCATAATGTGAGCTTCGTGCCGGGCAATCACGACGCCTATGTGCCAAGCTCCATGCCCTATCTGCTGCGCAGCTTTGCGCCCTGGACCTCGTCCGATGGTGGGCATGAGACCACCTATCCCTATCTGCGCGTTCGCGGAAACATCGCCTTCATCGGCGTCTCGTCAGGCGTGCCGACGCCCTTCTTCATCGCCTCGGGCAAGATGGGCCGTCCCCAGCGTCAGGATTTGATCCACAAGCTCGAGGAGACGCGCGCGCGCGGCCTCATGCGCGTGGTGATGATCCACCATCCACCTTACCGCACGGGCGCCAGCATGGGGCGCGGCCTTATGGATGCGCGCTCCTTTGAGCGGATCATCGCCCGGCATGGCGCGGAGCTCATTGTCCATGGCCACAACCACCGTGCATCGGTGAACCACCTGCGCAGTCCGCAGGGCCTCGTGCCCGTGGTGGGGGTAGCATCGGCCTCGGCAGTTCCTGGAACGCCCCGCCATCGCGCAGCCTATCATCTGTTCAAGATCACGCAGGGCGAGACCGGCTGGCGCATCGACGCCCATGCGCGCGGCATCCTGCCCGGCACGCGCGAAATCGGCGACCTCGGACCCGTATCGCTCGGCTGAACGGGCGCTCTATTTCACCACCTGGATGAGCGTCGAGAGCTGCTCTTTGGTCAGAGGCGCCGCGAGAAACTTCTGCCGCACCGCGCCTTCCATCAGCGTGTCGAGCCCGGTGATCGTATCGAAATCGCGCGCAGCTTTCGGCTGAAAATCAAGTGCAGCCTTGCGGGCGAATTCGACGGGAACGCCAATGTTCGCGGCCCACATCTCGATCGCCTTGGGATCGGCGTACATCCAGTCGAGCGTTTCGCGATAGGCCTTCACATAGCGCGCCAGCGCATCCTTGCGCTCGGTCATCACCTTAACGCTGGCGATGTCGACGCGCACGGTCTGGTCGCGCAGCGAGGGCGCGTCATTGCCCGTGGCGATGATGCGGATCTTGCCTTCGGAAATCTCCTTGAGCCCGAAGGGCGGCGCGGCCCAGCCAAGGTCGATCTGGCCGGACATGACCTGCGTCAGGGTGCTGGCCTGATCGCCCGACGCCAGAAGCTTCATCTTCGAGCCCGTCTCCTCGACAAGCGCGACCGCGATTGTGTTGCTGCTCGATCCATTGCTGGAAAAGCCCATGACAGCCTTGTCGCTTCCATCCTTCAGCGTCTTGATTGGATTCTCGGCGCGGGCATACCAGTAGAGATCGCTGGCGCCGGTGAAGTTCGCGCCGATAATGCGAACGGGCGCGCCTTTGGCGAAGGCGCCCATGACGCCGGTCGTGCCGACCGCGATGCTGATATCAGCTGAGCCCGAGATCACAGCCTGCAGGGATTCGCCCGCGCCCGCAGTGGCGTAATATTCGACGTTGATTCCGTGCTTTTTGAAGATGCCCGCCTGCTGGCCAAGACGGGGCGCTTCCGCCGCCCAGAGGCCGAAGCCGCCGATGGCGAGGCGGAACGTATCAAGTTGCTGGGCGAAGGCGCCTGTCGAACAGGCGATAAGGCCGAAAGCGCCTGCAAGGGCGCCGCATATGGCTCGCATGTCATCCTCCCGAACGCCGGCTTCAACGCCGGTCATGGGGGGATGATGACGCAGAGCGGCGAGGTTGGAAAGCCTCGCCGCCTGCTAAATGTCAGGACGCCTGCTGGATGGCCGAGAGCTTCCAATCCTGCGAGCTTGCGCCCGCCACGCGCTGGAAGGTCCAAACCTCGGTCGCCTGCTCAGGCGCAGAAGGATTGCCCGAGATGATACGGCCGGTGGCGCGCTCCTGCATCACGTCGATGAGCGAGAAGCGCATGGCCACGCTGGCGTAATCGTCATTGTTCTCACGCCAGGCCTCCGAAAGATCCCCCTGCAACAGCTTCACGCCGGAGATCTTGTTGACGACGCCGGTGCGGGCGTGTTCGGCGATCTCCTGAGAGAAATAGGCGACCATCTCGGGGGTGGCGATCATGCGCAGGCGATCGATGTTCTCGTCGCTATAGGCGCTCTGGGACTCGCCAAGCAGACGCTCGAAACTGCTGAAGTCAGCGTCTTGCAGCTGGATCGGGGTCGTCACGGGCGCCTGATACTGGGGGGCGCCGCCGCCAAAGCCGCCGAAGCCGCCTTGAGGGCCGGGGCCGCCTTCATAAGCCGAGCGCGGCGCAGCGCCCGCCATGGCGGGCCGGTTACGATTGGCGAACCAGTTCATGGCGAAACGCACCACGAAGAAGAGCAAGGCGAGCTGTAGCACGAGGCCGAGGATCGACCCGATGCCGCCCAGGCCGCCCGTCATGCCGTGGCCGAACAACATGCCGACGAGACCAGCGCCGAGCAGGCCTGCCATGAGGCCACCGCCAAAGCCGCCGAAGAGACCGCCGAACATGCCGCTGCGCGCGGGGGCTGCGGCAGCGCTCGCCGACGGAGCATAGGTGGGCTGCTGGGTCATGGACCGCTCCATGGGCGCGACCGCGTGAGGCGCGGTCGAGGTCGGGGGCGGCGCTGTGAACGTTTTGGAGCCGCGGCTGCCCGCGCTCGATCCGCCGCCGAGGCGCGCCTCAGCCACCGCAGGCGCAAGCGCCAGCAGGGCTGCGAGCCCGAGAGCTAGAAAACCGTTACGCGAGAGCACCTTGTTCAAAAAATGCGTGAACGAGGACATTTGGGAGAACCCTTTTTGATCGGGGCGAAGGCCCGCAACGGGAATATGGGCATACAGCAACAGAATTAAAACGGGGCAGGATTCCCTTCGGCGCGGCTCGCGCGATTGTGAAGGGGAGCTGATGGGGGAAAGGACGTTCAAGACCCCAGGCTAAGGCTCGACGCGGAGCCCCCGAAAGGCCGGCCCGACGATGGAATCATCGGACCGGCCACCGAGGGTTTGAAAAGGATAAGTCAAAGTCGACGTAAAAAGCTCTTCGCAACAACAGCTTGATCTTAGCTTGAAAACAAGCCCGCGCAAGATATTTTTATCTTTAAAAGAATCAAATGTAATTTTTATGGATAATAATTTTTCACCTGACGCCCCGCCAAGGCCACTGGACAAGCCCCATGGGCCCTACCCACATGAGGGGTACGGCTGGGGCGCCGATGCTCGAAGGAGACCCTCATGAGCAACTTTTCCAGGCAAACTTCGGCAAGGCATTCCTCGGATGCCCAAGGTTCCGGCGCGCGGACCTGTCGCGCTGATCACCTCTGGCGGCCATTCGAACTGCTGGCGATGGTTCTGGGCTTCGTCTTCTTCTGGCCCGTGGGTCTGGCTGTCATCGGCTTCAAGATTTGGCAACGCCGTAATGAATATCAGGGCGACCTCTTCAGCTTCCTGCAAGAGCGGGTGTCTAGCCTGCGGAACGCCTGCGATGGCGGCCGTTGGAACAGCGCGGTGTGGCAGAGCGTCTGGGATGGAAGGGACACGCCGCCCCGTTCCAGCGGCGGCTGGTCGCCCTTCGGGGGCGTCCGCCCCACCGGCAACCGGGCCTTTGACGAGTGGCGCGAGACTGAGCTGGCGCGGCTTGAAGAGGAGCGCCGCAAGCTCGACGAAGCCGAGCGCGAGTTCGCGATCCATATCGAAGAACTGCGCCGCGCCCGCGACCGGGAGGAGTTCGAGCGCTTCATGAAGGCCCGCCATAATAAATCTCCGGGCGAGGCCTCCTGATCAAGCGAAAGCGGCGGCGCGGATCCTTTCGCGCCGCCCCTTCGAAACGGTTCGTTAACCATGAAACTTGAGCCGGGGTTAAGGCTTTTCGCGCATCACGTAACGGATGGCGCGTCGACTTCTTTCCCTAACTCTGGCGACAGGTCTGGCCCTGCTTCTGGCGGGCTGCGGCCTGTTCAAGCGTGAGGAACGTGCGGCTTGGCGTGGGCAGGCGGAGAAAGCATGCCTTGCGCAAAAGCAGGTGACGCCTTCCGCCTATATTCAGCCAGCCAAGGCCATCGACGGCCCCGGGCCCTGCGGCCTCGACTATCCCTTTAAGGTGACCGCCCTCAGCGAAGGCGCGGTGGCCTTCAACTCCACCCAGACCCTTGGCTGCCCCTTAACCGCTGCGCTTGAGGAATGGGTGCGCGACGTGGTGCAGCCGATCGCGCTCGCCAGATTCGGCCAGCCCGTGACGCAGGTCGATACTATGGGCGCCTATGCCTGCCGGCCGATTGATGGTCATCGCAGCAGTCGCTTTTCAGAGCACGCCTTCGGCAACGCCGTCGACATCAGCCTATTTCGCTTCGCCGATGGGCGCAGCATTAGCATCGCGAAGGGCTGGACCCGTGGCGACGCTCAGGAGAAAGCCTTCCTGCGCGAGGCGCAGGCCGGGGCCTGCAATATTTTCACGACCGTTCTCGCGCCCGGATCAGACGCCAATCATAACGATCATCTGCACCTCGATCTCGCCATGCACGGCCAGACCTCGACCGGCCCGCGCCGCATCTGCAAGCCCCTGCCCTCGCCGCAGCTGCTACCCGCGCCGCAGCGCCGCGACAACCTGCCCGACGCGCCAGACATCGACGACGAGATCGATGTCGCTCAGGCTGGAAGCGCAAGCCACTCGATGTCGCTCGCCGCAGCGCTCCCGCCTGCGCCCATGGCGCGCACGCAGGCTCCGCTGGTGCGCAACGCATCCCTCGCGCCGGCGCCCTTCGCGCCGATCCCCCTGCCTCCGATCCCCCTGCCTCCGCCGCGGCCGTTCACACGCGCCGACGGGGCCTATGCGCTCGACACAACAGCCACGCTCAGGCCGAAACGCTGATCCGGTTTGCGCGCCGCATCGCCCGTGCTATGGGGGGCGCATGATGATCCACCGGCGACGACCCAGTCTCTGATCGAAGCGCTTTCCAGCGCCGCCCGACCCTGCGCGTTCCGATCTGCCGGATGATCCATGACCGACCTCTCCCTGACCCTGAGCCCCCTCACTCCCGCCGACATGCCCGCCATCGAGAAGCTCGATGAACGCGCCTTCGGCCCCGGCCGCTTCGCCCTCAGCGCCTATCGCCTGCGCGAGGGCGTAAATCCGGACCCGGACCTATCCTTCGTCGCCCATGTCGGCACGCTGCTGGTCGGCGCCAATCGCATGACGGCCATCGCTTGCGGCGGCGCGCCAGCCTTGCTGCTCGGTCCCCTCACGGTCGATCCACCCTTCCGCTCCCGCGGCATCGGCGAGGCGCTGATGGCGAAATCCATGGAGGCCGCCCGCGCTGGCGGGCATAAGCTGGTGATCCTCGTCGGCGACGAGCCCTATTACAAACGCGTCGGCTTCAAACGCGCGCCCCAGGGGCGCCTGACGATGCCCGGCCCCGTCGATTTCGCGCGGCTGCTTTATTGCGAGCTCGTCGAAGGCGCGTTTGAAGGCGTGACGGGAGCGATTACGCGGGCGTGAATTATCTGCGCCCGCGCCGAGCCTCCCATAGCCAGCCCATCAGTATGCTGCCAAGCAAGGCGATGAGACCCGCGAAGCCGACCGCCAGCGGCGCGACGCCCACGCCCGTGACCACGCTTGAGCCCGTACGCTTCACGCCCACATAATCAGCGCCGCCATAAATGGGGCTTTCGCGCAGGGCCACGAAGCGCGGCAGGGCGATGGTCTCGCCTCCGGCGGCAATGCGGCGCACCGTGCCGCCTGTCGCCTGCGCGAGCGGCTTCAGACGATCCATGGTCGAGACCACGTCCTGAAACTCGCGCGGATTTTCGGGGCCTACATTGACGAGCGTCGAGAGCTCGCCATCGCTGAGTTTGTAGAGGCCAAATTCCTCAACCGTGATCTGCGCCCGCGACAGACCGGGCTCGGCGCCGGTCAAATTCACCATCTGCGTCTTGCCGGTGGGCGACGTGATCGTGACCGGTGGCGTCGCTGGTTTCAGGGTCTGGCGCTCGATGGAGAGTTCGTGGCCACGCGCGCTGGCGCGCAGGGCCTCTTCCTCAAGCTCGGGCTCTTTCATGAGCCAATGCGCAAGCCGTCGCATAAGATCAAGATGCGGCCCACCGCCCTGATAACCGCGCGCCCAGAGCCAGATTTGATCGGAGAGCAGCAGGCCCACGCGCCCCTTCTCCTCGCGCGACAGCAGCAGCAGCGGCATCTTGTCGGCGCCCGACATGACGGGAACGCCGCGCAGCTTTTCGCTCGGCACCTGACGGAACCATTCGCCCCATGCGGGCGGGCTCTCCTGCGAGCCGGGCAGGCCGCGCGTGACGGGATGTTTGGCGCCCTCGTCGCTGATCTGCGGGAGGAAGGGGCGCTCAAGCAACGCGCCCAACGGCCGCGCAGGGGCGATCTTGCCAAGCGGCGAATAGAAAAGCCCATCGCGCCCCGCATAGTCAGGGCCCGTGCCTATCAAAAGAGCGCCGCCTTCGCGCACATAGCGCACGATGTTTTCGAAATAGACCGAGGGCAGCACGGTCTGGTTCGAATAGCGGTCAAAAATGATCAGATCGAATTCCCTGATCTTGCGACCGAAGAGATCGGCCGTGGGGAAGGCGATCAGGGAGAGCTCATTGATGGGCGTGCCATCCTGCTTTTCCGGCGGGCGCAGGATGGTGAAATGCACCAGCTCAACATTGGCGTCGGCCTTCAGAAGATTCCGCCATGTGCGCTCGCCCGCATTTGGCTCGCCCGAGACCAGCAGCACCTTCAATTTATCACGCACGCCTTCGATGGTGACGACGGCCTTATTGTTGAGCAGCGTCAGCTCATCGGGCGCCGCAGCGATTTCGAGTTCGACGACATTCGGCCCGCCATGTTCGATCAGTACCGGAACGCGCACGACTTGACCCGGCGCAGCGCGGATCGTGGCGATGGAGACGCCGTCGCGTCGTAGCGAAATCGGAACTGGCTCGCCCCTGCTGGACGTATCGAGCACGCGCACCGCAATCGTCTGTTCCTTGCCGACGATGCCAAAGCGCGGCGCCTCGACAAGTTCGATCCGCCGGTCGCGCTCGCCCTCATGTCCCGTGACGAAGACATGCAAGGGCGCATTGAAGCCAAGCGCGCCTGCGGAGGCTGGAATATCATGCACCACGCCATCGGTGACGAGAATGGCCGCGCCTACGCGCTCGGGCGGCACATCGGCGAGCGCGGCGTTGAGCGATGAGAAAAGCCGCGTGCCGTCGTTGCCCGTATCGGTTGCACCGCCATCGATGAAGCGGGTCTCGACGTCGCCGAGCCCTTGCAGCGCTTTTTCAATCTCGACGCGCGCCTTGTCCGTCTGCGCCTTGCGCTCGCCGATGCTCTGGCTCGCGCTGCGGTCGAGCACCACGGCGACCACATCCTTCAGGGGATTGCGATCCTCGCGCACCAGCGACGGATCGGTTAGCGCCGCGAGAACCAGAACGAGGCCAAGGGCGCGCAGGGCGGCGCCGCGACGGCGTGACCAGAAGCCGAGGCCGATGACGAGAAGCGCCGCGAGCGCCAGCGCGATCAGCAGTGGGATCGGTATTTGAGGCGCGATCTGGATGTTGAAGGAGGTCAATGGGCCAGCCGCTCCAGAAGATCACGCACATGCACCTGATCGGCCTTGTAGTTGCCGGTGAGCGTGTAGAGCACGATATTGACGCCAGCGCGCAGGGCCATCTCCCTCTGCCGTCCCGTGCCGGGGGTGAGGGGAAACAGCGGATCGCCATTGCGCGACACGGCCCAGGCGCCCGCAAGATCGTTCGAAGTGATGAGAATGGGCGAGACATTATCGCCCGAACGCACGGGCCGGTTGGCGCGCTCGGCCTCCGGCGGCAGGGCCTCGATCCACATCTGGCCGATCGCCATACGGCCGACGAAACTGTCGAGCAGATAGAAAGTCTTCGTCAAAACATGATCGCGCGGCACAGGCTCAAGCTCGGGCACGTCGACATTGGCGAGCAGTCGGCGCAACCACAATTGCTCGGGCGAAGACTCGCCGCCCGAGCGCGCGGTCAGGGCGTCGCGGGTATCGAACAGCACCGTGCCGCCTTGTTTCATATAGTTGGAAATGCGCGTCACCGCCTGCGCCGAGAGCAAGGGACGATCGGCGACGATGGGCCAGTAGATGAGCGGATAAAAGGCGAGTTCATCGCGCGCCGGATCAACGGCCATGGGCTCGCCGGGCGAAAGCGTCGTGCGGGCGCCAAGCGCGCGCGACAGAGCCGAAAGGCCAAGCTGGCTAGCCTCATCAACGCGCGCATCGCCTGTCACCACATAGGCGAGGCGTGTTTGCAAAGCAGCTTCGCGATCGCGCGGATTGACTGGCGCGCTTTGGGGAGGTGGCGAAGACTGCGCATAGGCAGGCTGCGGCGTTGAAGCTGCGATACCTGCCAGCATCAGAGCGAGCGCGGCTGCGGCGGCGGGCCTGCGCCAGCCGCGCCGGAAGGCGCCTGAAAGCCAGAACGAGACCAGCGCATCTGCGATCAACAAGGCGAGCGCAAGCGTGACCAAGGTGGGACGAAGATCAAGCGGCTCGGCTTTGCGCAAGGGGTCCACCATCAGCTTCAAACCGGAAAGGTCCATTGCGTTAAGTTGCGCATCCGGCGTCAGGGCGTTGACCGCTGTCAGCCCATCAGCGGGACCATAGAAGCCCGGCGGATGGTCCACGCTCGCCCCGCCCGCATAATTCGCCGGGATCGGACGCGCGGACAAAGGCGGCGCGCCAAGCGCCCCGAAACCATCGAGCGTGCGCGTGGGGGCGAGGCTCTCAGCCTTCTGTGGGGCGACGTTGGAAGCGTCCCCTGCCGTGGCGCCCGCGCCGCCTTCGGAGGCGATGGCGATGGTGCGGCGAAGGAGATCGACGAAGAGGCCGGACAGCGGCAGATTCGACCATGTGGTGTCGGCCGTCACATGAACCAGCACGATCATGCCCTTGCCGCGACGCGCGGCGGTGATGAGCGGCGTGCCATCCGCCAGCGCCGCCCATGTCCTGCCCGGCAAGCCCGCTTCAGGCTCGGCCAGAACCTGCCGCGTCACATTGATCTCATCGGAAACATCAAGACCATAAAAGGGGCTCTCACGCTCGAAAGGCGCAAGGCGCTTTGGCGTGTCCCATGAAAGCGAGCCGCCAAGAACACGTCCGCCACGGCGCAGGCGCACGGGCGTCAGATCATCGCTCGACGCGGCGAGCCTCGTGCCCGCAAAGCGCAAGAGCATGCCGCCCTCTTCGACGAATTTGTTGAGCCGGTCGCGCGCGGGGCCAGCGATGACGCCCACATCGGCCAGCGCCAGAACGGACACGCCATCATCAAGCATGGCGAGGATGGGATCGCCCTTGCCAGCGCGCGGCTCGCGCACATCGGCGAAGGGGGAAAGCGCGCGCACAAGATAGTAGGAGGGCGACAGGAGGGGTTGCGAGGTGTCTGCGCTCGCGCCCGAGACGACGCCTACGCGGCGACGCTTCCAGCGTTCGTCCAGAAGGGTGACGGCGCCTGCGGAATGTTCGTCGACAATTTCAATGCGCGCGATGTCATTGCGCAGTTCAATGGGCAGATCGAAACGCGCCTTGACCTCGCGCTCTGAGCCTAAATCAAAACGCGCATCGCCAATAGCGACGCCTTTCATGTCAAGGGCGCGCAGCCGGCCTTGCGATGGACCCTCAGCCTTTGCGCGCAGCACCCGCGCCTCAAGAGCGCCCGCGCCATTCTCTGCGCCGGTCAGTGCGAGCGCGGGCTTGTCCTGCGTCAAGACGCGCGCGCCATTATCGCCAACCGCCTCGCGCAGGCCTTGCGCGAAAGCGCGGCCGGAGCCGTTTTCAAGCCCATCGGACAGCCAGACAATCTCAGCCTCGCGATTGGTCGAAACGAACCGCTGCAGCGCAGGCAGCGCCGCAAGCCGATCCGGGATGAAGGGCGCAGGCTTAAGCGCGCGCAAACGCTCCAGGGTTTTTCCCGCGTCCGCCAGCAGCACATCGCGCCCGCCTTCGGACATGACGAGCAGCCCCGTGGTGCGCCCATCGCGCCCGGCGGACTGCGCCCGCTCGCTCGCCGCCTGAACGCGCTGCGACCATGTGGGAGCCGCTGGCCACCCATCGTCGAGGATCAGCAACAAAGGTCCCTTTGCGCCCTCGCCCGGCGGCAGGGGATTCCAGATGGGGCCAGCCATAGCCAGAATGACGAAGGCCGCGATGGCGAGGCGCAATAGCAGCAGCCACCATGGCGTGCGGGCTGGCGTCTCTTCACGCGGGGGCAGATCGAGGATCAGCCGCAGGGGCGGGAAGGCGACCTGGCGCGGGCGCGGCGGGGTGATGCGCAGCAGCAGATAAAGCGCGGGCAGAAGCGCCAGCGCGGTGAGAACGAGGGGAGCCGCGAAAGCGAGGGGAAGACCGAACATCAGGCGCCCCCCTGCCCGGCTTCAAGCCGCATTCGCAAAGCGAGCAACGCCTGCGCGGCGGGCTTGTCTGTTCGGTGAAGCGTAAAGCTCCAGCCCCGCGACAGGCAAGCCTCACGCACGGCGTCGCGATGGGCCGCGAGGCGCGCGATATAATCAACGCGGAAACTCTCGGCCTCGCCGACGCGCAGGGTCGCGCTGGAATCGACATCGAGAAATTCGGTGTGGCCGGTGAAGGGGAAGGTCTCTTCCACGGGGTCCGCGATCATCACCACATGGCCCAGCGCGCCGCGCGAGGCCATGGCATGGATCGTCGTGCGAATGTCGTCAGGGGGCGAGAGAAAATCGCCGATCAGCACCGCCTGCGTGCGCGGCGCCAGCGCATCGGCAGGGGGCAATTCGGCAGGATTTTCGCCATTGCGGCGCTCGTCCTCGATCAAGCTCTGCGCGAAACGCTCCACGATGTCGCGGCTCGCCAGCGCCCGTGTCAGGCCCGGCATGCCAACACGCTCGCCGCCGCGCACCAGCAGATCGGCGAGGGCGAGGCCCAGCACCAGCGCGCGGTCGATCTTGGGCTGCATGGCGAGGCTCGAAACATAGGCCATGGAGGGGGAGCGATCCATCCAGACCCAGACCGTATGCGCCGCCTCCCATTCGCGCTCGCGCACATAGACGCGGTCATCGCGGGCCGAGCGGCGCCAATCGATGCGGGTGGTGGATTCGCCCCAGACGAAGGGGCGGAATTGCCAAAAGGTCTCACCGACGCCAGCCCGCTTGCGCCCATGTACGCCATGTATCGCGGTCGCGGCGACCTCCTTGGCGGCGACGAGCAGAGCGGGCAGGCGACGCGCAAGATCAAGCGCGCCGCGCTGGTGGCGCGTCTCTATGGCTCTCTCGTCCGCTGCGAGGAGACGCGCATCCGCCATCGGATCAACCAAGCCGCGCGGCGAGCCGCGCAATGACGCCGGAAATGGTTTCGCCCTCGGCGCGTGCGGCGAAGGTGAGGGACATGCGGTGCTTGAGGATAGGTTCCGCAAGAGCCCGCACATCGTCGATCGACGGAGCGAGGCGTCCATCCACCAATGCGCGCGAACGCGTGGCGAGCATGAGGGATTGAGCGGCGCGTGGACCGGGGCCCCATGAAATATGTTTGGTCAGGGCCGGATCGCCCTCGCCCGGACGAGCCGAGCGCACGAGATCGAGAATGGCCTCAACCACGCTATCGCCAACGGGCAGGCGGCGCACGAGGCGCTGGATCGTCATCAGCTCTTCGGCCGTCATGGCGGGGCGGGCGACGGCGCCAGATTCGCCGGTGGTCTCGATGAGGATGCGCCGCTCGGCCGCGCGGTCGGGATAGGTCACGTCGATCTGCATGAGGAAGCGGTCGAGCTGGGCCTCGGGCAACGGATAGGTGCCCTCCTGCTCAAGGGGGTTCTGGGTCGCGAGCACATGGAAGGGACGCGGCAGGTCGTGGCGCTCGCCAGCGACCGTCACGTGATATTCCTGCATGGCTTGCAGCAGCGCCGACTGGGTGCGCGGGCTGGCGCGGTTGATTTCGTCGGCCATGAGCAGTTGCGCGAAGATCGGGCCGCGCACGAAGCGGAAGGCCCGGCGTCCCCCCTCGCTCTCCTCCATGATTTCAGAGCCAAGAATATCGGCGGGCATGAGGTCGGGCGTGAACTGGACACGGCGCGCATCGAGCCCCAAAGCCACGCCGAGCGTCTCGACAAGCTTGGTCTTTGCGAGGCCGGGCACGCCCACAAGCAGGCCATGGCCGCCGGCCATGAGCGTGACCAGCGCCTCCTCGACCACCTTTTCCTGACCGAAGATCACCGCGCCAATGGCCTCGCGCGCCGCCTGAACGCGTTCCAGCGCGCGCTCGGCGGTCTGGGCGACGGCGCTTTCCAGCGATTGGGAGATCAGGTCCTGGGTCGCGCTCATCAATTTCCTCACGGGCGTTGCTACATGCCGGACCGCTAGGCGCGGGCGGTGAACAGGACTAGTTTAGGCCGTGCGGGCCCGTTGTCGATCCGTTGCGGGATCAAATTCCGGCAACCCCCGCCATGACGCAATCCCATTGGCGCCGAATTATGACGGATGACGCGAAAGAACTATCCGCGATGAGCACCGGCCTCGATGGTCTGGCGCAGGCGGTCACGCGCGCCAAAAAGGGCGGCTTGCCGCCGATTCATCAATGGAATCCGCCCCATTGCGGCGATATCGGCCTCAAGATCGCCCGCGACGGAACATGGTTCTATCAGAACTCCCCTATCACGCGGCCCGCCATGGTGCGGCTTTTTTCCTCGATTCTGCGCAAGGACGCGGAAGGCCATGTGCTCGTCACGCCGGTGGAAAAGGTTTCCGTCGAGGTGGAGGACGCGCCCTTTATCGCGGTCGAGATGCAGGTGGAGGGGGAAAACCTGCGGCTGCGTACGAATGTGGACGACTGGGTGAGCGTCGACGAGGCCCATCCCCTGCGCTTTGAACCGGGACCATCAGGGGGGCTCAAACCCTATGTGCTCGTGCGCGACGCCCTATGGGCGCTGGTGGCGCGGCCGATCTTCTATGAGCTTGCGGCGCTCGGGCAAGTGCGCGACATCGCGGGCGAGGCGTTTTATGGCGTCGTCTCCAGTGGCGCTTTCTTTCCGATGAGCCCCGCCGACGCTCTTGAGGACCTTACGTAATGCCGCCGCCGCGCTTTTCCGTGCAAGACGTGCGCCTGCGGGCGCTCACGCGCCTGCGCCTCGACCTGCCCCATGACGCCATGCTGGCGCCGGTCAGCGCAGGCGATCATGTGCTCTCGCCGGACGCCTTCCCACCCGAGGTCAGCAAGCCCGGCAGGCCCGCCGCTGTGCTGGTGCCCATCGTGGCGCGCGACGAGGGCGCGACCGTGCTTTTGACGCGGCGCGCGGCGCTGCTGCGCCAGCATTCCGGCCAGATCGCCTTTCCCGGCGGCAAGATCGACCCGCAGGATGACAGCCCCATCGCGGCCGCCCTGCGCGAGGCATGGGAAGAGATCGGCCTGCATGAAAGTCATATCGACCCGCTGGGCTATCTCGACATCTACGCAACCGGCACAGGCTTTCGCATCTTCCCCGTCGTCGCCATCGTGCGCCCGCCCTTCGAACTTAACCTGAACGCCGAAGAGGTGGATGATGTGTTCGAAGTACCCGTGCGATTTCTGATGGACCCTGCGAACCATCAGCTTCATACGCGAGAGGCTGAGGGGATCGCGCGGCATTTTCACGCCATGCCCTATGAGGGACGCTTCATCTGGGGCGCGACCGCAGGCATGCTCAAGAACCTTCATGCGAGACTCTATTGCGATTGACCCAAACCCGACTTGAGCGCCCCTCGTTCCTTGACGACGCCAAGGTGCGCCGCATCTTCGCGGTCTTCGATGGCGAGGGCGAAGAGACGCGCGCGGTAGGCGGCGCCCTGCGCAACGCGCTGCTCGGCGCGCCTGTGGCCGATGTCGATTTCGCCACCACCGCCTCGCCGCAAATAACCATGGACCGCGCCGTGGCTGCGGGCCTGCGCCCCATTCCCACCGGCTTCGAACATGGCACGGTGACGGTGATCGTGGAGGGCCAACCCTTTGAGATCACCACTCTGCGCGAGGATGTCGAGACGGATGGGCGGCGCGCCAAAGTGCGCTTCGGCCGCGATTTCGAACAGGACGCGCTGCGCCGCGATTTCACCATCAACGCGCTCTCATGCGACCGCAACGGACATATCTTCGATTATGCAGATGGGCTCGCCGATATAACGGCGCGGCGCGTGCGCTTCATTGGCGACGCCAGACAAAGGGTGCGCGAAGATTATCTGCGCATCCTGCGCTTCTTTCGTTTTCATGCGGCCTATGGCGAGGGACCGCTCGACGCGCAGGCC
>CANBVC010000020.1 GCA_947372795.1 Beijerinckiaceae bacterium
TCCTGCACTTGCCTTCAACGATGCTAAGGAGCCTAGCACTAATAACATTCAACTGTTGGGAGATAAAGTGGCGGCGGCGTTGCCAAAAGTAAAGGAATTCACTGTTTCTGATAAAAAAGAGAAATTTACATCGAAATCGAGCGCTATCACCATAAATGGGTTAGAGATAAGCGCATCTTCTCATAATGGTGTATACATTGAGCGAGAAAACCCACTGCATTTCGATTTGGTTATTCCTATTGATGGATACGTCAAAGCTAAAATAGATTGCGTTGGCTATGCAGTAGTTGGGGGTTCGACGGCACTGATAAGCAGTTCGGAATGTCATACGAGCATCTCAGCGGGAAGCAATATCGTAATCCGACTTAACCAGCCCAAGTTAGATGCGACTTACGCCTCAATGATAGCCGGAGATGCGGAACCTGCGGTAATAGGAAGCGCCCGCATACTCAAAATGGAATACAAAACACTGTCTTTTTTCAATTTATTCAGAACGCTTATGAATCAAATCGATTGTGCGAACGGCAATCCAACGCTGCTGTCGAAGCTAGCTTTTGAAGATCGTTTGTATCGCTTATCTGCCGGACTTATCTATCCAGAATTGCTGCTGTCTGACGAACCAGTCAACGGAAGGCGTCCGCAGGGTAGATTTGAACTTGATACGTTATGCGAATATCTCCGCGCAAATCTGAGACAACCCATGTCGTTGACCCAGATGGAGCAGATGAGTGGGCTATCAGCTCGCAAGCTCCAATACGCATTCAGGAGAGAGTTTGGGATGGATGCGAGGGTTTGGGTGAGGAAGCAACGCCTCCACGCAGCACGCAGCGCGCTGTTGGATCCGCACGAACACACCACGGTCGAGTTCGTCGCCTATGACTTCTGCTTCGTGTCGCCATCAGAGTTCTCGCGTCATTATCTGCCAGAATTTGGGGAACTGCCTGAACAAACTTTTAGGAGGGGACGCTCCTAGTTGTCCTCCTTTTCCACCAACGTCGCCGCATACCGCTCTAGATCATGTGTACATCGCCAGTTCGTTTTCGTCCTAACCGTGTATGACGGGGGCGGTTTTGAATGATCTAACTTGCTAAAAGTGGTGCAGAAATTCGTGACCCCAGCGGCAATGACGACAGTCCAAATTACCCCCATCGCCTCCCATCAGTCCGGCGGTCCTGCTCCAAGGATGCGGTATACGCTGGCCCGGCTTATGCCCACCTCCGCAGCGATCTCTGACGCACCTTTACCGGCCCTGCGGAGGGCCAGCACCTCGTCTGCCTTAGCTCGCGCCGTTGCTGCCCTGCCTTTGGACTTTCCCTCGCCCTGAGCCTTGGAGATACCTTCTCGCTGTCTCTGGAGCATGACCTCTCGCTCGAACTGAGCAATAGCGCCGATCAGGTGCAACATGAGGCGACCCGTGGGTGAGTTGGTGTCCAAGCTCATGTCGAGGATGCGGAGACTGGCTCCCTTCTCCTCCAGCCGCTCTGTGATCTTCACAAGGTCAGGCACGGAGCGAGCCAAGCGGTCGAGCTTGGTGACGACCAGAGTGTCGCCCTTCCGAATGAACCTGAGGACCTTCTCTAGCTCCTCCCGCCGCTGGACTGACGAGACCTGCTCCTCGAACATCTCCTCGCAGCCGTGAGCCGTCAGGTCACGCCGCTAGGCATCCAGCCCTGCCTCCTGTTCGGTCGTACTGGTACGGGCATAGCCAATCAACATCTTGGGTCTCTCCGCGTCTCGCCAATATTGGACATAGTGAGACGGCTTGTCTCAAAGTGCAATCTATACTTGTGTGAGACAAAATAGGAGGCTGCGCAACTGACTCACTAGGGCAGGAGCTATTGGGAAACCAAGCAAAAATGAAGGCTTGACGACGGAGCACAGTTGCTGGCTGATAACTAAGATCCAGTCACGGAATAGCAAAATGCGCTGTCGCTTCTTTGTGGTCGGAATGATCGCAGCTTGTTTCACATCGAATGCTCAAGCAGAGACCCTGAGTACTGCATGGCGACAATTGAAAGGAACATGGTTCGGCGGAGAAATGAGGATCGAGTGCTTGGGCATGAACCTTAGAATTCTCAAGTCTGCAGGCGGCAGCTTCAAAGTGCAGTGGCTCAATAAACAAGCCAACTGGTCCGAAATGGCCATCACCCAGATCATGGATGAGGCAATTTCCTTCACAGGCGCAGGGAAAGAAACGTCTGGTATGGCCATCCTCATTTCTCCATATGACCCCTTGATTAAGGCCCATGCAGAAAAGCCTGAGTATAAAAAGGATGGAAAAACGCCTATTGTGGACAAGGTCAAAGCATTCAGGGATGAAGTTGTGCCATTATCTTACCGTTTAGATTTTACCTACGGTGATTTAGATGTGACCAATAAGTTCACCTTTCAGTTGGCTCTGGAAGTTGAATACCTTAGGTGGGGAAGGGGGAATATCGGCCCTGTCGATATTTATACGGGCCAATTTCATCAAAAGCAGTCCTGTTTACTTAGGCCTTGAAACGCTTCCCAACTGTTTGACGCTGTCATTGTTTGGCTAGCTTGACAATTACACATCATAAGGATGTGATTTGGATATGCGTCAGGTAACGACCCCAACCTCATGGCCTTCCGCCAAGCGTAATGCAGCCGTTGTCGCTGCTGACATCCGCTGTCAGGCTGTTGGCTGTGAACGACAGGCTACCCGCTGGTCGAACCTATGCGGCCTTTGTGAGAAGCAATGGCTGGAAGACCACAAGCCAGTTTTCGGGAAGCCAGCCTCTGATAAACTCAAGGTCGCCCAGAAAGTCCTCAAAGACCACTACGATGGTGTCTTAAAGTCTGGTGTCTTCGATGACTGGGCTAGCCAGATTGGAAGGACATTCTCTCGACCAGAATCACGGCTGGTTTCTCCTTCAGGCATGAGGCGGTATAGGACGCCGACAGAGCGGTTCACAGCCCTGTTGGCGATGCGGACACGGGACAGGGGGACGCTGACCAAGAAAGGTGTCTTGAGCCTCCTTGGCTATGCGCTGGTCATAGATGCTCTGATCACCCCAACCATCCCCGCACCTGTTCGTAGCGACTATATGATTGCGCTCCTTGGTCAGCGGTTTGTTGGCAGGGAGGTCTACTCCAAGACGACCCTGAGATACCGGAGCAGACGAGTTAAGACAGGTGTGATCAGGTACGGGCCTGATGGGCCTCAGGAACTGACACAAAGGGTTGAGGAGGAAGTTCCAGAGAAAGAGTATTACCGTATCAGAAGGGCAGACATGCGCTTCATTGGCAGGCGGCTCTGGAAGGCCTTTGAGAAGACATTGCTGGCAGGGGGCCGACAAGGTGCTGAATGGCGAGGTTTGCAGGACGAGGTGGTAGGTGCAATCGGCGCCTGATCGAAAGGGAGAATCTAGGAAGGCTCAGGGGGCGGTTTTTGCTAGGCTTGGGAGGGTGATAGCCTTGATCCTCAAGTTAGTCGCCAGAGAGTCTCCTAGGGGCTTGCAGGGGCATTTAAATGGCGAATAAGACCAAGAAGGCTACTGAGGTAAACGATAACAATGATGTTGTCGAATATGACGCCAACGGCGACGTTAAGCTGCCGAAGGATCGCTTTTTTGACCCGTGGCGGATTGCCGAAAGGGATGGGCTCAAAGCCGTCGTCCACGAAGCGATACGGATGGTGACCAATTACGAACGACACTCCGGGTTGCGACAAAGAGCGAGAAAGCCAGCAGATCAAAAGATTTTTGAGGAGACTGTCGAGGCAGTAATCTGTGACATGATTTTCGTTCACCTGTCAGGCGAACTGAGGGGCTCGGCTGTAACTCTTTCCAACAGCGTTCTTGGGACGAAGTCACGTTATCGATCTTCGGTTTTCTCTAAACAGCTCCCTAGCATTCTTAGAGCGATGTCATCCCCGGAAATGGCCTTCATCCGTATGGAGGTCGGCTGGCAGAAGAACTTCGGGAACCGAGGTCAGCGTACATTGATCTGGCCAGCGTGGCGGACGGCCAAGCGGATCGAAGAACACGGCATCTGTCTGATGGATATTGGGCGTAGGCAGTTAAGGGAGCTAATTGTCTTAAAGTCTCCGAAACACGACTACTGGGACGAGAGTGAATATGAGGACTACGACGATACTGACCTCATCATTCGGATGCGAAACCAGATGATCGAGATAAACGAATGGCTCAAGTCCGCTGACATAGCCATTGCAGAGCCAGTGCTGGCGGCTCGCACGCAGATTTCAGACCGATCCCTCCGAAGGGTCTTCACACGAGGATCGTTTGAGAGTGGCGGTCGTCTGTTTGGCGGCTTCTGGCAGCAGATGAAAAAGGAGCACCGACTAGATTACATTGCCATTGATGACGAAGGTGTCATTGGGCTTGATTTTGGTCAGATGGCTGTGAGGACTGCTTATGGGATAGCGAAGGCCAAGCCTCCTGAAGGTGACCTATATCAGATTGCTGATTATCTCCCCGTCTACAGAGACGGCATCAAGAAGCTTTTCAACTCACTACTATCTTCGCAGAAGCCACTATCTAGAAAACCAAAAGGGACAAGGGATCTCTTACCTCCATACCCATTGTCGAAACTGATTGAAGACATATCAGCTAAACACCCTGCGTTAGCCCCACTCTTTTTCACGGCTGCTTGCCACCAATTACAATTCCAAGAGAGCCAGATCATGGTGGAGGTTCTTCTCAGACTCAAAAGGGTTGGTGTAGTCGGTCTTCCCATTCATGACGGGTTGGTGGTTCGCTGTGATGCGGAGGATGTCGCTAGGGAGATCATGGAGATTGTGGCGCTGGAGTATACAGGAGTGGACATCCCTGTAAGCACTGAGTGAGAAGGGAGTTAGCTATGTGGGAGTAATAGCTACCTAAAAGGTGATGATGAAGTAAGTACTTACTAGTTACTAGTACTACTCATAATCAACAATTAGGTAGTACATAGTGTATAGGTATGTACACCCTATCCTTAATAGGGACTCATAAGGGATTCAGACTTCTTCGGAGGCTACCCCAGCTTCTTAGCCACATTCTCAGCCCTCAACTGGGTGTACCTAAAGAGCATCCGAGCGTCCTTATGTCCGCTAATCAGGGCCACCTCAGGGACGGACAGCCCGATCTCGAAGAACCTGCTGATGGCTTCGTGTCTGAGGTCGTGGAACCTGAGGTCCTTGATCCCCGCCTTCTGTCTGACCCTGTTCCAAGCCAGCCGAACCGCATTTGCTGAGATAGGGAAAACTTGCTCATAGGATGCCCCTATAAGCCCCTCAGGAGTCCACTGAGTGGCCTTCAGGCGCCCTTCTAGTACCTGCATAGCTTGGGAGCTTAGAGGGACTCTACGGGCTTCCCCATTCTTGGTCATGGGCAGAAAAGCCACTCGATTTTTCAAGTCGATATTGGGCCATGTGAGAGACAGGACCTCACCTCGGCGCATTCCAGTTGCGAGGGCAAATTGGAAGACCTGTCCGATGAGCGGATTCTTTCGTCCATCAATCGCCTCTATCAAGGGCGACCATTCGTGTGCTTCGATGCGCCGCTCCCTGCCTCTGGGGGCTTGCGGTTTGCGTACCGCTTTGAAGCCGTCGAGTTGGAAGGACTCGCCCCATTCTAGGTTAGCTACCGACAGTACGCTGAGCAGGAGGGTCATCTCCTTGCGGACAGTCGAGTTCGATACAGTTCTAAGGCGAGCTTCCCGGTACGCCGCCAAGTCAGTCGGGGCTAGCGCTGTCGTCGCCTTGTCTCCGAACGCCGCCTTGATCGGGCGAAGATGACAACGATCAGATGGCGACCGCTTACGAGAGCTTACCTCTGCCTCATAGCGGATTAGGATTTCTGACAAAAATCTCTGAGGGCTGATGCTAGTGGCGGCTTTGGGGTTTTCCCCCCTGTCCACCGCCCTCTCTTGCTCACGTGCCCAGCGAAGGGCGTCATCCTTCGCCAAGAATGATTTCGAGAGAGCCGAGCATCCCTTGCGTCGAACCTGAACCTGCCACTTGCCTCTGTGTCTGCGAACCGTCGCCATAATCCACTCCGTGTGACCAGAGTGTGACCGCAAGCTTGTCCAGAAGCAGAGCTAAAGAGCTAACCCATTGAAAACAATGGTGGGCGATACAGGGATCGAACCTGTGACCTTCCCCATGTCAAGGGGATGCTCTACCGCTGAGCTAATCGCCCGCCCGACCTGCGCAAGCACAGGGCGCGGAACGAGAGGGGGTATACCGACAAGCCAGCCCTTGTGCAAGCGGCTGGCGGAACATTCTCGTCAAGCCGCCAGAAGCCTCTGCACTTCGCTGACGAGATCGCGCAAATGGAAGGGCTTCGACAGGATTTTGGCGTCCTTGGGGGCGTTATTGTCGGGGTTCAGCGCCACGGCGGCGAAGCCGGTGATGAACATGACCTTGATATCGGGATCGAGTTCGGTGGCGCGGCGCGCGAGTTCGATTCCATCCATTTCCGGCATCACGATGTCGGTCAGGAGCAGCTCGAAGGGCTCTTCGCGCAGGCGGTTGTAAGCGGACAGGCCATTGTCGAACGAGGCGACGTCAAAGCCCGCGTTCTGCAAAGCCCGCACAAGGAAGCGACGCATATCGTTGTCGTCTTCCGCAAGCAGGATTTTCGTCGTTGCGGCGGCGGTCTCGTTCATATCAGCCTCGAATGTTACGCGGCCCCCATAGGACCAATGGCGAGTAAACGATTGGTGAAGATGGGCGTGAATATGGCCGCAGCGTTAATCCTTCCTTTCGCGCCGGAAAATCGCGTCAGTTCAGGCTTCAACGGCCTTCGGGATGGACAGGGCATGGTTGGCGATGCACACTCGCCCAAGAACACCAGCGCGAGCGTCGATGGACCACTTCAAGGATAGCCCCGACCCGTTTCAGCCTCTCGCGGGCATGGCGCAGGCCTCGCCCTGCGATCCCGAGCTTGCGGTCGCGTTTGATGTGGTCAGGCCAGGCGCATCGGTCGGCCCAGTCATTTTTTCCTCCCCACATTCAGGCGACGTTTACCCCGCCGCCTTTCTGGCCTTGGCGCAGCTCGATCCGCTGACGCTTCGCCGCTCGGAAGACGCCTTTGTGCAAGAGCTCTTCGGGGCGGCGCCTGAACTTGGCGCCATTCTCATGAGCGCACGTTTTCCGCGCGCCTATCTCGACGTGAACCGCGAGCCATATGAGCTTGACCCCCGCATGTTCGAGGGACGCCTTCCTGATTTCGCGAATACCCGCTCCCTGAGGGTTGCAGGGGGGCTTGGCACCATCGCCCGGGTCGTCGGCGACGCCAAGGAGATCTACGCCCGGCGGCTTAGCGTCGAGGAGGGACTGGCGCGGATCGAGAGCCTTTACAAGCCGTGGCACGCAGCGCTGCGTGGCCTCATGCAGGAAGCTTTGCGCCAAAATGGCGCGGCTGTACTGGTCGATTGTCATTCCATGCCATCGAACGTCACGCGCGCCGACCGCATCAAATCTGACTTCGTGCTGGGCGACCGTCACGGAACAAGTTGTCATCCTGCACTGATGGACGCAGCGGAGAGCCGGTTACGTGAGCTTGGATATGCGGTGACACGGAATAAGCCCTATGCCGGCGGTTTCATCACCGAACATTACGGCGATCCGTCCGCAGGCTGGCATGCCCTGCAGATCGAGATCAACCGGGGGCTTTACCTTCACGAAGCGACGCTTGAGCGCGCGCCAGGCTTCGACGAGCTGCAAGACGATCTGCGGGGAGTCATGCAGGCGTTGATCGATGTGGCGGGGGATATCCTGGCGGAGGCGGGGGCTGCTGGCAGACGCCTCGCAGCCGAATGAGCCTCGAAACCTGACTTCAAAAGAAAGGAGGCCGCTCGTTTGCACAAGCGGCCCCAAGTCAAGGGAGGAAACGCCCAAGAAGGGCATCCGTTCAGCGCAAGGCGCCGAACAACGCTCATATGAACTGGGGTGGATGAATTCGCAAGGGGGGCGCGAGCAATACCGCGCGGTGTTGTAAATTTATCGTTAAAGCAAAGGTTTAGCTGCCGAAGCAATACCCTGAAAAGAAAGGAGGCCGCTCGTTTGCACAAGCGGCCCCAAGTCAAGGGAGGAAACGCCCTAAGAAGGGCAACAGCAACAACGTTGCTGCATAGCGGTATTGATAATACTGCACCGCACAAAAGGCAAGCGCGCTTTCGTGGGCCCTCGTGTGACGGAATGTCGCAGTTGCAGATTTTTCCATTCAGGCCGTCGTGTCCGGCCTCTCGCGCTGGCCCTGCGCCTCATGTATGTCTCACGTGTCGCGCCCTACGGAAGCGCCCTCGGGCGAGCAGGAGAACCACGGAATGAAGCCCGTCGATTTCGCGCAGTTCCTGGAGGAGCTCGCCTCCGTCTCCGGCGATGCGATCCTGCCCTTTTTCCGCACTGCTCTGGGGGCAGACGATAAATCTCTCGGCGGCGTCTTCGACCCCGTGACCGAGGCCGACAGAGCGGCCGAAGCCGCCATGCGGCGGATGATCAACGCGTCCTTTCCAGACCATGGAATCATCGGCGAGGAATTTGGCGACCAGCGCGCGGACGCCGAATGGGTCTGGGTGCTTGACCCGATCGACGGCACAAAGAGCTTCATTTCGGGCATGCCGGTCTGGGGCACGCTGATCGGCCTCCAGCATAACGGGCGACCCTGCTACGGGGTCATGAACCAGCCCTTCACACGCGAGCGTTTCAGCGGCGACGGCGCAAGCGCCACCTGGCGGGGCGTGGGGCTGAAGGACAAGCTCACCGAGCGGCGCCTGCATGTGCGCCACTGCGCTGATCTCTCAGAAGCCACTCTCATGACCACTCACCCGGCCCTCTTGGCGCCGGGCACGCTCGAACCCTACCAGCGGGTCGAGGAAAAGGTCCGCCTGTCGCGTTACGGCGGCGATTGCTACGCCTATTGCATGCTGGCTGCGGGCCATGTCGATCTTGTGATCGAAAGCGGCCTGAAGCCTTTCGACATCGTGGCGCTCGTTCCCATCGTCGAGGGCGCGGGCGGCGTCATCACCAGCTGGGATGGCGGCAGCCCCGCGCAGGGCGGCGCGATCATCGCTGCGGGCGACAAGCGCGTGCATGCTCAGGCGATGGAGCTGCTCGCCAAGCACTGAAGCGGCGCAGCAGAGCCGGGGATAAAGGCGTCGAAAGCGGCCCAGAATTGGCTTCTTATCGCGTCCCGCTCCATCAAGATCTCATGACGAGAGCCGGGGATGGAAATCACCGCCCCCGCCTTCAGGCGGTGGGCGAAACGCTCGACCACTCGGCTGTCGACAATGCGATCATCGCCCGCTGCGAAAACCAGCAGGGGCGTTAGGACCCGGCGCGGATATTCCCCATCGGCGAATTCCCCCATGAGCCGAAAGGCGGCGTTGATCCAGCCGATCGTGGGATCGCCGACGCAAAGCTCGGGCGCGAGGGTCCACAGATTGGCGAACCTCTGGAACCGTCCGCGATCCGACGTCAGGAAATTACCGTCGAAGGCGCGGGATATGCTGGCGCGCCCGTTGCCGCCGGGAATGAAGGCTCCCCCCAACCCCACTGCATCCAGCGTCTCGGCGAGCGCCCGCGCCAGACCGGGCAGACGCAGACGGTAGAGGTCGATCATGGGCGCCGTGGTGACGATCCGCTCGAAGGGCGAGCGCCCCGCGCGCGATTGCGCGATCAGGATGGCGCCGCCCATGGAATGAGCCAGCCCGAACCATGGGCGGGGACAAAAGGGCTCCAGCACCTGCGCGACGAGAGCGTCGAGATCGCGTTCGTAAAAGGAAAAATCGTCGATATGGCCCTTAAAGCGGTTGGTGAGCTCACGCGCTGACAGCCCCTGCCCACGCCAGTCGAAGGCGACGACGGTCAGCCCGCGCGCTAGCAAATCCCCCACCGTCTCGAAATATTTCTCGATGAACTCGGCGCGGCCGGTACAGACCAGCACCGTCCCGACGCTCGGCCCTGCCGGGCGCCAACGGGAGACGCGAATAGACACGCCATCGGCGGCGCGTATCGTCGCCACAACGGCGCCATCTGGCGCGGGATTGTCGCGGGTGAGGATCAGCTTCATCGATTCTCTTGCTCCTCCCCTTTCTTATAGCGCCGCTGGGCCGCGCGGAAAGCGGAGCTGTTCGCCCCCTTGCAATCTCTGGGCTTCATTCCCACGTCTTTTCTGCGCGGGCCGCTAGCGGACGCGCATCTGGCGCCCGGCAAGGGGCCGGGCGTCCATGTCGCTCAAATGAGGATATGAACCATGCGTCATTTTGATCTTTCGCCGCTCTACCGTTCCACGGTCGGATTCGACCGCATGCTGTCCCTGCTCGATCAGGCGACCGGAACGGAACCCGCCGTCACCTATCCCCCCTATAATATCGAACGCACGGGCGAGACCGCCTATCGCATCACGGTCGCCGTCGCGGGCTTCAGCGAGGAAGACCTCTCGATCGAGGTCAAGGAAAACTCGCTGCTGATCCGCGGCTCCAAAGAGAGCAAGGACGAGGCCGAGCCTCGCGCCGAAATCCTCCATCAGGGCATCGCCGCCCGCGCCTTCGAGCGCCGGTTCCAGATGGCCGAACATGTGGAAGTGACGGGCGCCAGCCTACGCAACGGGCTTCTGCATGTGGAGCTGGTGCGCAAGATCCCCGAAGCGCAAAAGCCTCGCCGGATAGAAATCAATGGCGCCAAGGTTGTCGAGGCGTCGCGTCAGGCGGCGTAAGGCGGCTCGTAAAAGCAAGTAAATGCAAGGGCGCCTTTAGGGGCGCCCTTTTCTGATCAGTCCAACGGATTGATCGGCACGCCATTGGCGTAGCCGGGTTGCGCGGCGGCAGGCGCTGCGGGAGCCGCGGCGGGAGCTGCGGCCGTGATCGGCGCCGGAACCTCGGGCGTGGCCTGCTCTTGGGCGGGCGCTGGAGCAAGGAGAGGCGCAGGCGTGATCGTCGCCTGGGAGGGCGCAGGCTTGGCGCGAGGGCTCTGGGGACGCGCCTTCTGCGTGGTATGCGCGCCTTCCGCAGGCGCAAGAGCTGGCTGCCGGCTCGGACCGCTTGCGTCCGAGGCGCCGTCGCGCGGGTTCGCCATGGCGTAGCGGCGCAGGATTTCCCCACTCGCCGGATGGATCAGGAGCCGCAGGGAGCGTCCTCCCTGATCCAAGACGTCCGCCACAAAGACCCCGCCGTTACGCCGGATCTGGCGCACCTTGTAACCTGCGTGATTGAGACCCTGAGCCACTGTCTGCGGCATCATCTCGGGGGGCGTCATGGAGCTATGGCCCCAGTTGCCCCAAAACTGCGCCTGCGCCGGGACGGCGGTCGCGATCACGGCGAAGCTAAGTGCGGCCGCAAGGCTCCACAGGTGGCGCAAACTGCGCATTTTACTCTCCATTGCATTCGACTCTTCACACTCATCGATGCAATTGAGTTTCAATAAATCGAGGCGAAGTTCAGGCTTTTTTGAGTGCGTGCCGCAGAATTTCGATGAAATGGTCGACTTCCCCAGGGGCCGTGGCGAAAGATGGGATGAGCCGGACGAAGACCTCTTCCGTACCCGGAGCCTCGTCGCCTGCAAGGCCACGTGCGCCCCAATGATAATAGCGCGCGCCTTCCGCCTTCAGCGCGACATCGGCGGCGCGTGGGAGGATGGCGAAGACTTCATTGGCCTCGCAGGGCCAAGGCAGGCGTACGCCAGGCGTCTCCCCCAGCCCCTGCCGCAACCGATCGGCCATGGCGTTGGCGTGGCGGGCGAGATCGAGCCAGTGCCCGCTCTGAAGATAGGCGGACATCTGGGCCCCGAGCAACCGCCCCTTCGACAGGGTGTGCCCGCCCCGCTTGCGGCGGAAGGCGAAATCCTGTGCGAGCGCGGGATCGAAGAAGATCACCGCCTCACAGCATAAAGTGCCGTTCTTGGTCGCGCCGAAGGAAAGGACATCGACCCCCGCCTGCCAGCTCATGCGCGCCGGGCTGCATCCCAGCCGCGCCACCGCATTGGCGAAGCGCGCCCCATCCATATGCACCTTGACCCCTGCCCCGTGGGCGGCCGCGCAAAGCGCGTCAAGCTCCTCAAGCGCGTAGAGCGTGCCGCATTCCGTGGCCTGCGTCAGGGACAGGGCGGAGGGCTGGACCTGTTTCACAAGGCCGCGTGGAAAGCGCGCCAGCGCGCCCTGCAATGTCGAAAGCGAGATCTTTCCCCTTGCGCCCGGCAGACCGACGAGCTTGGCGCCGGCGGTGAAGAATTCCGGGGCGCCGCATTCGTCATTGGCGATATGAGCGTCCTCATGGCAGAAAATCGCGCCATGGGGAGGGGTCAGGGCCGCCAGAGCCAGCGCATTGGCCGCCGTGCCGCTGGGCACGAGGAAGACCGAGCAATCGCGCTCAAATAGCTCCTGCACCGCCTTTTCGGCGCCAGCCGTCCAAGGGTCGGAGCCATAGGGCATGGCTGCGCCCTTATTGGCCGCCATGAGCGCGGCCATGACGGGGCCGGAAGCGCCTGAAGTGTTGTCGCTGGCGAAATCCATGAAAATCCCCGCTGGCCTGCGACCTCTTCTGGACGAAAAAGCCCCCGCTGTTCAAGCCGTCCAAAAGCGCTGTAGCCCCACAAAGCCGCCCTTCAAGAACCGCTAACGTGGCCGATTCATCCGCTTGTGCGAAAGAGGTAAATCTGTCATGTTTCCCTTTCCCAGATAGGACAGCTTTGCTGACCATTTTGTGGAACCGGGCTCCTAAAATCACAAAAAGCTTCGATTTGGCTGCTCTGGGCGACCTTAAGGTGGTCCAGCTGAACTGCCCGAGCGTGATAGGGTGTGCGGTGGCGAGGCGTAGCTCGGTGGGATGCCGCCGGACGGAGTAGACAATGGACGGGCACGACAGCAGGGGACTGGATGGCATGGAAGCGCAAGCGATGAGCAGCGCGCCCAAACGCTCGGACGCCGCCCTCTCCGTTACTCCCACCTTTGGAACACCCGCCATGTCCATCCCCATGATCGACCCAGCAATGCCAGAGGCGCAGGGCCTTTTTGACCCGGCGCACGGCAAGGATTCCTGCGGCGTCGGCTTCATCGCCGACATGCACAACCGCAAGACCCATCACATCGTGCAGCAGGGCCTGCAGATCCTGCTCAATCTCGACCATCGCGGCGCGGTGGGCGCAGATCCCAAGCTGGGCGATGGCTGCGGCATCCTCGTGCAGATTCCGCATGATTTCTTCGTCCAGGAATGCGCCAGCCTCGGCATGACCCTGCCGGCGGCGCATCAATATGGCGTTGGCCAGTTCTTCATGCCCCGCGACGCGCAGGCGCGCGTCGAGGCCGAAAAGATCGTCGCCGACCAGCTCGCGCAGGAAGGCCTGACTCTGATCGGCTGGCGCGACGTTCCCGTCGACGGTTCGGATCTTGGCGAGGCCGTGAAGGCGGTCGAGCCGGTCATGCGTCAGGTCTTTGTGGGCCATGGCGCTGGCACCCTTGATGAGGACCATTTCGAGCGTCAGCTCTATCTCGCCCGCAAGTGCATCTCGAACGCCATTTATGCGCTGGCCCGCCGCGATATGGCGGAATTCTATCCCGTCTCCATGTCCTGCCGCACCATCGTCTACAAAGGCATGGTGCTGGTGAGCCAGCTTGGCGCTTATTACAAGGACCTCAGCGACCCGCGCTTCATCAGCGCCCTCGCCCTCGTCCATCAGCGCTTCGCCACCAACACCTTCCCGTCATGGCGTCTGGCGCATCCCTATCGCCTGGTCGCGCATAACGGCGAGATCAACACGCTGCGCGGCAACGTCAACTGGATGGCCGCCCGTCAGGCCTCCGTCGCGAGCGAGCTCTTCGGCGAGGGAATCTCCAAGCTCTGGCCCATCTCTTACGAAGGCCAGTCGGACACCGCCTGCTTCGACAACGCGCTCGAATTCCTCGTGCAGGGTGGTTATTCGCTCAGCCACGCGATGATGATGCTGATCCCCGAGGCCTGGGCGGGCAATCCGCTCATGGATGAGGATCGCCGCGCCTTCTACGAATATCACGCCGCGCTGATGGAGCCGTGGGACGGCCCCGCCGCCATGGCCTTCACCGACGGACGCCAGATCGGCGCCACGCTCGACCGCAATGGCTTGCGTCCCGCCCGCTATATCGTGACCGATGATGGCCTCGTCATCATGGCCTCGGAAGTCGGCGTTCTGCCAATTCCAGAAAGCTCCATCGTCAAGAAGTGGCGCCTGCAGCCCGGCAAGATGCTGCTCGTCGATCTTGAGCAGCACCGCATCATTTCCGATGACGAAATGAAGCAGAGCCTCTCCAGCGCCGCGCCCTACGCCAAGTGGCTGGAGCGTACGCAGATCGTGCTCGAAGACCTGAAGCCCGTCGAGGCGCGCGCTGCGCGCACCGATGTGTCGCTTCTCGATCGTCAGCAGGCCTTCGGCTACACGCAAGAAGACCTCGCGATCCTGCTCGCGCCCATGGCTGCGACGGGTGACGAGGGCGTCGGCTCCATGGGCACCGACACGCCCATCGCCGTTCTCTCTGACAAGTCGAAGCTGCTTTACTCCTATTTCAAGCAGAACTTCGCGCAGGTGACGAACCCGCCGATCGACCCGATTCGCGAACAGCTCGTCATGAGCCTCGTCTCCTTCATCGGTCCGCGCCCGAACATCTTCGACCGCGAGGGCAACTCCAAGCGCAAGCGTCTTGAAGTACGCCAGCCGATCCTCACCAACGCCGATCTCGAAAAGATCCGCTGCATCGGCCATCTCGAAGATTCCTTCGACACGCGCACGCTGGACATGACCTATGCGGCCGAGCTTGGCGCTGCGGGCATGGAATCCATGCTGGAGCGTCTGTGCGAGCGCGCCGAACAGGCGGTTCGCGGCGGCTATAACATCATCATCCTGTCCGATCGCATGGTCGGCCCCGACCGTCTGCCAATCCCCGCGATCCTCGCGACGGCGGCCGTGCATCACCATCTCATCCGCAAGGGCCTGCGCACCTCGGTCGGCCTTGTGGTCGAGACGGGCGAGGCGCGCGAGGTGCATCACTTCGCATGTCTTGCGGGCTATGGCGCGGAAGCCATCAACCCCTATCTCGCCTTTGAGACCCTCGCCGACATGGCGAAGGAGTTCCCTGAAGAAGTCGATGAATATGAGGCCGTGAAGCGCTTCATCAAATCAGTCGACAAGGGCCTGCTCAAGGTTATGTCGAAGATGGGCATCTCGACCTATCAGTCTTACTGCGGCGCGCAGATCTTCGACGCGATCGGCCTCAGCAAGGACTTCGTGCGGAAGTATTTCACTGGCACGGCGACCACCATCGAGGGCGTCGGCCTCAACGAGATCGCGCAAGAGACAGCCACACGCCATCGCGACGCCTTTGGCGACTCGCCCGTCTATCGCCATGCGCTGGATGTGGGCGGCGAATACGCTCTGCGCGTGCGCGGCGAGGCTCATGCCTGGACGGCGCAATCGGTCTCGCTGCTCCAGCATGCGGTGCGCGGCAATGCGCAGGATAAATATCGCTCCTTCGCCAAGCTGCTCAATGAACAAGATGAGCGCCTGCTGACGATTCGCGGCCTGTTCCGCATTCGCAGCGCCGAAGAAGATGGCCGCAAGCCCGTTCCGCTCGAAGAGGTCGAGACGGCGCAGGAGCTCGTCAAGCGTTTCGCCACCGGCGCCATGTCCTATGGCTCCATTTCGCGTGAAGCCCATACGACCCTCGCCATCGCCATGAACCGCATCGGCGGCAAGTCGAACACGGGCGAAGGCGGCGAGGAATCTGATCGCTTCAAGCCCATGGCCAATGGCGACAGCATGCGCTCCGCCATCAAGCAGGTGGCTTCCGGCCGCTTCGGCGTGACGACGGAATATCTCGTCAATTCCGACATGATCCAAATCAAGATGGCGCAGGGCGCAAAGCCCGGCGAAGGCGGCCAGCTGCCCGGCCACAAGGTCGACGCTGTCATCGCCAAGGTGCGCCACTCGACGCAGGGCGTGGGCCTTATCTCGCCCCCGCCCCATCACGACATCTATTCGATCGAAGATCTCGCTCAGTTGATCTTCGATCTGAAAAACGTGAACCCGCAGGCGCAGGTCTCCGTGAAGCTCGTCTCTGAAGTCGGCGTCGGCACGGTTGCGGCGGGCGTCTCCAAGGGCCGCGCTGATCACGTGACGATCTCAGGCTTTGAAGGCGGCACGGGCGCTTCCCCGCTCACCTCGATCAAACATGCCGGCAGCCCCTGGGAAATCGGCCTCGCCGAAACGCACCAGACGCTCGTGATGAACCGTCTGCGCTCGCGCATCGCGGTGCAGGTCGACGGCGGCCTGCGCACCGGTCGCGACGTGATCGTTGGCGCGCTGCTGGGCGCTGATGAATTCGGCTTCGCCACCGCCCCGCTCATCGCGGCGGGCTGCATCATGATGCGCAAGTGCCACCTCAACACCTGCCCGGTGGGCGTCGCGACGCAGGACCCTGTGCTGCGCAAGCGCTTCGTCGGCCAGCCCGAGCATGTCATCAACTTCTTCTTTTTCGTCGCCGAGGAAGTGCGCGAGCTGATGGCTTCGATGGGCTATCGCCGCTTCGACGAAATGATCGGCCAGATGCAGATGCTGGATAAGTCGAAGGCGGTCGACCATTGGAAAACGTTGGGCCTCGACTTCTCGAATCTCTTCCACAAGCCGCAGCCCAGCACGCCAACGCCGATCTTCCATACGCAGACGCAGGACCACGGGCTCGACAACGTTCTGGACCGCGGCCTCATCTCCAAGGCGCGCGAATCCATCGACACTGGTAAGCCGATCTCGATCGAGGGAACCATCGCCAGCATGGATCGCACCACCGGCGCGATGCTGTCGGGCGAAGTCGCGCGGCTCTGGGGCCACAAGGGGCTGCCCGAAGATACGATCCATGTGAAGCTGAAGGGCACGGCTGGCCAGAGCTTCGGCGCATGGCTGGCGCGTGGCGTGACGCTGGAGCTTGAAGGCCAGGCCAACGACTATGTCGGCAAGGGTCTGTCAGGCGGGCGCATCACCATTCGCCCCGCAGCCGAAGCGACCAAGATCGTGGCGCATGAGTCCATCATCGCTGGCAATACGCTGCTTTACGGCGCGATCGCCGGTGAGGCCTATATCAGCGGCGTGGTCGGCGAGCGTTTCGCAGTGCGCAACTCTGGCGCCATCGCGGTCGTCGAAGGCGCGGGCGATCATGGCTGCGAATATATGACTGGCGGCGTCGTCGTCGTGATCGGCCAGACGGGTCGCAACTTCGCGGCGGGCATGTCGGGCGGCATCGCCTATGTGCTCGACGAAGAGGGCGATTTCCCCAAACGCTGCAACCTCGCCATGGTGGAGTTGCAGCCGGTGCAAGCCGAAGAGGAAATGAACGAGCGTCTGCATCATCAGGGCGGCGATCTGCAGGGCCATGGCCTTGTCGACGTCATGAGCGACATGACACGCTTTGACAGCGAGCGCCTGCATCAGCTGATCTCCAACCACCTGCGCTACACTGGTTCAGTGCGGGCGAAGGAGATTCTGGACAATTGGGACGCCTTCAAGGGCAAGTTCCGCAAGATCATGCCGGTTGAATACAGCCGCGCGCTTGCTGAGCTCAAAGCGGCTGACGGCGACGTGCAACTCGCGCCTGCGGGGGAGTGAGACATGGGTAAGGTTACAGGCTTCCTCGAGATCGATCGCCGCGACCGTCGCTATGCGCCGGCCTCCGACCGCATTCGTCACTACAAGGAATTCGTCATCCCGCTGAGCGAGGAGGCGACACGCGACCAGGCTGCGCGCTGCATGAACTGCGGCGTGCCCTATTGTCACAATGGTTGCCCGGTGAACAACCAGATCCCCGACTTCAACGATCTGGTCTATCGGCAGGATTGGGAGAACGCTTCGCGCAATCTCCATTCCACCAATAACTTCCCTGAATTCACCGGTCGTGTGTGCCCGGCGCCTTGCGAGGCCTCCTGCACGCTGAATCTCAATGACCAGCCGGTGACCATCAAGACCATCGAATGCTCGATCGTCGATCGCGCCTGGGCCGAAGGCTGGCTGAAGCCTGAGGTCGCGAAGGCCAAGACCGGCAAGAAGATCGCCGTCATCGGGTCCGGCCCTGCGGGCCTCGCTTGCGCCCAGCAGCTGGCGCGCGTCGGCCATGACGTGCATCTGTATGAGAAGAACGCACGGCCCGGCGGGCTGCTGCGTTACGGCATTCCCGACTTCAAGATGGAAAAGCACATCATCGACCGCCGCGTCGAACAGATGAAGGGCGAGGGCGTCACCTTCCATTGCAATGTGAACGTCGGCGTCGATGTGAAGATGGATGAGCTTGTGGCGCAATATGACGCCGTGGCTCTGGCGGGCGGCGCGGAAAAGCCGCGCGATCTGCCGATCCCCGGCCGCGAACTCTCTGGCGTGCATTTCGCCATGGACTTCCTGCCCCAGCAGAACCGCCGCGTCGGCAAGGAGCAGATCGGCGCCAACGCACCGATCGTGGCTAGCGGCAAGCATGTTGTGGTGATCGGCGGCGGCGACACGGGCTCGGACTGCATCGGCACCTCGGTGCGTCAGGGCGCGCTCTCCGTCACCCAGCTCGAAATCATGCCGCAGCCGCCGGAGAAGGAAAACAAGCTCCTCACCTGGCCCGAATGGCCCCTCAAGATGCGCACGTCATCGAGCCACGAAGAGGGCGCCGAGCGCGACTTCGCCGTGAACTCGGTGGAGTTCCAGGGCGAAAACGGCGCGGTGAAGGCGCTGCGTTGCGTGCGCGTGGATGGCAAGTTTCAGGCGATCCCCGGCACTGAATTCGACCTTCAGGCCGATCTTGTGCTGCTCGCCATGGGCTTCGTAGCGCCCCTTCACGAAGGCATGATCCATGACCTCGGCGTGAAGCTCGATCAGCGCGGCAATGTCGCTGCCGATACGTTGCAGTACAAGTCCAGCGTCGAGAAGGTCTTCGCTTGCGGCGACATGCGTCGCGGCCAGTCGCTCGTCGTGTGGGCGATCCGCGAGGGTCGCCAGTGCGCCGCCTCCATCGACAAGCACCTCATGGGCGAGACGATCCTGCCGCGCTGAGGCCTGTTCATTCACCATCACAAAGCCGCACGGCTGCAACCGCGCGGCTTTTTCATTGGGCTTCTTCCACCACCACGCGCCGGTAGAGATGCCAGGTCGCGTGGCCGAGAATGGGCAGCACAAGCGCCAGGCCTATCAGGAAGGGTATGCTCCCCAGCACGAGCCCGCCCGCCACGATCAATCCCCAGAGCGCCATGGGCCCGGGATTGTGCTGCACAGCCCGCACGGAACAGCGAATGGCGTCGCCCGCGCCAAGATGCCGATCGAGCATAAGCGGGAACGAAATGACGCTGATCATGAAGGCGAGCGCGGCGAAGAGGAAGCCCACGCCATTGCCGAGGATGATCAAAGCCCAGCCCTCGCGCGTGAACAGACTGCGGCGAAAGAGATCAGCGAAGGATTCGGGCGCGGTCTTGAGGGTGAGCGCGTAGATGACCTGCGCCGCCGCGAGCCAGCATACGAAAATCGCCAGCAGCATCGCGCCAAGAAAAACCATCGAGCCGAAATTGGCGCGGCGCACGACCGACAGGGCGTCGCGCCAGCCAGGCTCCTCGCCAAGCTCTCGCCGACGACTGACCTCATAAAGGCCAAGCGCTGCGAAGGGGCCGAGGATCGCAAAGCCCGCCAGCAACGGATAAAACAGCGGAATGACATTCTGCTGCGCCGTGGCGTAGGCGAGGAGCAGGCCGACCACGGGATAGATGACCACCAGAAAGGCCGCATGGGTCGGCCATGCGTTGAAGTCTTCATAGCCCGCCCGCAAAGCATGACCTATGTCGGCCGGCGAGATGCGCCGCAGGGCAGGCAACGAAGGCCCGGCGCGGACGATGCGGCCCTGCTGAACGGGGATTGTGCTCGCCATGAGTCTCTCCTCCAAGGAAGGCGTCCTTGCGGAACAACTAGGGGAAGACCAATGGCGGGGAAGACCCTGCGACGGAATGAATCTGTCGGCTACTCCGCCGCCACCTTGAGCGTGGAGGGCGCCGCCCGCATCTGCGCCAGCAGTTTCGCCTCCTGCGCCTTGGCGGCTTGGACATGGCGCTGCTTCACATGACCAAAGCCCCTGATCATCTGCGGTATCTGCGCAAGCGCCACGGCGGTGGCATGGTTCTGCGCATCAAGCGCCGCCATAAGCTGATCGAGCAAAGCCTCATAGTCACGAAGGAGCTTCCGCTCCTCGCGCCGCTCCTGCGTATAGCCGAAGATGTCGAACAGGGTGCCGCGCAGCCCCTTGAGCGCAGCGAGCGCCCGAAAGAGCGTCATCGTGCGCGGCCCGAAGCTCGACTTTACAGGCAGACCCGAATGGGGATCGCGGCGCCCGAGCAGCGGCGGAGCGAGGTGAAATTCAAACCGCAAGTCGCCTTCGAATGTCGCCTTCACCTGATCGCGAAAAGCGCCGTCCGTATAGAGCCGCGCTACCTCGTATTCATCCTTCACCGCCATCAGCTTGAAGAAATTGCGCGCAACGGCGAGGGCGAAATCCTCGCTGCCCTGCGTTCGCGCTTGCTCGGCCTCACGCGCGCGCAAAACAAGCGCGCGGTAACGCTCGGCGTAAGCAGCATTCTGATAGGCGGTGAGAAAAGCCACGCGCCGCGCAACGATTTCTCCGAAACCCTGCTCGAGATGATGCGCGGCGGGTTCGCTTCCCAGCAAGGCGTCGACGCTGACTTGATCGACTGCGGCGCGCCGGCCCCAGATGAAGGCCTGCTTGTTCATCTCCACCGCTTCGCCATTGAGCTCCAGCGCGCGGAAGATCGCCTTCTGCGACAACGGCACGAAGCCTTTTTGAAAAGCGAACCCCAGTGAGAACATATTGGTCGCAAGCGGCGTGCCCAGAAGCGCGGTCGCGATGCGGCCTGCGTCGATGAAATGAGCGGTCTCGCCCGCCGCCTCGACGATCGCCTTTTTGATGCGCGCGCCCGGCAGGGTGTAATCGGCATTGCGGGTGAAATCGCCGGGGTAGATCTCCTCCGTATTCACGATGACGCCCGTATGGCCGTGGCGCACAGCGGCGAGCGACTTCTTCGCTCCGGCGACCACAAGGTCGCAACCAAGCAGAAGATCAGCCTCCCCCGCCGCGATGCGGATCGCATGGATGTCTTCACGGCGGCGCCCAATTTTCACATGGCTGATGACGGCCCCGCCCTTTTGCGCAATGCCCGTCATGTCGATCGCGCCGGCGCCTTTGCCTTCCAGATGCGCCGCCATGCCAAGAATGGCGCCGATAGTGACGACGCCCGTGCCGCCAACGCCAGCAACCAGAATTCCAAAAGGTCGATCAACAAGCGTCGGTAGATTAGGCATGGGCAAATCATCGCCCATCTCTCCCTTGAGAGAGGCCAGCGGCGCCGCCTTTTTCATCCGCGCGCCATGCACCGTCACGAAGGCGGGGCAGAAGCCATTCACGCAGGAGAAATCCTTGTTGCAGGAGCCCTGATCAATGCGGCGCTTGCGGCCGAATTCCGTCTCGACCGGCTGCACGGAGACGCAGTTGGACTGCACGCCGCAATCACCGCAGCCTTCGCAGACAAGCTCATTGATGATGATCCGCTTGTCGGGATCAGGATAGGAGCCACGCTTGCGACGGCGGCGCTTTTCGGCGGCGCAGGTCTGATCGAAGATGAGCGCGGTGACGCCGGGGATCTCGGCGAGTTCGCGCTGCACGGCGTCTAGCTCTTCACGCGGGCGAATGGTGAGGCCTGCGGGCCACTGCGTGCCTGCGGGATATTTATAGGGATCGTCAGTGACGAGAACGAGCTGGCGCACGCCTTCCGCCGCGACCTGCCGGGCGATACGGTCGACGGTGAGGCCGCCGTCATGGGCTTGTCCGCCTGTCATGGCGACGGCGTCGTTGTAGAGGATCTTGTAGGTCATGTTCACGCCAGACCCGATGGCGAAACGCATGGCCAGAACGCCCGAATGATTATAGGTGCCGTCGCCCAGATTCTGGAACACATGGCCACGCGTCGAAAAAGGCGCTTCGCCAACCCAATTGGCGCCCTCGCCGCCCATATGGGTGAAGCCTTCGGTCTCGCGGTCCATCCACTGGACCATGTAGTGGCAACCTATGCCCGCAAAGGCGCGCATGCCCTCGGGCACCTTTGTCGAGGTGTTATGCGGGCAGCCTGAGCAGAAATAGGGCGCGCGCTGGGCGACCTCGCGGGTCTGCGCCAACATGGCCTGACCCTGCTGCACCCGGGACAGATTGCGCGACAGCGCCTCATCCTGCGGAAAGCGCGCGCGCAGCCGTTCGCCGATCGCGATGGCGATGTCATTGGTGTCGAGCGCGGCCTTGGCGGGAAACAGCGCGGCGCCGACTTCATCCTTCTTGCCCACAACCACGGGCTGATGCGGCTCGCCATAAAGCTCCTCGCGCAGCTGCATCTCGATGATCGAACGCTTTTCCTCGACGACGATAATTAGGTCGAGTCCTCGCGCGAATTCCCGCAAGCCTTGCGGCTCTAGCGGCCATGCGCAGCCAAGCTTGTAAAGACGCAGCCCCAGCGCCTGCGCCCGCGCCTCGTCAATTCCAAGCACATCGAGCGCCTGGCGCACGTCGAGATAGGATTTGCCGGTGCTGATGATGCCGACCCTCGCGTCGGAGCCGCCCGAAAGGATCGTCTGGTTGATCTTGTTGGCGCGCAAAAAGGCCAGGATGGCGTCGCGCTTGTGATCGAGCAGCCGCGCCTCCTGCTCCAGCACGGGATCGCGCGGGCGAATATTGAGCCCGCCTTCGGGCAACTCGTGATCCGTCGGAACGATGGTCGCGATACGGGCGAGATCGCTTTCAACGACGGCGGTCGATTCGATATTGTCCTTGACGCATTTCACCCCGACCCACACGCCCGCATAACGCGACAGCGCAAAACCATAGAGGCCATAGTCGATCAACTCCTGCACACCCGCAGGCTGCAAGATCGGGATCATCAAATTGAACAGATGAAACTCCGACTGATGGCCGGAGGTGGAGGATTCGGAGGCATGGTCATCGCCCATCAGGACGAGCACGCCGCCATGTTTCGATGTCCCAGCGAGATTGGCGTGGCGGAAAACATCGCCGGAGCGATCGACGCCCGGTCCCTTGCCGTACCAGACCGCAAAGACGCCATCATATTTGCCCTCGCCGCGCATCTCAGCCTGCTGGGCGCCCCAGATGGCTGTGGCGGCGAGATCTTCGTTGAGGCCGGGCTGAAAGACCACATCGGCGGCGCGCAGCTCTTTACCCGCGCGCATGAACTGCTGATCCAGCCCGCCGACCGGCGAGCCCCGATAACCCGAGATGAAACCGGCCGTGTTGAGCCCTGCGCGCCGGTCGCGCTCCTTCTGCATCAAAAGCAAACGAACGATGGCCTGCGAACCCGAGATGAAGATGCGTTTTCTGGCGAGGTCGTATTTATCGGCGAGGGCGACCTGGCCGTCGGGCTCGTCCTGCGCAAAGGGCGAGGGGAGGTCGCGGCCATCATGTGTCATATCTTGCTCCCCGACCGCAGACCGCAGGCGTTGGCGGTTGCAGACCCTTTTCCAATGTAGGGCGGCGGCGCCTTGTTTTTCAAGGCGAGGCTCATTTCAGACGCTGTTGCCTCACCGCCCCGATCAAGCCAAAGTCCTGTGCGAAGATGCCGACTCAAATTCCTCGGAACGCGCTGCGCCCATGAAGAGACTCGCCCTGCTGCTGCCCCTCCTGCTGTGGAGCCACGGCGCCCACGCCCATCCCCATGTGATGGTCGGCGTGACCAGCGAGGTCGTTTTCGTCGATGGCAAGGTGACGGCGATCCGCCACCACTGGACCTTCGATGATATGTATTCGGCCTTCGTCACCGCCAATCTGGGGCAGGACGGCAAGGATCCGACGACGCAGGAATTACAGCCGGTGGCGCAGACCAATGTCGAGTCCCTCCGGGAGTTCGACTATTTCACCGTTCCCAAGATGAATGGCAAAAAGGCGCCCTTCGCCGCCCCGAAGGACTATTCCATGACCTTCGACAGCGCCGATAAAACAGCGACGCTGCATTTCACCGTGCCGCTGGCGGAAGCTGCGCAGAGCAAGCTCTTCGTCTTTCAGGTCTATGACCCCAGCTATTTCGTCGCCTTCGCGTTCAAGCCGGGCGATCCGGTGACGCTGACCAATGCGCCGCAGGGCTGCTCGCTGAGCGTTTCGAAACCCAAATCGCTCGAAAGCGAGGACAGCAAGAAGCTGAACGAGAGCTTCTTCTCGGGCCTTTCGCCGGGCTCCGATTTCGGCGCCAAGCTGGCCGACCGCGCCATCGTGGCCTGCCCCTGATGACACGCGCGACCCTGATGCGGCTTGCGGCTCTGATGGGCGCCATCGCGCTCGCCGCATGGGCTGCAGACGCCGCCATGGCGCAGGGGCTCACGCCGCCCGCCCGCAACCCCTTTAGCGTGGGCGTCAGCGAGGGTGGCGGCCAGTATACGGGTCTGCTCGGCTGGATCATGGCGCGGCAGATGGAGTTCGAGCGCGCCTTGAGCGGCGCCGTCCGCGCCATCCGCACGACGGGCGGGGGCTTCTGGACGCTGGCTGGCCTCAGCTTCGCCTATGGCGTTTTCCACGCGGCGGGGCCGGGACACGGCAAGGCGGTCGTCGCCGCCTATATGATCGCCAATGAAAAGGCCTTGAAGCGCGGCATCATCATCTCCGGCCTCGCCGCTTTGCTGCAGGGCTTTGTGGCCATCGCCATCGTTGGCGTGCTCGCCCTGCTGCTGGGCGCCGCCGCCGCTCAGATGCGCGAAGCTGCGCAATGGGTGGAGATCGCTAGCTTCGCAGGGATCGCCGCCTTCGGCGCTATGCTCGCCCTGCGTAAGGGCCGCGCATTGGCCCGGACCCTGCGCCCGCCCGCGCCCGCCTCACGCTTCGTCTGCGAAGCCGTGGATGGGGATGAGGACCATGTGCATGGACCAGATTGCGGCCATTCTCACATGCCGGACCCAAGCACGCTGGGCAAACCTCGCCTTGAATGGCGTGACGCCGTGCTGACCGTCATTACGGCGGGCTCGCGTCCCTGTTCAGGCGCCATTCTCGTGCTGGTCTTCTCCTTGGCGCAGGGGATCTTCTACGCAGGCGTCGCCGCCGCCTTCGCCATGGCGATAGGGACCGCCATCACCACGGCGGCGCTAGCCACCATGGCGGTTCTGGCCAAGGGCCTTGCGCTACGCCTCACCGGCGGGGCGGCGAGCCGTCGCGGCGAAATCGTCGCTCGCGCCCTCGAATTCGCCGCCGCCTGTCTCGTGCTCGCGCTGGGGCTTGCGCTACTGCTGGGCTTCACGCTCGCGGGCCTTTAATCAGAGCCCCATCGCCCCGCCATCCGCCCGCGGATCATGCGCCGCCTCCACCCGGCCGCGGGGATAGCGGATCAGGGCGCCCGCATGACCGAAGGCGTCGGAGCGGGGCTGGACGGAGAGCTCGTGACCAGCCTTTTCGAGAGCGCGGACGATAGAGGGATCGAACTCCTCCTCCATCGCCAGCGAGGTCGAGGCGGCGCCCCAGGTGCGGCCGAGCACAAAGCGCGGCGCGTCCAGCGCCTCGGCCAGCCCCATGCCGTAATTCACCCGCGTGAAAAGCTGCGCCTGCACCTGCGGCTGACCATCGCCCCCCATGGTCCCATAGGGCATCACGCGACCATCGTTGAAGGCCGCGAGCGCGGGATTGAGCGTGTGGAAGGGCTT
>CANBVC010000021.1 GCA_947372795.1 Beijerinckiaceae bacterium
GAAGACGCGGAGCAGGAGCACTGCGATCGATAGGGGGCGTGACAGTTACCTTGAGATCTTCGCCGACATGAAGATGGGCAAGAAGTACTTCTCCATCGCCACGAAGGATGGCGTGGAGAAGAATCTAGCCAACAGGCGCAAGGATGTGGACAGCGGCCTTATCGTGAGTGGGCGCTAGTCGACAATCAAGATCCATCTCGAACACTGGCTTGTCATCAGCCACCGCCACGACTTGCCAGGCGGATTCCGGCGCAAACGGATTTCGCTCGCGTTGCCCTATCAAAGCGAGTTCCACATTTTGCATAGGGGTGCGCAGCGCTGGTGTTGTGCCCATAGCTGGGGGAAACCCCGGCTTGGGGCCGCCCGCCCAATCCAGCCAATGGTGGATGCTTTAATCGATAAGGCTCTATAAATATTGATATTCTTTGTCTGGTTTGAGAACAGCTTCACCTTGAAGATGCGCATATGAACGCATTCGTTACGACGGCGCGAACACATTGCTTCGGCAATAAAAGCAGAACCCCGGACCAAACCATATGTCCCGGATGCTTGGCATGAAGATTGCTAGTTTGCGATCGATAACCTTTAGGGCCAGAAGGATTCCTGCTATGACCGTTTCTCCGGTGAACTCGTCGTCAAACGTAACGGTGATCAAGAGCGCTGTGCCCGTCAGTCCGCAGGTAAGCGCGCAAACTTCTTCGTCGGCGGCGGGTCTGTCAGTTGTTCTTTCCAATTCTGCAAAGAGCATATCAGCGATAGCTTCGATGCCTCCAGCAGTATTCGCCAAGTTGAAGCCGTCCCAGATAGCCCTTTTAACGCCGGTGCAAATTGCCGCGCTAAGCGCGGCGCAAATAAATGCCATGACTACGGATCAGATCGGGGCGCTAACTGCAGGGCAAATCGGCGTATTTAGCGATAAGCAAATTGGCGGCTTCGGGACAGGACAAATTGTAGCTCTCAAGCCGGAGCAATTGGCAGGTGTCTCCACGGGGGCGATCAAGGGTTTGTCGACGGCTGCGTGTCATGTGCTGGCTGCGGAAAATATTACTGGCCTGACAACGGGACAATTTGCTGGCCTGATTGGTAAGCAACTGGGCGCGTTCAATACGGACGCATTGGCGGCGTTGAGCGTTGATCAGGTTAAAGCGTTGTCTACTTTAGCCATAACCGGTTTAACAACTTCCCAGCTTCCAAGTTTGACAGAGGAGGAATTGCAAAGCTTCTCGGCAGCGCAGATCAAGGCCCTCTCCGCAATTCAGCTTGGGTCCATTTCGACTCAGCAGATCATTGCGTTGACCACTGACCAAATCAGTGCGTTGACGGACAAACAGATTAAAGGGCTAAGCACTAGCCAGATCGCCAGCTTGACAGGCGAACAAATCGGTTCAATCGCAGTAAGCGCCATCAAAGGATTGACTGTAGCCGAAATGGCCGCTTTCGACGTTGAAGATATCGCGAGCTTCAAAACGCAACAGATTAACAACCTGTCCGCCAGTCAAATTGCCGTTCTTGCGACAGATGAAGTCAGTGCACTGGATATGGATCAGTTTCAAGCGTTATCAACCTCCGCATTCAAGGGTCTGACAAGCGCACAGCTCGCTGCTCTTACTGCAGATGATCTTCAGGAATTTTCGGCATCACAAATCAAGATTCTTTCTCCAGCCCAACTTGCAGCCTTCACCACCGATCAAATCGTCGCGCTATCGACGGACCAGATAGCGCAATTGTCTGATAAGCAGGTAGGAGGCTTTCTTCCCCTCCAGGTGGCGAGCTTTCTTCCCGAGCAATTGATGGCGATTTCAACAAGTGCTATCAAGGGCCTTACGGCGGCTGATTTCGCCGCGTTCACTGCGGATAATATTACTGGCTTTACAACTCAACAATTCGCGGGGATGGTCGCCAAACAGGTGGGCGCACTTCAAACAGATGCCCTAGTAGCTCTGAGTTTTGGCCAAATTCAAGCGCTGACGACTGCATCCATAACAGGTTTGACGACGTCTCAACTTTCACATTTGACAGATGAAGAACTTCAGGCGCTCTCATCCTCGCAGTTAAAAGCACTCTCACCTGGTCAATTCGCTTCATTGACCGCTGTCCAGATTCCCGCTCTGACGACCGACCAAATTTCCATGCTAACTGATAAGCAAATCGGCGGGATGACAACCAGTCAAATCGCTGGCTTGTCCGCCGAGCAGATCGCGTCGATCGCTACAAACGCCATCAGAGGTATGACTAAAACAGAAATGTCAGTATTGAATGCGGACCAGTTCGCCGGTTTCTCGACACAGCAGCTCTCGAATCTTCTGCCCAAGCAATTGGCTGGACTGTCAGCTGCGCTGATCCCCAATCTTGACCCTTCCCAAATTGCGGTTCTCAACATGAGCGGATTCAACAGCAGTCAAATTTCTGCGCTAACCGTTGACCAGGTGGAGGCTTTGGGGTCGGCTCAAGTTTCACTGATGACCCCCGCTCAGATTGGATTCATTACCACGGAGCAATTCAGCCATTTGAGTATAGACTTCATATCGCATCTTTCCCCAAAACAAGTTGCAGCGATAACGCCAGACCAGATTGCTGAACTGACAGATGAGCAATTTGGTTCGTTTCCTGGTTGATGCGCTCCCCTGGAGCGGCGTTCGCAAGTCGGCCTTCCAGTGGATGATCGACTTGGGAAATTGCGAGGTCTGCTGGTGAGTGCGTAGCCGAAGACCGCCAGAGCGTCCGTATCAGGATTGTGTGCTCCGGACGATTTTTGAGCTCGTGTATGCGTTATGGATTGGTCGGACCTTTGATGGTGCGATCGAGGCGATCGCAGAGAAGCGGGCTGGGGACATGAAGGACAAGGTGACTCCCAAGGCGCTGCGCAAGGCCAGTTGATGACACAAGGGCAGTGGTCCTCGGTGCTTATATGCTGGCGACGCTGAAGCCAAGATCACAATTTTATTCCGACTTCGCTGATTGGGGGACCTCATCTTGCGACTCATTGGCTCGCCTTATGCGCGCTGAAATCCAGGCGTCGAGCACTCGTATGTCCTCGATGTCGCGATCTGCGAATTCCCTCGCCAGCGGAAGCTTCTGCATCGCATTCTCGTCCAGTTTCACAGTTTCTTCTTCATAGATTTCGAACCCTGCGTTTGCGAACAGGCGCCGGATGTCGTCGATGCGTAGCCGTGAGAGCGGAATGATCGGATTGTTAATGAGGCGCCAAGCCCAATCTGGATATTTTAAAAAATTGAGCGGCGAAATGTTTTTATCAAAATAAGCGTATTGGTCGCTGAAGTCGATCCAATGGCTCATCGCGCCATCGCTTTTCAGCAAGCGACGGAATGCATTGAGAAGTTCCATAAATAGCGGTTCGGAAATATATTCGAGCACCGCATGCGACACGATCAGATCGACGGACGCAGGGGGGAGATGAGCGCCCGGGGTGTCGCCGATCGTGTAATCGACGCCAAGCGAACGCAGGCCTTCGACGCATGTCCGGCCCATGGAATCGAAATTCTGGATCTGCGTTAGAAGGGCATGATCGATGGAGGGGAACCTGCGGCCTAATTCGCCATCTTCTGCAGCGCGCGAGAAGGCTTGCAGGGTCGCGGACAGGCGCTCTGGGGAAACACGCTCCACAATGTCGCAAGTGCAAACATTTGATGCGCCCGAAAGCCGTAAGGCGATGGGAACAACGGGGAACCAGCCAGTTCCAAGCTCCAATACTTCAGCCGGGCAATTCTCTTCGTTGAAAGAATCGAGATGCTTACGCGCAACGTTCAGGCGGCTCAGAAAAAACGGATAGGATAAGTTTACCGAGCTGGCGATCTTGCGTTGAACGAGATCACTCCAGTAATCGGGATTTGGCATGAAGCCTATCGTGCGCTGCACCAGCGCCTTCACAATCCAGCGGGCCATCCTTTACTCCAGCTAAGCAGGCGGTCGGAACATGCCAGCCAAAATATTGTAATCGATTTTAAGTGTGTCGCTTCGACGCAAAAGTATTAGACGCTTACCGCTTAAGGCTCGTGTTTGTCTGGTTGGCGCTGTCAGGTAGGGCAGGGCGGTGTCGCTATGCCGCTATCTTCTTTGCAGTGAGTTGATATGAGGCTGCTATCGCGCAGAATGGGTGGGCCTGAAAATTGATCGGTGTACCTCCTTTGTTTAGTTGCTATGTTGCGACCGAGCTGCGCAGCCCTTTGTCGCCCAGTCTGACTGCTAAAGAAACGTCTACACCGGAGCCTTGCCATGATCGCCTATACAACAGTCGGTTCGAATGATGTCGCCAAGGCGGTGGCCTTCTATAAGGGGCTGCTTGAAGGCGTGTTTGGCGCCAAGATCTTCTTTGAAGGCGAGAGCGGCACCGGCTGGGGCGTGGGTCCCGACAAGCCCATGTTCGCCGTACTGAAGCCCTTCGACAAGAACCCCGCGACCGTCGGCAATGGCTCGATGGTGTCGCTCGCCTGCGCTGATCCTGAGCAGGTGCAGGAGCTTTATGCTAAGGCGCTCGAGCTGGGCGGTAAGGATGAGGGCGCGCCCGGGCCTCGTGGCGGCGGTTTCTACGCCTGCTATTTCCGCGATCTCGACGGCAACAAGATCGGCGGCTTCTGCCGGGCTTGAGCGCCCCCTGAACGCGTTGGCGCGCTATAACGTGCGCGCCAATTCTTCCAGTTGATCGGCGGCCGCGTTCCAACCCGCCTCAAAGCCCATCTTCTGATGGGTCTCCATGTCCTGCGCCGTCCAGTGATGGGCGCGGGCGATATAGTGGGTGAAATTGTCAGGGGTTGGGCCGAGGATAACCTCGCCAACCATGAATGGCTTTTCGCTGGGCAGCCACCCCGTTCGAAAGGCGTCCGTGAAAACCAGGCGGCGATTTTCTTCGATTTCAAGGTAGACGCCGATATTGGGGAAGGATTCGCCGTTTGGTCCTTGCATGGTGAAGTTGGCTTGGCCGCCCACCCTGAGATCCATTTCGGCTTTGACGACTTTCCAGGGCCTAGGACAAAACCATTGCATCAGCAGGTCGGGCGTCGTCCAGCATTTCCAGATGGAAGCGGGAGGCGCTTTCAGCACACGCTCGATCTGCAGGGTGAACGGGCTTGCCTTCAGGCTTTCCATCTTCTTTCTCCGCAGGCGTGGTGCGTGAAACCGTTACGATTTGATTTGTCCGGTGAAGCCCGGAATATGGCGCTGCGCCAGAGCGGTTATCGTCGCGTCGTCGCAGACAGCTTTGGCGGCGACAGCCCAGAGCAGGAACTGGCTGGGGCGTGACATTACGACGACTTTGCCAAAACCAGCCTGCTGCAACGTTGCAAGCATTGTTTGCGCGCTGAAACCTGTACGATGCGCCATGAAAAGGTTGCCGCTGCGCATGGAGCCGCGGTGCCCGTAGAGCATGTCGACGGGTGTGATCGGTCCCATGCCTGACACATAGGCCGTCTCTTCAAGACCCCGGGCGGCGATGAATTTGGCGACGGCGAGTATGTCGGGGCAGGTGATGGACAGGAACCCGTCGGGGTTCAGTACGCGCTTGAACTCGGCGAGCGCTACGGGAACTTCATGCGGATAGACATGCTCTATATTGTGCGATGAATAAACCGCGTCCACCGCCCCCGTTTCGACAGCGGACAGATCGGTGATCGTGCCGATGAGGTCGGGCGACACTGAGGGATCGATGTCCAGCCTGACCTCAGACCAGTCAGGGCCATCAAAGCCTGGGGTTTTCGGCCCTTTGCGGCCCGGGCCGCATCCGACATGCAGAAATGTGCGCATCACTATCCGTTCAGTCGGCCGATCCCGTCGAAGGCCGCGATCTTATAGCACTCAGCGAGTGTGGGATAGTTGAAGACGGCGTCGGCGAGATAATCGATCGTGCCGTTCAACGCCATGACAGCCTGTCCAATATGGATCAGTTCGGTGGCCCCTTCGCCTAGGATGTGAACGCCAAGGATTTTGCGCGTCTCCGGATCAAAGATCAGCTTCAGCATGCCTGTGCGGTCACCTATGATCTGGCCGCGCGCGATCTCGCGATAGTTGGCTTTGCCGATTTCATACGCCTTGCCCGCAGCGGTCAGTTCATCTTCGTTGGCGCCGATGGTCGATATCTCAGGCACCGTATAGATGCCATAAGGAAAGATGCCGATTCCGTGCTCGCCTGCATCGCGGGCGTCGAACGCATGCATTGCGGCTGCGCGTCCCTGCTCCATAGAGGTTGAAGCCAGCGACGGGAAGCCGATGACATCGCCAACCGCATAGATGGACGGCACGCTCGTTTGATAGTGGCCGTTGATGATGATCTTGCCGCGTCCATCAAGTTCAATGCCCGCCTTGTCAAGGCCGAGGCCTTCAGTCGCGCCCGTGCGGCCAATGGCGTAGAGGGCGGCGTCTGCATGGAGCAGCTTGCCGCTCTTCAGTCGCACCTCGACAGGGGCGCGTGCGCCATCCACCACCTCGACATGGTCGACTTCTTCGCCAAGGCGCATGGTTACGCGGTTCTGCTGGGCGATGTAGGTGAGGGCGGCCGAGATTTCATGGTCCAGGAAGGGCAGCAGGGTTGGACGCTTGTCGACAACTGTCACGCGCACGCCAAGGGCCGCGAACATCGTGGCGTATTCAACGCCAATCACGCCAGCCCCGATCACGATCAAGGAGCGAGGAATGCTGCGAAGCTGCAATATATCGTCGCTGACGAGAATACGCTGTCCATCGAAAGTGATGTGGGGATCCCGCGTAGCGTTGGTGCCGCAGGCGATCATGACCTTGTCGGTCTGAATGATATGCTCATCCCCACTGCCATCGTCGAGCCTGATGTGATGAGCGTCGACGAAAGAAGCCTCCGCCTCGATCAGTTGTACGCGGTTTCTGGCGAGATGGTTGCGGATGACGTCGATTTCACTGCGAATGACCTGTTCTACACGAAACAGGAGGTCTTCGATCTGGATATCGTTCTTGACTGTATATGAAGAGCCGTAAATGCCACGCTCACGAAAACCTGAGAGATGCAGAACCGCCTCGCGGAAGGTTTTTGACGGTATCGTGCCGGTGTTCACGCACACGCCGCCGACGACGCGTCGTTTTTCAATGACTGCGACGCGCTTTCCGATTTTTGCGGCATGTACCGCCGCGCGCTGACCTGAGGGCCCCGAACCAATTACGATCAGATCATATTTCATGAGAGACTACTGCTTCAAAGAGTGGTGCCGCGGCGTCACGGTGCCCTTTTTCGTAGTCAATTGTCGATCATTTTCGTCGGCGTGTTTAGATATTAAATAGATGAGTGATAGTTTCTAACTATTTTAGAGATAAACATTTTTATTAAAGAAACAACTGTATTTAAAAATTTTGTAATAATCTCGACTATTTGATTTGCAACCCAATGAAATCGCTTGCCATCGCTCTTGGTCTCAAGGCAAATTGAAGTGAACACATGTTTGCGATGTGGCCACGGCTTGATTTCTTCCGGCCGTCCATTTTCGCGCGTATTTCTAGCCCCCCCCCCCCGATTGGACGGAACATGCTGCAACATACACCTCAGGAAGAGCTTCACCCCACGTTCATCCATCGGCTTATCCATGACCCAGATCATAAAGCGTTCCAGATCTGGATGCGTGTGATCAACGTTCTGATCTATGCGTCCTGCGTCGCTATCGCGTTGGAGTCTGTCGATTCGATCAGGGCCGAATATCACACCGAGCTTTTGACCTTCGAGTGGTTCTCGGTCGCTTTCTTCTTACTCGACTATTTATTCAACATCTATACCGCCAAGCATCGGCTCAAATATATGGTGAGCTTTTGGGGGCTGGTCGATCTCCTTTCGATCTTGCCTTCCTTCCTCATGTTGTTCAATTTCGCCTCGGTCAGGGCCACCAAGATCTTGCGTCTGCTGCGCGTGATCCGAGTGCTCCGCGTGCTCAAGCTCGCTCGCGCCGCGATGCACGACATGAATGCAGCGCGTGGCGGCAAGACGAACCGCATCGCAGCCAATCTGCGTATTTACTTCATCGCCCTGTTCTCGGTGCTGATGATCTCCGCGACCCTGATGTTCTATGTCGAGGGTAGTCTCTATACGCCTGAAGCGATCGCTCACGGGCAGATTGACCTTGACGCGGCTGCGGTAGCCAAGGGTGAGGCCCCAGGGTCGGTCAAGTTCGTTCCCATCGACCCGCTCACCGGCGCTGCGATCCCAGAAGACAAGCGTTTTTATACGTCCATCCCCGAAGCCATGTGGTGGTGCATTGTCACGCTCACAACCACGGGTTACGGCGACATTTACCCCATCACGATGGGTGGAAGGTTAATCGCGGCAGTGACCATGTTGCTAGGCTTGGTGCTCTTCGGCATGTTGATGAACATCGTCGGTAAAACGCTCATGGTCATGCTTTTCGGCGAGCCCGTCGGGCACGAGAAGGAAGAAGAGCACAAGACGCCCGAACAGAAGATCAGCGCCGCTTTCGATCTTCTGGCCGATGCTGGCGTGATCACCTACAAGTCAGCTTACGCCTTCCGCGATATGTCCAAGGATGAAATCGCCCAGCGCCTCGACGCCAAGGCGTCAGTCTGAGCATTTCGTGAACTGAGCTGAGTTGGATTGGCCCGGCTGCTATGCAGTCGGGCCTTTTCGTTTGCGGTTATCGGTCCATCGCCTCAAGCTTCGCTCTGGCGCCCGCCACGCCATTGTCCTGCGCCTGCGTGTAGAGGGCGCGCGCCCGAGCGACGTCCGGCTTCACGCCTTTGGCGTTCAGTCGCGCGAGACCCTTGGGATCGTAGGTCTCCGCGAGGTTGAGAAGTGCGCGTGCGTCACCGCTCTCAATCAACTTTTCGAGAATGAGCCGCGCGCCATAGATATCGCCGTCGCGTATCGCTTGCGCCATCTTGTCATCAAGACGCCGCTTGTCCGTCTCGCTGAGCGGCGGGAGGGCCGGGCGCATGGCCTTGGCCGCAGGAGCTGGCTCCGGTTCTATTGCTCTTGCGAGCGCGGGCGGCGGGTCAGGCTCGCGAGTGACCTCCACCGGCGCCGGCGCTGCGAGTTGAGCGGCTGGTTCAGTCGCTTTGGGCGCCGTATTGGCGAAACGCGCCATGGCTTCGGCTAGCTTGGCCTGAGCTGCCTCGCGCTCTGCTTCTGCGCCCGAAGGTTCCCTGACGGGAGCGGTGGCGCTGATTGGAGTAGGGATCGGCCCTATCCTGGCGGCTGGTCGGAACACGAGCGCCAGAAGCACCGCCGTTGCGAATGCGCTCGTCAGCAGCAGCGCCTGCGGACCAAAGCGGCGGATCAGTCTGGACATGGGCCTCTCCGGGGCGGTTCATCGCGTATGACCGTTTCATGGCCCACAGTTCGTCCGGCATTGCGCCTCCCGTAAGGCGAGGGGCGGGCTTAGGCGTGGTCAAAGGTGGCTGATCAAGGCGGCTTGGCCGTTGAAATCTGGGCTTGGGGCAACAACTGCTCGCCATCTGGCCCTGCGCGTGCTAACCGACCATTGCGGCTGCTTGCGCCGCCGCGTGGCATACGGGACCAAAGAGATCATGTCCGACATTTTCCGCGAAGTGGACGAAGAAGTCCGCCGCGACAAGGCGCTCCAGTTCTGGACCAAATATCAGAATCTGTTCATTGCGCTTGCGCTGGCTATCGTTGCGGCCTCTGCGGGCTGGCGTTTCCACAAGGACGGTGAGCGCGCCAAGGCCGAGGCGGCTGGCGCTAGCTATGAAGCAGCCCTCCAGCTCTCCCGCGACAACAAGCCCGCCGAGGCGGACGCCGCTTTCCAGGACATCATCAAGCAAGGCCCTGAGGGCTATTCGCTGCTCGCCCGCTTCCGCGGCGCTGCTGACGTGGCGACAATCGATGCTGACAAGGCGGTGGCGATCTATGATGCACTTGCCTCCGACACGAAGGTTCCCGCGCTCATGCAGGATGTCGCGCGTTTGCGCGCGGCTACGCTGCGCCTCGACAAGGCGGATGCGGCGGAGATCAAGCGCCGGCTCGAGCCTTTGGCCCAGAGTGGCGCGCCCTTCCGCAACAGCGCGCGCGAACTTCTTGCTTATGCCGCCTTTAAGGTTGATGATTTTGAGACGGCGGGTCGCTGGCTCGATCAGATCGTTGTCGACCTCCAGGCCCCTGCGGGCCTACGCCAGCGGGCGGAGACCCTCCTAGGTCTTGTGGCCGCCAGCAAGGTCCGCTGATTTCCGAGGGCGCCCTGTCGCTGCGCGCCCCTTTCTCTATGTAAGAGCTCATGTCTTTCACAGTCGCCATCATCGGCCGCCCGAACGTCGGCAAATCCACACTCTTCAACCGGCTCGTCGGCAAGAAGCTTGCGCTGGTCGACGATCAGCCGGGCGTAACCCGTGATCGTCGCGAAGGGGAGGCGAAAATCGCCGACCTCAATTTCACTATCGTCGATACGGCGGGGCTGGAGGAGGGCGACGTCGCCTCATTGTCTGGACGCATGCGCGCGCAGACCGAGGCGGCTATCGAGATGGCGGACGCGATCTTCTTCATGATCGACGCCCGCACCGGGGTTACGCCTACCGACCGTTATTTCAGCCAGTTGGTGCGCCGTTCCGGCAAGCCGATCATCCTTCTCGCTAACAAGGCCGAGGGCAAGGCGGGGCAGGCCGGGGCCATCGAAGCCTTCGAGCTTGGTCTTGGCTACCCTATTCCGCTCTCCGCAGAGCATGGCGAGGGCCTTCCGGAGCTTTACGACAGCTTGCGCGAGGCGCTTCCCGAAGAGACGGCGCTGCCTGCGGACGACCATGAAGAAGAAGAAATCCGCCTCATTCTTGGTGATGAAGAGGATGGCTCTGAACTCGACACGTCCAAGCCCTTGCGGGTTGCGGTTGTGGGACGGCCCAATGCGGGCAAATCCACGCTGATGAACCGCATCCTTGGCGAGGAGCGTCTGCTGACCGGGCCCGAGGCCGGAATCACGCGCGACTCCATTGCAGTTGAATTTCCCTGGTCCCGTCGCGACGGCAGCGTGCGCAAGCTCAAGATGTTCGATACGGCCGGCTTGCGCAAACGCGCCAATGTTCAGGGCAAGCTGGAGAAGCTCGCCGCCGCCGACACATTGCGCGCAGTGCGTTTCGCCGAAGTGGTCGTGGTGTTGCTCGATGCGACCATCCCCTTCGAGAAGCAGGACCTGACCATTATCGATCTCATCGCTCGCGAGGGGCGCGGATTGGTGATCGGCCTCAACAAATGGGATCTGACGGAAGACCCCAATCGCCGCCTTCTGGAGCTTCGCGAGGAGGCTGACCGCCTATTGCCGCAGGTCAAGGGATCGCCTGTTGTTCCGGTGTCCGGCCTGACGGGCTCTGGCATTGAAAAGCTGATGGAGGCGATCTTCAAGGTCCATGAGACCTGGAACATCCGCATCTCCACTGGCCGACTGAACCGCTGGCTGGCTCCGGTCATTGAAAAGACGCCGCCGCCCGCCGTATCTGGTTGGCGCATCAAGATTCGCTACATGACCCAGCCAAAGGCGCGCCCGCCGCATTTCGTGATCTTCGGCAACCAGCTCGATGAATTGCCGACCAGCTACGAGCGCTTTCTGATCAACGGCTTGCGCACGACCTTCTCGCTGCAGGGCGTGCCGATCCGCATTTCAACCCGCAATTCGAAGAACCCCTTCGATAAGGGTGGTCGTCGCATTCGATGAGGAATCTATCGCGGCACGGCGTGGGGCGCTGCTTGCCGCTGCGATCCGCTGGATCGTTTCAGCGGCAACGCGCAGTTTCTCGATGCTGGCGCCTATGCCAAGCCTGACAGATTGGCTGTCGCCCTGATCGTTGAGATCGGCGAAAGCGTAGCTAAGGTCTAGCCAAGCGGTCCAGATGCTCTCGGCTGTGCGATGCAGGTCGTGGTCTTGCATGCAAGATTTCCCGTCGGGCGAAACGCCCCAACGCATGCTGAATGCAGCATTGAAATGCTGCAAGGCTATGTATGGTTAAAATACGAATGTTTTAAAATGTAATGCTCCTACGCAACAGCTTTATCTGAAGCGTATATTCCTGCTGTGTTACAGCTTTATAAGGGCGGTATACTTCCCAAAACTTGACGTTGGCGTAGCCATTCAGTCCGGCTGGCGCCAGCTCTTCACTCGGTCATCCTGAAAATCATAAAGCTTTCCACTCTCCATGGACTCTGGATGGCACAGCGCGACCACCTTTGGCGCGAACTCTTCTGGCGTGCGCAGGGTTAGTGGGTCTTCGCCGGGCATCAGGCCTGCGCGCATCTTGGTGCGCAGCGGGCCGGGGTTGGCGATCATTACGCGCACATTGGATGTGTTAATGGTTTCCGACGCATAGGTGCGAGCGAGCGCGTCGAGCGCCGCCTTGGAGACGGAATAGGGACCAAGATAAGCATTCATCGTCGCGCGGCTGCCCACGCCCGAGGTCACGAAGACGGCGCGGCCTGCGGTCGAGGCGCGCAGCAGCGGGTCGAGCGAGCGGATCAGCCGGTAGTTGGCGGTGACGTTGATGGCGAAGACATTGTCCCAGTTCGGGGGATCGACATGGGGCAGGGGAGAGATGGGGCCTAGAACCCCCGCATTACCTACGAGAATATCAAGCTTGCGCCAGCGTTCGAAAATGGCGAGGCCGAGCCGGTCGAGGGCGTCGAAATCCTTCAGGTCGCAGGGGGCAAGAGTTGCTTCACCGCCGATAGCGCGGATCTCATCGTCGAGTTCTTCCAGTGCCCCTTGGGTGCGCGCGAGCGCCACGACATGGGCGCCTTGCCGAGCCAGCTCCAGAGCCACGGCGCGGCCGATGCCGCGGGACGCGCCGGTGACGAGGGCGATGCGATTTTTGAGGGGCAGACTCATTACTGGCTCCGATAGCAAGGCACGCTTCAGCTTAACCTGTCGCGCCCGGGAAGCCAGCGCCTGAACTTAGTTAAAGGCGGTCTTTCGACAGTTTAAGCTGTTTCCGCAAGCAGCGACAATTGCCGACGTGTCGCATCACCGCCCAGATCCGTAAGATTCGTCGGATAATCGCCGGTGAAGCAATGATCGGTGAACTGCGGCCGCGCGGCGTTGCGTCCATCTTCGCCCATGGCGCGATAGATCCCATCCACAGACAGGAAAGCCAGGGAGTCGCAGCCGATATAGCGGCGCATCTCTTCAAGCGAATGTGTGGCCGCAAGAAGCTTCTCGCGGCTCGGCGTATCGATTCCATAATAATCGGGGTGTGTGATCGGTGGCGAGGAAATGCGGAAATGCACTTCCTTGGCGCCAGCGTCCCGCATCATCTGCACGATTTTCACAGAGGTGGTCCCGCGTACGATGGAGTCGTCGATCAGCACGATCTTCTTGCCCTGCACCACTGAGCGGTTGGCGCTGTGCTTGAGACGCACGCCAAGCTCGCGCACCGATTGGGTAGGTTGGATGAAGGTGCGACCGACATAATGGTTGCGCACGATGCCAAGCTCGAAGGGGATGCCCGATTCTCGCGCAAATCCAATGGCTGCTGGCACGCCTGAATCGGGGACAGGCACGATCACATCCGCGTCCACATGCGCCTCACGGGCCAGTTGCGCGCCCATGTTCTTACGCACTTCATAGACTTGGCGGCCGTGAACGACGGAGTCGGGGCGGGAGAAGTAGATATATTCGAAGATGCAAGGCCGCATGGGCTGAGGGGGGAAGGGCTTGTGTGACTCGATCCCGCTTTCCGAGATCACCACCACCTCGCCATTCTCCACATCGCGGATGAAGCGCGCCCCGATGATGTCGAGCGCGCAGGTCTCCGAGGCGAAGATATAATGCCCGTCGAGTTCGCCCAGCACGAGGGGACGGATGCCCAGCGGATCGCGAACGCCGATCAGTTTCTTATTGGTCAGGACCACCAGAGAATAGGCGCCCTCGAGCTGGCGCAGGCCCTCGATGAAGCGATCAAGGATGCGGCCTTTGCGGCTGCGCGCCACCAGATGAAGAACCACCTCGGTGTCTGACGTCGACTGATAGATGGCGCCCTGCTTGATGAGCTCACGGCGCAGGGTGATGCCGTTGGTCAGATTGCCATTATGGGCAACCGCGAAGCCGCCGGTGTCAAGCTCCGCAAATAGCGGCTGGACATTGCGCAGGATCGTTTCGCCTGTGGTCGAATAGCGCACATGGCCGATCGCGGCATTGCCGGGAAGTCGTTCGATCGTTCCACGGGAGGAGAAATGGTCGCCAACAAGGCCCATGCGGCGTTCGGAGCTAAACCTCTTGCCGTCGAAGGCGACGATGCCCGCCGCTTCCTGCCCACGATGCTGAAGAGCGTGCAGGCCGAGCGCGGTGATGGCGGCGGCTTCCGGATGTCCGAAAATGCCGAACACGCCGCATTCTTCATGCAGGCGATCAGCTTCAAGGTCGAGGCGATTGTCGCAAGGCGAGGAATAGACTTCGCTGAGCGCGTGGCGATCCGAATGGCTCATCGCAATTCCTTTGGCTTGTCCGTGGCAGCTCCGTCCGTAAGCGCGGGCGTTCAAACGAAGCTTGGGGCGATCAGGACATAAGGCGTGCCGACCTCGATGTCAGCAGTGTCATAGCCTCAATCAGCGCTTTGATCCAGCGGAGCCGGGGTTCAGAACGGCGTCAATGGTCTGCGGCGCATTATCAGGACGCGCCTGTGTCCGCTGGCCCGGACGCAGGGGAGCTGGAGCTGGGCTTTCTGTCTCCGCCGGGGGCTCGTCGCCCGACTTTGGTTCCCGCTTCAGAATCTTGGAAAGCGATTGGTCGAGATTCTCAGGAAGCATGGCTTCCAGGGAATTGCCCGTCGCCTCAAGCCAGGGGCGCGTCTTCGAGCTCTGCACCCAGCTCGGATATGACTTTTCCGGCACGAGGAAGCTGAAGAAAATAAAGGCGATAGCGCAGAGCAGGAAGCCGCGACCTGCGCCGAAAAGGAAACCAAGGGAGCGATCCAGCGCCCCGATGCGCGAGTCGAGGATCAAATCGGAAATCTTCACAGTGATGATCGAAACGATCACCAGAGTGGCAAGGAAAATGCCGATCGCCGCGATGGCAAGCGCGCCTTTTTCATTGCTGACATATTGTTTTACATAGGGCAGCGCCAGAGGATGCAGCATATAGGCCGCAACGGAGGCGGCCGCCCAGGAGGCGATCGCAAGCACTTCGCGCGTGAAACCCCGCAGCATCGACAGGAGCGCAGAGATCAGGACGACGACGATCAAACCGAGGTCGAGATAGGATGGCATCGATTGGGCCTCTTGGGAGCGGAACGGCCCGTCGTTCGCGACTCGCGGTTTCATATAACTTAACAACGGCCTTGCGTCACTCGCTCAACGGCGAATTGCATGGCGGCTCCTGTGGGTGACTGAAATTTGCGGCGCGGGCGGGGCGATAGGGCCGGTCACATTGGCGACGGCGTCGCCGTGTCGAAACTTGCATCGCTGGGGGAATTGTGTAGAAGCACTCTCACGGTTCCGGCCGGAGGCTGAACGGAAGGTGGGCGCAAGCCCACATTGGGTCATACACCCTTCTTCCCGTGTCTCCGCCTTCGATATGTAATCCGTCGAGCCTTTCTCCGGGCTCGAAGGGCTCCGCGTCGGCGCCGCAACAGACAGAGAAAGGCAGATCATGGCTCTATATGAGCATATCTACATGGCTCGTCAGGACGTCACGGCCCAGCAGGTCGAGGCGATGACTGAGCAGATGAAGACCGTCATCGAAGCCCATGGCGGCAAAATCGGCAAGGTCGAGTACTGGGGCGTCAAGTCCCTGGCCTTCCGCATCAAGAAGAACCGCAAGGCGCACTTCACCCTCATCAACATCGACGCCCCGCATGCGGCCATCGCCGAGATGGAGCGCCAGATGGGCCTTAACGAGGACGTGCTGCGTCTTCTGACGCTGCGCGTCGAGGCTCACGAGGAAGGTCCCTCGGCCATGATGCGCAAGCGCGAGGACAGCGACCGTGACGATCGCGGCGATCGTGGTGATCGCGGCGACCGCCGTGGTCCGCGCCCTGATCGTCCCCGTCGCCCCCGCGAAGATGGTGCGGCTGAAGGAGGAGCTTTCTGATGACCGCTGCAGCAGCCACCCGTCGTCCCTTCTTCCGTCGTCGCAAGACCTGCCCCTTCACGGGCCCGAGCGCGCCGAAGATTGATTACAAGGACGTCCGTCTCCTGTCCCGCTACATCTCTGAGCGTGGCAAGATCGTCCCCTCGCGCATCACGGCGGTTTCCGCCAAAAAGCAGCGCGAGCTGGGTCAGGCCATCAAGCGTGCGCGCTTCCTGGGTCTGCTCCCCTACGTGATCCGTTAATCACTCGATATCGCCCTCTCCGGTTTCCGGGGAGGGCGTACGTCGGCCGTACGGAATGGTCCGTGACGGCTTGGTTGGGCGGCTTGGTCCGCTCTAACCGCTTTTTAGCGGGACAGCTCGGCGAATGGCCCAACGCATTCTGATAGCCTTAGGGGCCGGCCTTGCGGCTGGGGTCCTCTTTGTCCTTCCTACGAAGGGCATGATGGCTGGCATTTGGTTGAGCGTCCTCGCTCCCATGCCCCTGATGATCGCCTGCATGGGTTATGGCCTGGTCGTGGGCCTCGGCGCCGCTATAATTGGCGCATGTCTGGCCGCGATTTTTCAGCCAGCCCTTGGCTTGACCTTCCTCATCACCACCGCCTTTCCAGCGCTTCTGCTCGCCTGGCTCGCGCGCCACGTTTTTGGCGGACTTCGGCTTTCGCCGGGGTACGTGCTCACAGCGGTGGCGGCGCTTTCAATCATAGCTGTCTGGGGCACGGTCGCCTTCGCGGCGGTTAGCTATGGCGGTCTTGATGTCGCTGCAAGGGAGCTTGCGGCAAGCGTTGCGACGGTTTTGAAAAACCTCAGGGGTGTTGAAGACGCGGCCGACGTCATGCCGGTTGAGGAGTTCTCGTCGCTGGTGGTGGCGAGCATGCCCGCCATGCTGGCGTTCTGGAGCATTTTGGCCCTGTCGCTCAACCTTTGGCTCGCGGCTCGCGTCACCATGATTTCGGGACGGTTTGGTGAGACATGGCCTGATCTGCCAACCCATCTGTTTCTGCCGCGGTCGGCGCTGGCGGCCTTTGCGCTGGCGACGCTCGCCTGTGCGCCGCCCGGTGTTACCCGCGTTTTCGCTTCGAGCGCAGCTGTGGCGCTCTGCGTCGCCTTCTCCCTCCAAGGATTGACGGCGATCCATCGTCTGACCATGGGCCGCCAGGGACGCGCGGGCATCCTCTTGGCGCTCTATGTCGTGATGTTCCTCCTTTTCCCGCTGCCACTTTTCGTCATGGCGGGCGTCGGCGTCGCCGACAATGTCAAGCCGCTGCGGCGGTCGCTTCCCAAACCCACACCCACCAACCTCTCAGACAACCACTAAGGAGAACACCATGCAGGTCATTTTGCTCGAACGCGTCGCCAAGCTTGGCCAGATGGGCGAAGTCGTCCGCGTCAAGGACGGTTACGCCCGTAACTTTCTTCTGCCCAAGGGCAAGGCTCTTCGCGCCAGCGAAGGTAACAAGAAGCATTTCGAATCCCAGCGCGCCCAGCTTGAGGCCCGCAACCTCGAGCTGAAGAACGAGGCTCAGTCGGTCGCCGACAAGCTCAATGGTCATAGCTTCGTCGTTCTGCGTCAGGCTGGCGAGACCGGCCAGCTTTACGGCTCCGTGTCGACCCGCGATATCGCCGACACGATCACCGCTGGCGGCTTCAGCGTCGGGCGCAATCAGGTCGCCATCTTCTCGCCGATCAAGACCCTCGGCCTGCACGCGATCCCGATCCTTCTGCATCCCGAAGTCGAGGCGAAGATCACGATCAACGTCGCGCGTTCCGCTGGCGAGGCCGAGCGTCAGGCCAAGGGCGAAGAGCTCACCACCCGCGAAGAGATGTCGATGGACGATCTTGGCCTCGAAATCGGCGCGGCTCTGGCCGAAGCTGGCGGCGAGCTCTGATCTCTCCAGCCTTACGGAACTGAAAGTCGGAAGCGCCCGGGACTCGTCCCGGGCGTTTTTGCTTAGTCAAGGTGCTTTTGGAGCCTGTGAATCGCGGGCACATGAGACGCCGGGACTCGCCCGCGCAGCGCGCCCATGCCACAAGTCTCGCGAGGTTCTGTTCAATTCGCTAGATTGTTCGGGGCTCGCGCGGCGTTGCGTTAAATCCCTCCATTTACAGCTGAGATCATGTCAGTCGTCGAAGATCTGGCAGGCCGTTTCGGCCTCGCGTCCAATTCCCAGCAGGGGGCTCAGGCCTACCGCTCGCCGCCGCATAATGTGGAGGCGGAGCAGGCGCTGCTGGGCGCGATCCTAGTCAACAACGACGCCTTCGACCGCGTGTCTGATTTCCTGCGGGCCGAGCATTTTTCCGAAGAATTGCATCGGCGCATTTTCGAGATCTCGGCCCAGTTGATTCGCGCAGGCAAGGTCGCCACGCCGGTCACGCTGAAGACATTTCTGGGTGATCATGATCTTGGCGGCGTCACCGTGCCGCAATATCTCGCGCGCCTCGCCGCCGAGGCCACGACCATCATCAACGCCGAGGATTATGGCCGCAGCATTTACGATCTCGCCACACGCCGCAGGCTGATCGTCATTGGCGAGGAAGTGGTCAACACCGCTTATGACGCGCCGGTCGACCTGTCGCCCCGCGAGCAAATCGAGGAGGCCGAGCGGCGTCTTTACGAGATCGCTGAACAGGGCCGTTATGATGGCGGCTTCCAGAGCTTCTCGAGCGCGCTGACCCATGCCGTCGACATGGCCGCCAAGGCCTATGAGCGCGAAGGCAAGCTGTCGGGCATTTCGACCGGCATGAGCGATCTCGATCATAAACTTGGTGGCTTGCAGTCTTCCGATCTTGTGATTGTCGCCGGCCGCCCCGGCATGGGCAAGACCGCGCTCGCCACCAACATCGCTTTCAATATCGCGCAGGCCTATCAATCGAAGATGCGACCCGATGGGTCGCTTGAGACGGTGAATGGCGGCATCGTCGGGTTCTTCTCGCTCGAAATGTCCTCCGAGCAGCTCGCCACGCGTATCATCGCTGAGCAATCGGGCGTGCCGTCTTATAAAATCCGCCGTGGCGACATTACGGACGTAGAGTTTCAGAACATCACAGAAGCCGCGCGGCAGATGCAGACCGTGCCGTTTTATATCGATCACACCGGCGGCATCTCCATCGCGCAGCTCACTGCGCGCGCGCGTCGCCTGAAGCGCCAGCGCGGGCTTGATATGCTGGTGGTGGACTATCTTCAGCTTCTCTCGGGATCGAAGTCGAAGGGTGACAACCGCGTGCAAGAGCTGACCGAAATCACGACTGGCCTCAAGGCTCTAGCCAAGGAGCTTAATGTCCCTGTGATGGCGCTGTCGCAGCTCTCGCGTCAGGTGGAAAGCCGCGACGACAAGCGCCCGCAACTCTCCGACCTTCGCGAATCCGGCTCCATCGAACAGGACGCCGACGTGGTCATGTTTGTGTATCGTGAGGAATACTACCTCAAGAACCGCGAGCCGCGCCCTGGGAGCGAGGAGCATCTGGCCTGGATGTCCGAGATGGAACGCGCCCATGGCAAGGCCGAAGTCATTATTGGCAAGCAGCGCCACGGACCCACCGGCATGGTCGAACTCGCCTTCGAGGCAGAGTTCACCCGCTTCGGCAATCTCGCCCACGAGGATCGTACGCCGGAGCGTTTGGAGTGAGCCTCTTTCCTCCGGTCGAAGCCTGCCTGTCTCAGGCCGAGTTGATCATCGATCTTGGCGCGCTTAGGGATAATTGGCGCCAGCTCGCCGCGCGCCTCGCGCCTGCCGCCTGCGCCGCCGTCGTGAAGGCCGACGCCTATGGCGTTGGCTCCGACGAAGCCTCGCAGGCGCTCTTTAACACCGGATGCCGCACTTTTTTCGTCGCGCATCCTTCGGAGGGCGCGCGGGTTCGCGGCGTCGTGGGCGCCGATGCGTCGATATATGTGTTGAATGGCTTGATTAATGGGGTAGGGCGGCTTGCGCCTTATGCGACCTATGCGCTCAAGCCCGTGCTTGGCTCGCTGGACGACGTGCGCGTCTGGAGTTCGAGCGGCCTTGCGGGCAAGGTGGCTGCGGCTCTGCATGTCGACACCGGCATGAACCGGCTCGGCCTGCATGTTGATGAGGCTCTGGCGCTAGCGCCGCAGGCACAGGCTTTGGGGCTTGATCTGGTGATGAGCCATTTCGTTTCGTCGGAGGCTCCCGGCGATACCCACAATGCTGAGCAGATCGCGCGATTTGACGCCGTGCGCGCCGCCTTTGCGGGTCTGCGCGCCAGCATGGCGAATTCATCCGGACTGTTCCTGCCGCAAAAGCCTTTCTACGATCTCGCCCGACCCGGTTACGCCCTCTACGGCGGCAATCCCACGCCCGGCGCCCCCAATCCCATGCGCCCAGTTGTGACCCTGCGCGCGCCCGTCATTCAGACGCGTGAAATCGGGATTGGCGAGAGCGTCGGCTATAATGCGCAGTGGCGGGCCAAGCGTCCCACACGATTGGCGACCATCGGCGTTGGCTATGCGGATGGCCTGCCGCGCTCGCTTATGGGGACTGAGTCCCATTCGGGCGGCGATGCGCTGGTCGAAGGTCGCCGTTGCCCCTTCGTTGGCCGCGTCTCCATGGACTTGACGGTGATCGACGTGACCGACGTGCCTGCGTCTGTACGCCCCGGCGCCATGGTGGAATTGTTGGGCGAGGCCATAACGGTCGATGACGTCGCCGCCCGGGCGGGCACGATTGGTTACGAGATTCTGACCAATTTGGGGCGTCGCTACGCCCGTAGCTATAGAAGCTGACCTGCTTCCTCTCGCCAGATCAATTTTGTTCCTGTAATGTTCTTATCAATTGATTCCCGTGAGGCCGACCATGACCCTTAGCTGCTCAGCTGATTCCCCACTCGATCTCTCCCGTCGCCTTGGCCGGTCCCCAACTTTCGATGACGCTTCGGCTCGGGTCGAGGCGGCGCTGGATGAACTCAGGGCCGCGGAGATTTCGCTGGAGCGACAGCTTTCGTCGCTGCGCCGCTATATTGGCGCCGCCGACAAGGCCGCCGCGCCTTCGAACGCCCGCGCGGCCTGACATGGCGAAGGTCCGCTCCAACTACGTCTGTCAGAATTGCGGCGCCGTCAGCCAGAAGTGGCAGGGCAAATGCGAAGCTTGTGATGGCTGGAACTGCGTCGTCGAGGAGCAGGTTGGCTCCGGCATCGGGGCGCAGGCTGCGCGTGGCGCGAAAAAGGGACGCGTCTTTCCGCTCGAGGGCCTGACGGGCGAGACCAAGAGCCCGCCACGCATCGTATCGGGCCTTGGCGAGCTCGACCGGGTGACGGGCGGCGGTTTCGTGCCGGGCTCCGTCATTCTGCTTGGCGGCGAGCCGGGCATCGGCAAGTCGACCCTCTTGATTCAGGCTTGCGCTACGCTGGCCCGCAAGGGGCATAGGGTCGCTTATATTTCGGGCGAAGAGGCTGTGGCGCAGGTGCGTCTGCGCGCCGAGCGGCTGGGACTGGCCGATGCGCCGGTGGAGCTGGCCGCTGAGACCAGCGTCGAGGATATCGTCGCAACCCTGCAGCAGGGCCGTCCGCCCGCCCTCGTCATCATCGACTCCATCCAGACCATGTGGACCGAAGCGGTTGAGTCCACTCCCGGCACGGTCACGCAGGTTCGCGGCGCAGCGCAGGCGCTGATCCGCTACGCCAAGACCAGTGGTGCGGCGGTGATCCTTGTCGGTCATGTCACCAAGGACGGGCAGATTGCGGGTCCTCGCGTTGTCGAACACATGGTCGACGCTGTGGTCTCGTTCGAGGGTGACGGCGGGCGCCATTTCCGCATCCTCCGCGCGGTGAAGAACCGTTTCGGCGCCACAGATGAGATCGGTGTTTTCGAAATGACGGGGCAGGGCCTTTCGGAGGTCACCAATCCCTCAGCGCTGTTCTTGTCAGGACGTGACGCGTCCGCTCCTGGCGCTGCGGTCTTCGCTGGCATGGAGGGGACGCGTCCGGTGCTGGTGGAGGTTCAGGCACTTGTGGCTCCTACAGCGCTTGGCACCCCCCGGCGGGCCGTCGTGGGCTGGGATCCAGCGCGTCTGTCCATGGTCATCGCCGTTCTCGAGGCTCATGGCGGGCTCAAGCTTGGCCAGCACGATATCTACCTAAATGTTGCCGGCGGTCTCAGGGTCAGTGAGCCAGCGGCGGATGTCGCTGCGGCTGCGGCGCTGGTCTCGTCGCTTACGGGCGCCGTGCTGCCAGCAGACACAGTTTACTTCGGAGAGATGGCGTTGTCGGGATCTGTGCGGCCAGTGGTCCATGCGGGCCTGCGCCTCAAGGAGGCTGCGAAGCTCGGGTTCCGGGCTGCGGTCGCGCCGCCCGCGCAGAAAGAGGGCGAGCCGCAAGCGCTCGTCACTCAATCCTGCGGCCATATCAGCGCGCTAGTGGCTGAAATAGCCGCAGCCGGAGCGCAGTTGCGCCGGGCGGCTGGACGCGGGAGCTGATTATTCGGCGAGCAGGTTTTTCACGAAGCTCGTAACGGCGTCCTGCGCACGAGCGCGGCGCAGGCGCTCCGCCCCCAGGATCATCAGAACCTGCCGATAGCTATGCTGCAGGTCGTCGTTGACGAGCACGTAATCATAGGCCGTCCAGCGCTGGATTTCATGCCGGGCGTTGGTCAGCCGCTTGTCGATGGTTTCGGGTGAATCTTCCGCTCGCCGCTCAAGCCGTCCGCGCAGCTCTTTCATCGTGGGCGGCAGGATGAAGATCGTCACGACATCGTCTGGGGCCTTGCGGCGCACCTGCTGCGTGCCCTGATAATCGATATCGAAGAGCACATCCCGGCCCTGCGCCAGAACCGCTTCTACGGGGGCCCGGGGCGAGCCATAAAAATTGCCGTGCACTTCCGCCCATTCCAGAAACTCATCCTCGCCGCGCATGCGGTCGAACTGATCGCGCGAGATGAAGTGATAGTGGATGCCGTCCACCTCCGACGTGCGCCGCTCGCGCGTGGTCGAGGAGACTGACAGAGTCAGGTCGAGAGACTTGTCCTGCAGCAGCATGCGCGTAAGCGTCGTCTTTCCTGCCCCGGAAGGCGACGACAGGATAAGCATCAGGCCCCGGCGGCCGGTCTCGATGGGCTTTGCGCCCTGATTGGTATGAGTCGCGTTCATTCGATGTTCTGCACCTGCTCGCGAAACTGTTCGATCTCGATCCGCAACTCCATGCCAAGAGAAGTCAGCGCCGTATCATTGGACTTGGAGCACAGTGTATTCGCCTCGCGTGCGAATTCCTGCGCGAGAAAATCTAGTTTGCGCCCGGCGGGGGCATCGCTCGCCAGAAGCTCGCGAGCAGCAGCCACATGGGCTGTCAACCGATCGAGTTCTTCGCGAACGTCCGCCTTGGCGGCCATCAACAGCGCTTCTTGATGCAGGCGCGCGGGATCGAGCGCTGGGCTTGCTTCAGTGAGCTGAGAGATTGATTGAGCGAGACGGGCTTTCACTGCATCTACCTTGCGTCCGGGGCAATCTTCAGCGGCTTGCGTCAATGAAGCGATGCGCTCGACCCGAGCGGTCAGGACTGTCTGCAGAGCGGCGCCTTCCGCCTTGCGCGCCGCCACAAGATCCTTCAGCGCGACTTCAAGGCCCGTGAGCGCGGCGGCGGCGGCTTCCGCCAGAATATGCTCATCATCAGTGGCGTCCGTCACTTCCACCACACCCCGAATCGCGAGCAATCCGTCCATTGAGGCGGGACGCAGACTGGAGCCGGGGGGCAGGGATTCGATCGCCTGCAGCAATGAGCCGAGCATTTCGGTGTTGATTCGCACCTTGGGGCTGGTGGCCTCTCGCTGGGCGCTCAGGGTGGCGTAAACGGTGCCACGGGCGAGCCCGCTGGTGAGTTTCGCCCGAGCCTCCGCCTCAGTCCGCTCGAAGCCGGGCGGCAGGCGCAGGCGCACGTCCAGACCCTTGGCGTTAACGGCCTTGAGTTCCCAAGCCCAGTCCCACGGCGGGCGATGGCCCGACGTGCGCGCAAAACCTGTCATGCTCTTGAGGCTCATGGAAACGCCTGATCGTGAGAACGGATGTGCACCATAGTGGCGCCTTAAATTCCGCTCAAGCGGCCTTAGTTGGTGGCGTCTTCGTCATCGACTTCGGCAGTCGGCTTGCGCGCAGGCTTCGCCTTGGGCTTGGCGGGCGCTGGCGCAGACTTGGCTGCGGCTTTCGGAGCCGATTCAGTTGCCT
>CANBVC010000022.1 GCA_947372795.1 Beijerinckiaceae bacterium
CCCAAAAACGCCGCCAGCGCGCCTGTCTCGGCCTTGGCGCCTGCGTGGTCGGCGGCCATGCGCTCGTAGAACTTCGCGATAGCCTCGAAAAGGTCCGAGGCGGCAGGGTCTTCGGCGACGAATTGCGAGATTTCCCGCATCTCCGCCACCCAGCGATAGGCCTTGGAATACATGGCCGGCGTCTGACGCTCGAACCATGCCGTGAGCTGGGGCTGGCTACGGGCGAGTTCATCGCGCAGGTCGTGGTCTGCTCCGGCTCGAACGGAAGCGAGCATCATGGCCGAACTGAGCGCGGTCAGGCCCTTGCTGATGCCGCCATAGCTCATCTTGAGCGCCGAGGCCGCGCCGACGTCTCCCTCCATGACCCTTATATCGAGCCCATAGTCGCGCAGCGCCGCCATGGCGGGGGCGTTGGCGCCAGAGCAATAGATGGCGGGCGTGTAGCCCTCCTTGGGCGCAGTGCCGATGATGCCGCCATCGACGAAGCGCGCCCCCGTGGGCTCGATCTCGTGAGCGATGATCTTCGCAGTGTCGGGGTTCACAGCGTTGAGGTCGGCGAAGACCGCCTTGTGGCCCGCCATGCGCAGATGCGGCGCCATGCGTTGCGCGAAGGCCAGCGCATCGCCGGGCGGCACGATGGAGAGGATAAAATCCGCCTGCGCCATGTCCGGGTCGCTCGCAGGCTGCATGTTTGCTGCGCTTGCGCGGGCGGCGCTGTGCGCGCTGCGCCCCTCAAGGGAGGTGATGACCGTCGCGCCGGCTTTGGCCAGCGCAGCGCCCACGCCTGCGCCCATAGAGCCTTGCGCAACGACCGCGACAGTGATCGACATGTATTCTCTCCTGATGGGAATGCGATGCTAGCAGGTGGGAGGCGTCTGTCCATGATCGGGCAGGACCTGTGTGTCGTGGAAACGGCCATAGTCGATGATCGCCATGCCGTCGTCGTCCTGACCAAGAATGTCCACATAGAAGTGGCGCCAGCGCAGGGTTTGATGGTCATAGCCGCTCCGGGCGTTCATGGACTGGCCGGAGGTTTCATCAAGTCCGCTGAGCGTGACGACGAAGCTCGCTTGCGAGCGCTCCAGCGTCTGCGCATCCTGCCCATACAGAGGGCTCGTTTCGTCGATGACGTGGAAGATGGTCCAGCTCAAAGCGAAGACCGGGTTTTGGGCGCGTTCAAGTTTGAGTTCGTGAAAGCGTCGCATCATCTGCCCTTCGGCGGTGGTCTCGACGCGCGTCATCCAGAGTTTGGCGGTGGCCTCGGTCACCATGTTGTGGGGGGCGTTGGCCATGCGCAGCATGAAGGCTTCGCCGCCCTCATAGGGGCCAATAAGGGGATGTCTGGCGAACAGCACTCTGGCGCGTGGCTTTGAAAATCGCGCGAAGACCATGCCTGTCATGACAGCCAGAATCGACATGCCCGTGAAGATCTCGATGGTCGCGACGAGGTGCCCGTAGCTCGTCTGCGGATGCATATCGCCGTAACCCACAGTCGCAAGCGTCTCGATGGAGAAATAAAAGAGGTCTTCGAACCCTTGCCGCGCATTTGCGATGGGCGCATCGCCGAGCCAATAGAGCATGGCGTAGAATGTGTTCACGGTCAGGAACACCACCGCGAAGCTGGCGAAGAACAGGCTCCACGGTACGGTCATGCTGTGGTGGAACAGATCGCGCCAGACGTTCGCTCTCAGGCCATGGGCGCGCACCTCGCGCGTGCCTATGCGCACCAGCCGTCCCTTGCCGCGCGGTTGGGGCGCGCTCATCGTGGCTCCTTGTTGCGGCGGACGGCGGCTGGGCGCATTCTCATGGTTCCGATTCGAGGCGAGACGGCGATGGTTCTCAGTTTACCCGATGTTGTGGCGCTGGGCTTCTTCCTTGTCGCTTGGGTCAGCTATAACGTGGCTGTGCGCAAGGGGCTGATGCATCGAGACGGCCTCAACCACTCCATGGATCAGTATCGTACCCGCTGGATGGAGGAAATGTCGCGCCGTGACGTGCGCATGGTCGATTCCTCAATCATGGGGAGCCTGCAGAATGGCGCGGCCTTTTTCACCTCCACCTCGCTCATCGCCATCGGCGGCACCGCCACCATGTTACGCGCCACCGACGACATGCTGAAGATCTTCAGCGACGCTTCGATGGGGCTCGTGCCTGATCGCGTGCTTTGGGAGTTGAAGATTGTCGGCCTGCTCGTCATCTTCGGCTACGCCTTCTTCAAGTTCGCCTGGGCCTATCGTTTGTTCAATTTCACAGCGATTCTCATTGGCGCGACGCCTGCGCGTTCCGATCCTGACGAGGTTGCGCGCGCGGCCATGGTGCGCCGCGCCGCGCGCATGAACATCGCGGCAGGCTCACATTTTACGCGAGGCCAGCGGGCGCTCTTCTTCGCGCTCGCCTATTTCGGCTGGTTCCTCGGCCCCTACGCTTTCATGGCGACGACGCTGGCCGTAATGGCCGTGATGGCTGCCCGCCAGTTCAGGTCAGATGCGCGGCGGGCGCTGGAGGACTGAAACACCGCCGCTTGACGCGGGGCTCTCATCCGCGCATGTCGAGGGCATGAGCCAAGATTCCACGAAGACCCCCAAAGCCCCCAAGCCCCCCAAGCCGGCGCCCGACAAGCCCGAACGTCTGCCGCTTGAGGAGACGATCCTGCGGCTTTGCGCCGAGCGCGGCGCCGAAAAGTCGATCTGCCCCACCGACGCCGCCAAAGCTTTCTCGCAGGCGCGGGGCGAGGATGATCTGGGTTGGCGTAACTGGCTGACGCAGGTGCGCGCCACCGCCGTGGGAATGGCCCGGCAGGGAAGGCTGATCATCTATCGCAAGGGCAAGCCCGCCGATCCCGACGATTTCCGCGGCGTCTACAGGCTTGGCCTGCCAAGGAGCGAGTAGGGATCAGCGATCCCACTCAGGCCCAAAGCCCGGCTTCACCAATCGCCCATCATGCCGCGCCAGCGCTGAAATCACGCGCATGTCGTCTTCGGGCAGAGTGAAGCCGAATACGTCGAGATTATCGCGCTGGTGGCCCGCGCTTGCGGCTTTGGGGATCGCGGCCACGCCCTGCTGCACATGCCAGCGCAGCACGATCTGCGAGGGCGTCTTGCCATGTCTGGCGGCGATGGGCGCGATGGCGTCGTCATCGGTCATGCGACCCTGTCCCAGCGGGCAGTAAGACACGAAGACCACGCCATGTTTGCGGCAGGCCTCCAGCACCTTCGTCTGCGACAGGCGCGGATGATATTCGCACTGGTTGGTCGCGATCTTCTCCCCATGAAGCGCCGCGAGCCGCACGGCGTCGTCGAGCATTTCAGATGGGAAATTCGCCACGCCGATGTTGCGCGCATAGCCGCGCCGCTTTGCGTCGCACAGCGCCTCGATGGAGGTGGCGAGTGGGATGGATTTGTTCGGCCAGTGGATCAGTAAGAGGTCGACCTGATCGAGCTTCAGACGCCCAAGGCTCGCCTGTGCGCTCGCCTGTAAATCGCCGGGGGCGATATCAGTGGTCCAGACCTTGGTGGTGATGAAAACCTCGTCGCGCGGCACGCCGCTGGCGCGCAGGCCCGCGCCCACCTCCGCCTCGTTTTCATACATGGCGGCTGTATCGAGGTGGCGATAGCCAAGCGAGAGCGCGCTGCTGATGGACTCCACGGCGCTGGCGCCCGTCAGGCGAAAGGTGCCAAGACCGATGGCGGGAATTAGACCGCCAGCGATGGGCAGGCGCGTGACGGCGGCGGAAAGGTCGTTCATGACAAAACTCTCAGGTGAGTGGAAGCAGGAGAATGTTGCGCGCCATAGGCCGTTCCAGCACGGCCTCATACCAACGCGTCACGTTGGGCCGCGCCTTGCGCTCCATGGGAAGGTGTAGATAGCGATGGACGCCCGGCGCGAGCGCGCATTCGGCCATGGTGAAGGCCTCACCGCCGAGCCAGACGCTATGGGCCAGCGCCTCCTCAAGAATATCCATGGCGCGCTCGACCTTGGCGCAGGCGTCGTTGAACTCGTCCTGCGGAACGCCGCCGGGCTGGCGCACGAGGTTCCAGAACACCTTGGTCAGCATGGGGTTATGGCTCGTCTGCTGCCAATCCATCCAGCGGTCGGCTTGCGCTCTGGCGCGCGGATCGGTGGGCGAGAGCGTGCCCGCTCCATGGCGCGCCGCAAGGTAGCGGACGATGGCGTTCGATTCCCAGAGAACGAAGCCGTCGTCTTCGAGCGTAGGCACCACCGAGTTGGGGTTCATCGCCATATATTCTGCGCTCTTCACCAAGCCAAACTGCATGCCCGCATCGACGCGCTCGAATGGCAGGCCAAGCTCTCCAAGGCAGAAAAGCACTTTCTGCACATTCAGCGAATTGGTCCGTCCCCAGAGCTTGAGCATGTTCGTTCCCTGCAAGAAGCGCGGCCGCGCGGGGGAAGCTTACAGGATCGTTGCGGCGATTGGAAAGCTCAGGCCTGATCCACCTTGCGCCGCGCATATCGCGTGAGATTGGCTGGCAGGGCGTTGGCGTCCTTGGCCCAGGCCAGAAGATCAGCCTCGCCCACGGCGGCGCCTTCCTGAAAGGCGTGGTCTTCCTGCTTGTCGAGCGCGAGGCGGAAAAGGACTGCGCCCTGCGCCGGTGCTGCGACCAGACGGCCGAAGCCCGCGCTCATCATGCGCATGCCATCGGTATATTGGTCGAGATTGGCGTAGCGCGCCATGGCCTCGAACAGTCCGAAGCAATAGCCAAAGACCCAGATGTTTTCGGAGACATCCGCAGGGCCAAGCTCGCCCGCCTCCATCTGCACGCCCAGAAGCGATGAGCCGATATTGGCGAGCGTGTCGATGCGATTCATGCTGTCAGCATTCATGGGAGCGGCTCATTTAAAGTTTCGCCCCTCTTTATAGCCGGGACCTCGCTTCAGCGCATCTCTTGCCTGCGCGCGCGCTTTTTGTCCGGGTTGAGATTAATCACGTTCACCACCTGCCGCGCCATGGGCTCCACGACCGTCAGATCACGCCCGGCCATGAAATATTTATAGCCCTGATAGGCCGGGATGATCGTGATGACCGCCGCTGGAAGATTGCGCAGCGGCGTCTTCTCCGGCACGAAAAGCCCCACCAGAATAGCGGCGCTGCGCGGGGGACGGTCCTTCTCAATAGCGGTCGCGATGGTCACGCGCTGGGCGGCGGTTAGGCCGCTTTCCAGAGCCGGCGCAGTCCCGGACTTCGCAGGATCCAGCATTGGGTCTGGCGCCCCAAGCGATATTCCAGCGCCCGCGCTGCCGCCGACTTCAATCTGAGCCATTGCGGGCGACATGCAAGCAAGCGCCAAGGCCAGTGCAATGCCCGGATATACGCGCATGTTGAACTCCTGCGAAGCTGTCCTGAAATCAGAACGGCAGCAGGACCTGCGAGGTTCCAGCGGTCTTGACGGGAAGGTCGCGTGGCTTGTCGAGGTCTTCCATGCCCATGAAGGCGAGCCACTGCTTGTGGTCGCCCTTGAAGGCGTTGCGATCGACATTGCCCACGATGCCCGGAATTTTCGCATCTGACTGAAATTGCCAGAAATGCCAGTTGCGAGAACCGTATTTCACATGCGGCGAATATTTCACCGAGCGGATCCAGATCGGATATTCTTCGAGCTCGCTTGGGTTCAAGATGTGCTCGTAGAAATCCACTGTCGTATAGATGACGGGTTTCCTGCCGTAATGGCGCTCCATCTCGCGCAACATTTCGCGTATCTCTGCCACCGCTGGGCCTCTTTCGAGGCGGCGCTTGCAAGTCTTGGACTCTGGTGTGGCCTCGACATCGAGCACGGGAGGCAGAGCGTCGCGCTCAACCGCCACGACCTGCTTGAAATTGCGCATTTCTTCACGCCACGGACGGCACCAGTGGACGAAATGATAGGCGCCGCGCGCAACGCCTGCGGCTTTGGCGCCTTTCCAGTTCTGCTGGAATTTCTCGTCGACATGATCGCCGCCTTCAGTCGCCTTCATATAGGCGAACTGCACGCCGCTGGCTTTCACCTGCGCCCAGTCGATGTCGCCTTGATACTTGGAAACGTCGATGCCCTGAATCGGGAAATCATGCGGGAAGGGACCCGTGAAGGCGCTATTTGGCGGATGAGCCGCGCTTCTGTGGATTGATCCCGTCGTCTCGACGAAGGGGATGGCGGAGCCGCAGCCAGCAAGCGTCACGGCCGTAAGGGCGGCGACGAGGGGCGACTTCAAACGCTGGGGTACATTACGCAAACTAAACATGAGCTGAATTTTAAAGCGCATGTGCAAATGCTTCGTTAATGCGCCAGGCCGAACCAGAGGGTTGCGATGCCAAGAAATGAAAAATTTCCGACTACATCCGTTACTGTGGTGACGAAGGCTCCGGAGGAAACGGCAGGGTCATAGCCCAGCTTCTCCAGCGTCAACGGCACCATGATGCCGCCGATCGCACCCGCGACGAGATTGGTGATCATCGCAAGCCCGATCACAACGCCAAGCCCCGGACTGGCGAACCACAGGCTTGCGCCGATGCCGGTAAGAATACCGAAAGCCACGCCGTTCAGCAGCCCGACGGTGACCTCGCGCATGGCGACGCGCATGGCGTTGCTGGAGGAGAGTTCGCGGGTGGCAAGCGCCCGCACGGCAACCGTCATTGTCTGGGTGGCGGCGTTGCCGCCCTGGCTCGCGACGATGGGCACGAGCACCGCCAGCGCCACCATTTTCTCAAGCTCGTCAGCAAAGACGCCCAGCACGGATGACGCCATGAAGGCGGTGAGCATATTGACGAAGAGCCAGGTGAAACGGCTGCGCGTGATCCACATGACCGAGGACGAAAGTTCTTCGCCCGCGCGCACGCCGCCGAGCGCCTTGATGTCCTCTTCCGCCTCTTCCTCGATGACGTCCACGATGTCATCGATGGTGATGACGCCGACCAGACGGCCGTTTTTCTCAGTCACTGGGGCGGAGATAAGATTGTAGCGTTCGAAGACGCGCGCGACCTCTTCCTGATCCTCGGTCACATGGACCGAGCGGCGCTCCTGCATTAATTCATCAAGGCGGGCCGAGCGGCGCGCGCGCACCAGCGTGTCGAGGAACACATTGCCTAAAAGATGGTGCGATGGATCGACGACGAAGACCTCGAAGAAGGAATCGGGCAAGTCATCGTCGCTGGCGTCGTGGATATGGTCGAGCGTCTGGCCTGCGGTCCAGAAGGGCGGGGCGGTGAGCAGGGTCGTCTGCATGAGACGACCGGCTGAATATTCGGGGTAGTCGAGCGAGCGTTGCAGTGCGGCGCGGTCGATGGGCGACATGGCCTCGAGAATCTCGGCCTGTTCTTCCCGGTCGAGGTCTTCCAGAATGGCGACAGCGTCGTCACTCTCAAGGTCGCGCATGCCTTCGGCCACCGTCTCGGGCGGCAATTCTTCAAGAATGTCCTCGCGAACGCTGTCATCGACTTCCGTAAGCGCAGCAAAGTCGAATTCTTGCCCCATAAGCTCGATAAGACGGGGACGGTCCTCATGATCGAGCGCCTCGATCAGGGCGCCAAGATCGGCCTCATGCAGATCGCCGACCAACTCAAGCAGGGCCTTGATGTCCTGGCGGTCGATGGTCTGCGCGACAGCCTCGACGAAGGGACGGCGAATATCGCCTTCCTCGTCATAGAGGCCGATGGGGTCGGGCGTCTGATCTTTGGCGGCGACGTCGGACATGGCGCTCCGTTCAGGCGCGAGGGACCTGTGCTACTTACGTGTGGAGTCTGGCGCTGGCAATCTTCAGCCAGACCATCAAACAAGGATCTGGTGGATGGCGTTTCATGTGCTTTTGCGAATGGCTGCGCTTGCTGGCCTTTGGGCCTGCGTTCCGGCGCTGGCGCAAGAGGCTTGCCCGCGGCCCGACGCGCTGGGCGTGTCGCGCGTGCTGGAGGTGAATCCCAAGGGAGGCCTGAAGCTTGGCCTGAAATCTTATCCACAGACTTTGGCGCTGGAGAAGGGCGAAGTGGTCCTGACCTTCGATGATGGGCCGCTACCCGCCACCACCGGGCCGATCCTCAGGGCGCTCGACGATGAATGTGTGAAGGCGACCTTCTTCCTCGTAGGTCGTAATGCGGAGGCCAATCCCACAATCGTCGCGCGGGAGCGTGCGCGCGGCCACACCATCGGCCATCATACCTTCAGCCACCCCTTCATCACCATGCGCGGCCTTGGCGAAGCTGCGGCCAAGGCCGATATGGATCAGGGCTTCGCCGCCGACGACCGCGCGGCCTTCGGGCAGGCAGGCGCCGCGCCGCGCACGCCTTTCTTCCGTTATCCCGGTTTCGCCGATACGCCCGAGCTTAACGCCTGGCTCGCGCGGCGCGACATCGCCATTTTCGGCGCAGATCTCTGGGCTTCAGACTGGGTCGATATGAGCCCGCAGAAGACCATGGAGCTTTTGCTTTCGCGGCTCGATCAGACGGGCAAGGGAATTATCCTCTTGCATGACACGCGCCCGCAGACCGCGAAGATGCTGCCGGAGCTTCTTCGCGCCCTGAAGGCGCGCGGCTATCGCATCGTCCACCTTGTTCCCGCCAAGGATGATGCGCCCACGCCTCTGGCGAAAGCTGGGCCCAGTTGGAGTTCGGAAACTGAGGCCAATATCGCAAAGGTCTGGCCGAAGATTCTCGCCGAGAAGCGTCGCATGGCGAAGGGCGCGGCCGAGATTTCCCCGCCGCGCTGATTTGCGCCACAATGGGCCATGCGCGAGACTCATGACGCGAACGAGGCCAGACGATATAACCGCACGATCATCTTGCTCGCGGCGATGGTGCTCGCCATCGGCGTCGGCGAGACCACCTATGGCCTTGCGACTGACTCGCGCTTTCTCATCCGCGATGGTCTCGAATGGACTTATGATGTGGTCATCTACGCCACCGCCGCCGCCGCTTTTGGGCGCGGCGTCCGGGCGGAGCGCTGGGCGGCCTTCGCTCTCGCGCTGGTGCTGCTTGGCGCTGGCCTCGTCACGCTCTGGCAAATCTGGCGCGCCTTTGTCGATCCACCCGAGGTTGAGTCTTTAAGCATCACGATAGCAGGCCTGCTTATTATTGCGGAAGCTTGGGCGGTGGTTGCTTTGCTCTGGCGCTTTCGTCGTTCGCACCATCCCGTCATCGAGGCCACCTGGCTATCGGCGCGCAACGACGCGATGACCTCGACCTTTTATGCACTGGCGACGATGGCCGCGCGCTTCGCTCCTGACACATGGCCTCAGATGGCGGTTGACGTAATCTCGGCTATTCTGTGCCTGCAGGCGGGCGTCCAGATATTGCGTGAGCTTATGCGCAGCAAAGAGACCGAATTCGCCATCGAGGAAGAGGGGGCAACGACATGAAGAAGATCGCGCTTGTGACAGGTGGCGGCTCAGGCATCGGCCGCGCCGCGGCTCTGGCTTTGGCTGGCGCGGGCTTCACGCTGGTGCTTGCCGGGCGCAGGCAAGACCCGCTCGATGCGGTCGCCGCCGAGATTGTGGCGACAGGTGGCGAGGCGCTTGCGGTTCCTTGCAATGTCGCTGAAGAGCCGCAGGTCGCGGCTTTGTTCGCCGCCATTGACGAGACCTATGGACGGCTCGACCTTCTGTTCAACAATGCTGGGCTCTTCGCACCGCCCGGCCTGCTTGAAGATGTCGAGGTGGAGCGCTGGAAGGCGGTTGTGGACGTCAATCTCAACGGCGCCTTCTGGTGCACCCAGCACGCCTTTCGCATCATGAAGCGGCAGAACCCGCAGGGCGGGCGTATCATCAACAACGGCTCGATCTCCGCCCACGCGCCGCGTCCCAATTCAGCAGCCTATACGGCGACGAAACACGCCATGACCGGCCTCACGAAAGCCGCCGCGCTCGATGGTCGCAAATACGATATCGCTGTGGGCCAGATCGATATTGGCAACGCTGAAACGGATATGACCGGCCGAATGCGCGCTGGCGTGCCGCAAGCCAACGGAACAGTCGCGCCCGAACCGCTGATGGACCTAAGCCATGTTGGCGACGCGCTGGTCTATATGGCGAACCTGCCGCTTGAGGCAAATGTGCAGTTCATGACTGTCATGGCGACGAAGATGCCGTTCGTCGGGCGGGGCTAATTTACCCTCCCCCTTGTGGGGAGGGTCGGCACGCAAAGCGTGACGGGGTGGGGGTCTGCGCATGCTGATCGTGAGCGCGTTAGTTAAAGCTGCTCACTATAAAGGCCTCACGACCCCCACTCTCAAATCTCTCCCCACAAGGGGGCGAGAAGCTGCAAGCGTTGCGTGAGATAAACTGACTTAAACTAACCCATGGCCTTCTCATACTGCAATTCGCCCGCCACATATGTCGCCTGCACTGCGCGATCGTCGCCCAGCGTCATCTGGATGAACAGGGCTTCGTGAATGTCTTTCGCGAAGCCCATGCGGTAGTCGATCAGCGGCGTTGATTTCATGTCGAGTACGACGAGGTCGGCCTCCATGCCCGGCGCGATGGAGCCGACCTTGTCTTCGATATACATGGCCTGCGCCCCGCCGCGCGTCGCCAGATAAAGCGCATGACCCGCTGTAAGCCGATGCTTGTGCGCCATGCCCGCCTTATAGGCTTCGCCCAGCGTCGTCATGATCGAGAAAGACGTGCCCCCGCCAATGTCGGTGCCCAGTCCCACGCGCAACGGCCTGTCGGCGCGTTTGGCGCGTGACAGGTTGAAGGCGCCGCTGCCAATGAAGGAATTGGATGTCGGGCAATGTGAGATGGCTGAGCCTGTCCCGTGCATGCAGCACATTTCATCTTCGTCCAGATGAACGCCATGGGCGAAGACCGCGCGCGGCCCGCATAGGCCGGCATGGTCATAAACATCCGTATAGTTTTTGCGCGCGGGAAAGAGGTCACGCACCCATGCGATCTCGTCGAGATTTTCGGACACATGGGTCTGCATGTAGCAGTCGGGATGTTCGCGCCAGAGCGCGCCTGCGGCGGCGAGCTGTTCGTCGGTGCTCGTGGGGGCGAAGCGGGGCGTGATGGCGTACATCAGCCGTCCGCGCCCATGCCATCGCCCGATCAGCGCTTTTGAATCGTCATAGGAGCTTTGCACGGTGTCGAGCAGATAGGCTGGCGCGTTGCGGTTCATCATCACCTTTCCCGCCGCCATGCGCATGTTCAGCCGTTCCGCCTCTTCGAAGAGGGCGTCGACCGACTGGGGAAAAACGGTTCCGTAGACGCAGCTCGTGGTGATGCCGTTGCGCAGGGATTCCCGCAGGAAGATCTTCGCCACCGCGCGGGCATGGTCCTTGTCGGCGAAGGCGCCCTCGGCGGGAAAAGTGTAGGTCTCCAGCCAGTCGAGCAATTGCGTGCCGAAGGAGGCGATGACCGGCGCCTGCGGAAAATGCACATGGGTGTCGAGAAAGCCCGCCGAAATCAGCGCGTCTGGCCCGACATTGCGCACAGGTAGATCCGGCGATAGTTGCGCTTGGACCTTATCGGCCGGGCCGAAATGCGTGATCTTGCCTGCGCCCATCGCCACGATGGCGTCGGATTCATAGACCATCGCCGCCTCAAGTCCCTCAAGGAACGGATCTGCGCGGAAGGTGAGCGCCGGGCCTCGCAGGGCGTGGGTGGGCGCGGCCGGGCGTGTTGTTTCGAACATGGTGGACATCCTTTGCCACGCACAATTCCACGAATTATTGGTCAAGTTCAAGTATAGGAGAATAAAAACACTCCCTGTGCATGACTTTGTCGCCTGCTTGCACCTGTCGTTGCGCCAGTTACAAGGCATGGATGCCATTACACATCATCAAACTCTGCGTCGGAGCCGACTCGATCCACGATCTGGAGGAGTGGATCGCCGCGACCCTCGTCATGAAGCGCGCCGCGTCCCTTCCGGCCGAGCAGGTCCATACGACTCGCTCCGCGCCCAAGCGCGCGCAGGAGGTGCTCGACGGCGGCTCGCTCTATTGGGTCATCAAGGGCCAGATCGCCGCGCGCCAGCTCGTAACCGATCTGCGCCAGATGACGGACTCGCAGGGCATCGCCCGTTGCCAGATCGTCCTTGATCCCACTGTTGTGCAGGTCATGCCGCGTCCGCAGCGCCCGTTCCAGGGTTGGCGTTATCTCGTCGATCACGAGGCGCCGAAGGATCTCGCCGCAGGCGCTGGCGAACTTGCTGAAATGCCGGAAGAACTACGCCGGGAGCTGCGCGATCTCGGCCTGCTCTGAACCTTCCCTCCGTTGCCAAGCGCCGAACGCGGGGGCATGCTGCCTTCAACAAAGGGAGGGCGCCATGAAATTTGTGCGAAATATCCGGTCGCTTGGGAGCGTGACGCTCGCGCTTGGCGGGTTCATCTGGAGCGGCGCCGCGCATGCGGCTGATGATTTCTACAAGGACAAGACCGTCAGCGTCATCGTCGGCTTTACGCCCGGCGGCGGCTATGACGCCTATGGGCGCCAGCTCGCGCGGTTTCTCGCCGACCACATTCCCGGCAAGCCAACGCTCATCGTCCAGAACATGCCGGGCGCAGGTAGTCTGACGGCGGTGCGCGCGCTCGACGCCACTCAGCCCAAGGACGGTACGGTGATGGCGATTTTCAATCCCGGCCTCATCGTCCAGTCTGTGGCGCAGCCTGACAAGGTTCCGATTGATTTCAGGAAATACACATTTATTGGCGTCGTGACGCCGGATTTCCGCGTCTGCTACGGCTATGGCGCCAATGGCGTGAAGTCGTGGGTCGACATGATGGCGCGCAAGGAATTCATCCTTGGCGCCACCGGCAAGGGGTCCGGCAATTACGTCAATGGCGCGACCATGCGCGAGGTCTTCAATGCGCCCGTGAAACAAATTCTCGGCTTCCCCGGCAGCAGCGAACAGCGCCTCGCCATCGAGCGGGGCGAGCTTGATGGCGATTGCGGCTCTTACCACAGCATTCCCCAGGCCTGGATCACGGAGGGCAAGGTCCATCCTTTCGTGCGCTTCACCCGCGACAAGGAGGCCGATATGCCTGACGGCGCGCGCTTTATCGAGGAATTCGCCACGAGTGCGGAGCAAAAGGAACTTTTGGCGGTGGTCAATGCGGAGGATGAGGTGGGCCGCCCCTTCATCGTCTCGCGCGACATTCCCGCCGAGCGGCTGGCGATCCTTCGCAAGGCTTTCGATGCCCTGATGAAGGACCCGGTCTTCAAGGCCGAGATGGTGAAACAGTATCTGCCGGTGCACCCGATCAATGGGCCGGACTCCGATCAGATCCTCGCGCGCATGTTGAAGACGCCCCGCGATGTCGCCGACAGAGCCCGGAAGATATTCGACTAGACGACTCCTAACCGCCAAGCGGCTTGCTGTTTGGCGGCGCGGATACGATGTAGAGCAAATCTCAACGGAGCCGCGAATCCTTTGGCCAACGACCTGTTCATGCCGACGCTGCGGAGGAGCACTTCATGATCCCGCAGCTTGTGGTCGTCATCAGCGTGCTGGTCATACTCTGGTATGCGAAAAACGCTTTCACCAATGCGGATCCGGCGAAACTCGCCCGCTATGTGAAGCAGCTAGGCGGCTACGCCGCTCTTGCGGGCGCTGCTTTCATGTTGATGCGCGGGCAGATGGAGGCTGCGGTCGCAGTCGGGGGCTTCGGGCTCTATCTGCTCGGCTTCGCCAATCCTCCCGCTTTCGCGCGGATGTTTGGCAAGTTCGGCGGTGGGACAGGCCCGGTCTCGCGGATGCGCTCCGCCATGATCGAGATGGAGCTAAGCCACGACAATGGCGCCTTGGGGGGCTCGGTTCTGGCGGGCGCATATATGGGCCGGCGCCTCGATGATCTGTCGCGTCCGCAATGCGAGGAGGTCCTCGCCCATTGCCGACGCGACGATCCCGAAGGGGCGCTGCTGCTAGAGGCTTATCTCGACAGCAGGTTTCCCGGCTGGCGTCCTGCAGGCGAGGCTTACGCCGACGCGCGGGGCCGGAGTCAGCGTGCCGCGACCGGCATGACCGAGGATGAAGCTTATGAAATTCTGGGGCTTGCGAAGGGAGCCTCTGGCGAAGAGATCGCCCGAGCGCATCGCACGCTCATGAAGAAATTGCATCCCGACTACGGGGGGCCGACGGCCCTGGCCGCCATGGTCAATGAAGCCAAGGCTGTCCTGATGAGCAGACATGGGTAACTCCGATACACTTACGCAAAAGACACAGACAAACGCAGCAGGGAGGAAAATGTTTCCCTACCTAATTCTTGGTGGTGAAGCAGGAAAAGCCTGACCTTTTGAGAGATTTGCAGGCGGCTTCCGCCTTGGTTTCAGTCAGTCCGGCGAACCTTGCCCGATAGAGCGTGCCTGAGCGGCTCTTCACTTTCTCGGTGAATGAAGTGGCGCCAGAGAGGGCCGGGGCCTTGCCGCGGGCCTTCGCCAGAAGCTCGTTGGCCTTGCCCATCTCATCGCTGGCGCCGATCTGGATCATCGTGCCGCTCATGGCTGCGGACGGGCGGGCCGGCTCGGCCTTGGCGGATGCAGCCTTTGCGGCGACCGGCTTGACGGCTTCCGCCTTGGCGACCTTAGCAGATCGCTTTTCAGCCGCCCGGGTCTGCGCGGGGCTCGGCGCTGTGGCGGCCTTTGCCACCTGTGGGATAGAGGCGGTGCGGTCCTCAGTGGGGCGGGGCTTTTCCGCCACTGTCGGGAGGCTTGGGGCAGACGCGGGGGCCGTGTAGGCGGTGGCGACGGGAGCAGGCCTGGTTTCAGCCGGGGAGGCGTCAGCGACCATGGTTTTAGTCGACGACGCGGAATCGAGGTGGTCCTCGATAAGGCCGGCCATGATGCGGTCGCGACCGCCGGCGGTCTTTCCACCCAGCACCACCGAGAAGATGCGACGGTTGCCGCGCTTCACCGAGGTCAGCAGATTGAAGCCGGAGGCGTTGGTGTAGCCGGTCTTGATGCCGTCCATACCTTCGACGCGGCCGAGCAGATGGTTGTGATTGCCCATCGTCGCGCCACGGAAGGTGAACTGATGGGTTGAAAAATAGGCATAATAGCGGGGGAATCGCTCCTGAATGGAGCGGCCAAGCGTGATGAGGTCGCGGGCCGTAGTCACCTGCGATGAATTGGGCAAGCCGGAGGCGTTGGCGTAGTGCGTGCGGCTCATGCCTAGGCTATGGGCCTTGGCGGTCATCATTTCGGCGAAGCGTTCTTCCGTGCCGCCCACGGCTTCAGCAATTGCGGCGGCGATGTCATTGGCGGACTTGGTGACGACGGCCTTGATGGCGTCTTCCACGCTGATGGTTGTTCCCGGGCGCAGGCCAAGCTTTGAGGGGGCCATGGAGGCCGCGTGACTGGAAATCTGGATCTCGTCGTCGAGGGAGAAGCGCCCCTTCTCGAGCTGCTCGAAGAGCATGTAGAGGGTCATGACCTTGGTGACGGAGGCCGGATGGCGCAGGTCATTTTCATGGTCGGCGTAGAGCACCCGCCCTGTGTTTGCGTCCAGAACCATGGCGGAGAATGGAGGCGTATATCCTGCGCCTGCATGGGGGCGCTTGTGATGCTTGCGGCCACGGGCCTCGGCGGAGCTGGAATCCACAACCAGGACTGTGGCTGCGATACCGCAAAGCACAAGGGCGGACAGGACGCGCCCGTGGAGGGCGGCGGCTGAAACCATCGACATACTCAAACCTCAACCCAAAGCGACAACACTGGGGCGCCGTTACCTGAACACCACACCTCCTGAGACTAGAGCGCTGTGGTTACGGGTCGGTTAATGGGTTGCAATTATTTGAAGAACCTCGCCGCCATATTGCACATGCGAAGAAGCGCTTGACAATTTTGTGCAGTGCACCTAAATAAAAAATCACGGCGCTCGTGAGGGGCGCTCTGCGCAAACTACAATGCGAAGGTGTACCATGTTGAAGAATCTGGACGATTTTCAGAAGTTCGGCAAAGAGCATTTCGAAGCCGTGAACTCCGTCGGCAGCGCCTGGACCAAGGGCTTCCAGCAGATCGCCGCCGAGGCCACCGACTACAGCAAGAAGAGCTTCGAAGCGTCTTCTGGTATGGTCGAGAAGCTCATGGGCGTGAAGTCCGTGGAAAAGGCGATCGAGGTGCAGACTGAATTCGCCAAGCAGAGCTATGAATCTTTCGTCTCGCAGAGCACGAAGTTCGGCGAGCTCTTCACCAACCTCGCCAAGGACAGTTTCAAGCCGGTCGAGGAAGTTTTCGCCAAGGCTCAGGCCGTCGCGAAGTAATCTAAATATTCCATGACGTTACGAGACCCGGCCTTTGCGCCGGGTCTTTTTTTGCCCATATTTCGGGTGCAAATCCTAAGCTTTCCCCGCAAATGCGGCTTCCGCCACTGGCGAACCGGCGTTGGCGTCAATAAATTAGAGTGACGGCGCCTGGTTCTGGCCAGCGTTGCGGATATTCGAAAGGATGCGTCACCGTCGGTTGCGTGTTCCGGCGGGCGTCCTATCTTGAACGGATGGTACGGGAATAGCTGACGTGGAAATCATGCATTCGGCGCGGATGGACCTTAACAGGGATAGGCCCAAGGGCTTTGCCCCCGGCACGGTTTTTGCTGCGCGTGAGCCGCGCAGGGGCGCTGATACGCCGGGCTCGGGAAACAATTCTGGGACCGCCGTCATCACGCGCACTCGCACGCAGACGAAGCGGCCGAGCATGTATCGGGTGCTTCTGCTGAACGACGATTACACGCCGCAGGAGTTCGTGGTCACGGTGCTGCGCAAGTTTTTCAGCAAGGGTGTGGAGGAGGCGCAGCGCATTATGCTGCACGTCCATCAGCATGGCGTCGGCGAATGCGGCGTCTTCACCTACGAAGTCGCCGAGACGAAAGTCACGCAGGTCATGGACTACGCCCGAAAGCATCAGCACCCCCTGCAGTGCATTATGGAGAAAAAGTGAGCGCCGCGTTCGAATGGCCAAAGGCGGATATTTTGATTGGTGCGCCTGTTCGTCCGTTGCCCTCGCCGCTCGGAACGGTATCATTCAGGTCCGGGTACGCAAATGAAGCGGTGTTTAGAGCGCCGCTTGTCTAACGCCAGCCGCAGGGCTCACAGTGATCGGGGTTTCGGCCCTGACGCTTGCAGCCTTTGCAATGAAAACTCGAACGCAAAAGGTGAGAGCTGCGATGCCGTCCTTCTCTCGTAATCTGGAACAGTCTCTCCATCGCGCCTTGGCCGTAGCCAACGAGCGGCGCCATGAATATGCGACGCTGGAGCACCTTTTGCTCAGTTTGCTTGACGACACCGATGCGTCGGCCGTCTTGCGCGCCTGTTCGGTCGATACCGACGCCCTGAAGAAGAGCCTCGTCGAATATATCGAGGCCGAGCTTGAGAATCTCGTCACCGATGGTCGCGAGGACGCGAAGCCGACGGCAGGCTTCCAGCGCGTGATCCAGCGCGCCGTGATCCATGTGCAATCGTCCGGCCGCGAAGAGGTCACGGGCGCCAATGTGCTTGTCGCCATTTTCGCCGAGCGCGAAAGCCACGCCGCCTATTTCCTGCAAGAGCAGGACATGACGCGCTACGACGCGGTCAACTACATCAGCCACGGCATCGCCAAGCGGCCGGGCATGAGCGACACGAGCAAATCACCGCGCGGCGTCGAGGAAGAGCCAGAGCAGCGTGAACCTCGCGACCAGCGCGAGTCCGCCGCCGATGGCTCGAAGAAAAAGGACAATGCGCTCGACGCCTATTGCGTCAACCTGAACAAGAAAGCGCGCGACGGCCGTATCGATCCCCTGATCGGGCGCGAATCCGAAGTCATGCGCACCGTGCAGGTGCTCTGCCGCCGCCAGAAAAACAATCCCCTGCTGGTTGGCGATCCCGGCGTTGGCAAGACTGCGATCGCCGAGGGCCTCGCGCGCAAGATCATCAAGGGCGAAGTGCCCGAGGTGCTGGCGCATGCGACCGTCTTCTCCCTCGACATGGGTTCGCTGCTGGCCGGCACGCGCTATCGTGGCGATTTCGAGGAACGCCTCAAGCAGGTGATGAAGGAGATCGAGCAGCACAAGAACGCCATCCTCTTCATCGACGAGATCCATACGGTGATTGGCGCCGGCGCGACGTCAGGCGGCGCGATGGACGCCTCCAATCTGCTCAAGCCCGCGCTTGCGCAGGGCGTGCTGCGCTGCATCGGCTCGACCACCTATAAGGAGTACCGCCAGTACTTCGAAAAGGATCGCGCCCTCGTGCGTCGCTTCCAGAAGATCGACGTCAACGAGCCCTCGATCCCGGACGCCGTGGAGATCATGAAGGGGCTGAAGCCCTATTTCGAGGAGTTCCACAAGATCCGCTACACCAACGAAGCGGTGAAGGCGGCTGTGGAGCTTTCAGCCCGTTACATCCACGACCGCAAGCTGCCTGACAAAGCGATCGACGTGATCGACGAGACCGGCGCTTCGCAGATGCTGCTGCCCGAGAGCCGCCGCAAGAAGACCATCGGCATCAAGGAAATTGAGGCCACCATCGCCACCATGGCGCGCATTCCGCCCAAGACCGTGTCGAAGGACGACTCAGAGGTGTTGCAGCATCTCGAGACGAGCCTGCGGCGCGTCGTCTATGGGCAGGACAAAGCCATCGGCGCGCTCACCTCCGCCATCAAGCTCGCCCGAGCGGGTCTGCGCGATGGCGACAAGCCGATCGGCAGCTACCTCTTCTCCGGCCCCACGGGCGTCGGCAAGACGGAGGTCGCCAAGCAGCTGTCGCTGGCGCTGGGCGTTGAGCTTATCCGCTTCGACATGTCCGAATATATGGAGCGCCACACGGTCTCGCGGCTGCTTGGAGCGCCTCCCGGCTATGTCGGTTTCGATCAGGGCGGCTTGTTGACCGACGCGGTCGACCAGCATCCCCATTGCGTGCTCTTGCTTGACGAAATCGAGAAGGCGCATCCCGACCTGTTCAATATCCTTTTGCAGGTCATGGATCACGGCAAGCTTACCGATCACACGGGCAAGCAGATCGACTTCCGCAGCGTCATTCTCATCATGACGACCAATGCGGGCGCGGCCGATCTCGCAAAGTCCGCCTTCGGCTTCACGCGCGCCAAGCGCGAGGGGGACGATACGGAGGCGATCAACAAGCTCTTCGCGCCCGAATTCCGCAACCGTCTCGATGCGGTGGTCAGCTTCGGCCATCTGCCGACCGAGGTTATCCGCAAGGTCGTCGACAAGTTCATCATGCAGCTTGAGGCGCAGCTCGCAGATCGGGCCGTCACGATCGAACTGACCGAAGAGGCCCGTGCTTGGCTGATCGAGCATGGTTATGATGAGTCCATGGGCGCGCGTCCCATGTCCCGCATCATCCAGCAGACGATCAAGACGCCCCTTGCGGACGAGGTCCTGTTCGGCCGCCTGAAGACTGGCGGAACCGTGCGCGTCGTGGTGAAGGAAGAAGAGGGCAAGAAGACGCTCGGCTTCGAATTCCCCGCAGGGCCGGTCATGCCGCGTCCCGACAAGGAAGTGGTGGAATCCGCCAAGAAGCGCGTGCGTGCTGAACCCGAAGTGCGGCGCGCCAAGGCTAAGGCGCCTGGCAAGTCCAGCGCGCCTTCGAGCGACAATGGCGAGCCCAAGGGTAAGGGCGGCGGGCGTACGGTGCCCAAGGTGCCGCTCAAGAACTGAGCGGCCCACCTACCTAATAAAAAAGGCCGGGCTCGCGTCCGGCCTTTTTGATTCAGCGCGTCTCGCGATTGATCATCCCGTCAAAATCACCCGCGATGAACCTCTCCAGATTGGAGCCGATCTGCTCCATGCTGTCTTCGGGATAGGCGTCATAGAAGCCCCCGAGATGGGGCGTGATGATCAGGTTCGGCGCGTCCCACAATGGATCATCCGCAGGCAGCGGCTCCTTGTGCACCGTATCAAGCGCCGCGCCGCCCAGATGTCCGCTGCTTAATCCCCGATGCAGCGCCACTTCATCAATCACCCCGCCACGCGCGATGTTGACGATATAGGCGCCCTTTTTCATGGCGTTGATGATCTTGTCGTCGACGATGTTTCGCGACGTCTCATCGAGCGGAATAAGCAGTACGAGGAAATCAAGGTCAGCCACGGCGTTCACAAGATCATCGCGCGAGCGCCATTCGTCGAAGCTCTCGATGGGACGCGGTGTGCGCGAAATGCCGACGACGCGCATCTGCAGGCCCTTGAGGCGTGGCGCGAGAGCCTCTGCGATGAGCCCGACGCCCAGAATGCCGACCGTGCGGCCCTGCAATTTTTTCGCACGGAAACGGTCCCATTTGTGCTGGTCATGGGAGCGTACGGAACGGGGAAAATCGCGCGCCATCGAGAGCATGTGCAGGATCGCGATTTCCGACAATGACGGCCCATGGACGCCGCGCGTCGAGGTCACGATCACGTCCTTGCTGAGGCCCACCTGATCGGTGATGCCATCAACGCCCGTACCGAAGGCGTGAACCCATTTGAGGCGTTTCGCCTTGGGGAAAATGTCCCGCTTCACCTCGACGCCAAAGGTCATGAAGATATCAGCTTCCCCGATGGCCTCATCCGCTTCATCAATGGTCGCAACCGTCTTGATGGAAATGTCAGGAAAGCGCGCGCGCAGAAGGTTTTCGTAAACGAAGCGCACAGCGTGCGGCCAGGTCATCAGGATGAGGATATTGGGCTTGGTCATTTCGCTCTCATTTCAATCTTTGGCGCAGTCTAGCGCGTTTTTGTGCAAAGCGCATATGGCCCGGTCTCCCCTTCGGGGTCGGCCCATGTTAGCCTCGAGACAAAGCCCGCGACGTCAGAGTCGGCGGCACGGGGAGGATGATTGATGTGGATTCGAGTGCTCGCGCCCATGGTCGCGCTGTTGTTTTTCGCGCCCGTGCAGGCGCAGCATTTTTACGCCGGCAAGACCCTCACGCTATCGACCCACACCGGCCCGGGCGGCGGCTATGACACGCTGATCCGACTCTATTCGCGCCATGTCGCACGCCATCTGCCCGGCAAGCCCAATGTCGTGGTGATGAATCAGCCCGGCGCGGGCGGCCTCACAGCTTTCAACCATGCGGGCAAGGTCGCGCCGCAAGACGGAACCTTCATCTCGCTGGTGGGGCAGGGGCTCATGGTGCATGAGCCCACCGGCCAGCCCGGCATGCAGCTTTCGCTCGGCGCCTTCAAATGGCTCGGCAACTTCTCGCAGGCGCCCAACGTCACCGTAGTCTGGTCGAGTTCAAAGGCTCGCACGCTCGATGATGCAAGGCGCGTTGAGGTGGTGCTGGGCTCGACAGGCGCGGGCTCGCCCGATGCGCAGATCCCAACCGTCTACAACGCGCTGCTGGGCACGAAATTCAAGGTGGTCTTCGGTTATGAGGGCGGCGGCGCGCTCAATCTCGCCATGGAGCGCGGCGAGATCGAGGGGCGCGGCACAAATACCTGGGGAAGCTATAAAGCGACGCTTCCCGGACCCATGGCCGCAGGCAAACTCGCTCCGCTGATCCAGATCGGCCTCAAGAAAGATCGCGACTTGCCAAACGCGCCGCTCTTTCTCGATGTGGTGAAAGGCGATGCCGAGCGCGAGCCGGTCGCGCGGTTCCTGTCGCTCACCACAGCGGTCAGCCGCCCGCTCGCGGCGCCCCCCGGTGTGCCAGATGAGCGCGTGGCCCTGCTGCGCAAGGCTTTCGATGAGACGATGAAGGACCCCGAGTTCCTTGCAGAGGCAGAGCGCCTTTCAGTCGACATTGACCCCATGACTGGAGCCGAGGTGCAGGACGCTGTGCGCCAGATCCTCGCCACGCCAAAGGACGTCATCGCCCGCACGCAGGCTGCGCTTGAGGGCAAGGCGCGTTGACGCCTAAAGCTGCGCGGCTTAATCCCGGCCTATCGCAGGCTCCGGAAGGTCCATGGCTATGAGCGACATCATTTGCGAAAAGCGGGGCGCCGCGGGCTTTGTGCTGCTCAACCGGCCGCAAGCCCTCAATGCGCTGAACCATGACATGGTCCGGGGGCTCGATGCGGCGCTGGCGCATTGGGTTGATGATCCCTCCGTCGAGCGCGTCGTCATTTCGGGCGCCGGCGGGCGCGCCTTTTGCGCGGGCGGCGACATTCGGCTCATGCATGAGCTTGGGACGCATGGCCGTTACGCAGAACAGCTCGAATTTTACCGCGATGAATATCGCCTCAACCAGCGCATCGCGCGCTACCCCAAGCCCTATGTCGCGCTTCTCGATGGCTATGTCATGGGCGGGGGCGTCGGCGTTTCGATCCACGGCTCGCATCGGATCGCGGGCGACCGGCTCACCTTCGCCATGCCCGAAGTCTCGATCGGCTTCTTCCCTGATGTCGGGGCGACCTATTTTTTGCCGCGCCTGCCCGACGCGTCTGGCGCTTATCTCGGCGTCACCGGCGCGCGAATCGGGGCAGGGGATGCAGTGGAGCTTGGCCTCACCACCGCCTATGTTCCTTCATCCAGCTTTGCTGATCTCGCGCTCGCCCTTGAGGCGTCGGGCGATACGGACGCCATCATCGCTCGCTTTGCCGCTCCGGCTCCCGCAGGTACGCTGGGGCCCCACCGCGCGCTTATCCGCGAGGCATTTGGTCCGGGTGGGGTCGCGCATCTTCTTTTGGCGCTCGAAGAGGCTGCGGCTGCGTGCTCTGCCTTCGCCGCCGATACTTTGGCCTTGCTTAGGGCGAAATCACCCACCAGTGTCGCTATTGGCTTGCGGCAGATGGCCGAAGGCCGCGCAGCGGATATCGAGACATGTTTGCGGATAGAGTTCCGCATCGTGTCCCGCATCTGCCGGATGGCGGATTTTTATGAAGGTGTGCGCGCGGTGATCATCGACAAAGACAACAGGCCCCGCTGGAGCCCCGCGCGGCTCGACGAAGTCGACGCCAGCGCGATCGAAGGCTGCTTCGCTCCTCTTGGCGCCGATGAACTGACCTTCGGAGGCGTCGCGCCATGATGAAAGGCCGCGCTAGAGGACGTGACGCTGACGCTTCGGAGTCCATCGACCTCAGCCCCAACGCGCAAAAGCGTCAAGCAGACCGTTGGGGCTTCCTGCTTCTGGTCTTCATGCGCGTCGTCGCGGTGCTGTGGCTCTTCCAGGGGCTGATGCATTGGAAGCTCATTCTGGCGCCTGAACTTGCGCCTCTCGACGCTCTTCCTGGTCCCGTCGCTTCCGCCATCGTCTTTTTCGCCGTGGCCGATCTTCTGGCCGCCGTCGGCCTTTGGCTCGCCGCCGCATGGGGAGGCGTGCTCTGGCTTTTCTCGGCATGCGCAGGGATCATCATCACCCTTTTCATGCCGGACTTTCAGGTGGGGGGGCTTTTGATGGTGCTCATCAGCCTGGGCCTGATCGTCGTTTATTTCATTCTGACATGGAACGCCGCGCAGGAGCGCGAATAGCCGGATTTTACGCTTTATTCACCATGGCCGGTGATTTTTACGCCCGCTTTTGGGTCCGCTGCCATCGCGTTCAGATTTGTTCACCATGAAGGCGCAAGGTGGCTGGACTATTCAGGCATCGGCGGTGAGCAAGGTTTGGGACATGCTGGCGACAGAGTTTGAGGGGCGACAGATCGAGGCGGTTGGGCCTGCCTATCTTAAGGCCCTGACCCTCGTGGAGCGTCTTCATCGACGCTTGCTAGATGTGGTCAAGGACGCTTTCGAGCGCTCCGACGCCCATGACATCACCCCCGTGCAGGCGCTCCTGCTTTATAACATCGCCGATGACGAGTTGACCGCTGGCGAGCTGCGCGCGCGCGGTTACTATCTGGGCGCCAATGTCTCGCATAATGTGAAGAAGCTGGTCGATGCGGGCTATCTTCACCACCTCCGCTGTGATGGCGACCGGCGCAATATGCGCGTCAGCCTGACCCAGAAGGGGCGGGAGGCGCATGCCATCGTCGCCGGGCTTTATGAGAAGCATATCGTCACGGTGGAGCGAATCGGCGG
>CANBVC010000023.1 GCA_947372795.1 Beijerinckiaceae bacterium
GTGGGCGTCGCGACTGGGCGCACCACCAGCCTCACCTTTTCGCGCGGCGCCATTGAAGGACGCAACGGGCGCAAACTAACGCTTGCCGATGGGACTTTTTCAGCGCCCGAAAACGAGAAGGCGCCTGCGCCAGCGAGTGTGGCGGCTCATCTAACGGGTTCGATGGAGGCCGTCGCCGACATCCTTGGCCGGGACGCAATGAAGCCCTATGGCGGCATGCAGATCGACAGTTCAGTGATGAAGGGGCAGGTCGACGCCCAGCTCAACGTCAACCTGAAATTGAGCAAGAAAGATATGAAGCCGGGCGACACGATCGTTCGGGTCAACGCCAATGTCGCCAATCTCAGTATCGACAAGCTCGTCGGCAAGGAAAAGCTCGAGCAGGGCTCGCTCACCGTCGTAAGCGAGCCGACCGGGCTGAAAGCCACGGGACAGGGCCGTCTCTTCGGCGCCCCGGCGAGCCTTGAAATGAAGAAGCCGCCTGGCGGCGATATGGACGCCACCATTGGCTTCACGCTCGACGAGGCCGGACGCAATCGCATGGGCATGTCCTTCGGCGCGGGCGTGACGGGGCCCATCGGCGCGCGCGTCACCTCGGCCTTCGGCGTGAAAGACCCGCCGCCGGCGCAGGTGGAGCTTGATTTTCAGCGCACCGGGCTCGATGGCGTGCTGCCGGGACTTGTGAAACCCGCAGGCCGGCCCGCCAAGGCGACATTCCTTTTTGACAATAACCCGCGTGGCTCGACCATCGATCAACTGGTTTTCGAGGCGGCAGGGGGCGCGGCGGCGCGCGGCGTGATCGAACTGGACGCGGCAGGCGGCTTTCGCTCCGCTCGCCTCTCGCAACTGCGTCTCTCGCCCGGCGACGATATGAAGGTCGATGCTGACGAGGGCAAGGACGGCGTCAGGATAACCGTGCGCGCTGGCGCGGTCGACGCCAGACCTTTCCTCAAAAGCTTCTTGTCCGACAATGCGGGCAAAGACATCAGCGCCTCGAAGGATATCGAGCTTGATCTACGCGCCGCTACGGTCGCAGGCGGCAATCGTCAGAGTCTGACTGGCATGGACCTGAAACTTTCACGTCATGCCGGGGCGGTGCGGAATTTCCAATTGCAGGCGCGCACGAGCAGGGCCGCCGTCATCGGCGTCACGACCCGTTCGGCGGCTGGCGATCCGGTCATTTCGATTTCGACCGGCGATGGCGGCGCCTTTCTGGGGTTCCTCGATTTCTACAAGCGCATGGAGGGCGGCCGGTTCGAACTAGCCGCACGGGTTGATTCCAACGGGATCGACGGCTCATTCCGCGTCAGCGATTTCATCCTGCGCGATGAGCCAGCACTGCGCCGTCTGGTGACTGAGGGCGTCGCGGCGCGCGATGAAAAAGGGGCGATCCGGATCGACACTACGGCTGCCGTCTTTACGCGGATGCAGGCGGCGTTTACCCGTTCGGGCGGCGAGGTCGCCGTGCGCGACGGGCTCCTCTATGGCGCGCAGGTCGGCGTCAAGCTCGATGGTTCCGTCGACTTCGAGCGCGACCGGCTCAATGTCGTTGGAACCTTCGTGCCTTTTTACGGCGTGAATAATCTATTCTCGCAGATCCCGCTCTTCGGCCCGATCCTCGGCGGAGGGTCGAATGAGGGGCTCTTTGCGGTGAATTTTCGCGCCACCGGGGCGATCAGCGCGCCGCAGCTGACGATCAATCCGCTCTCGGCCATAGCGCCTGGCTTCCTGCGCAATCTGTTCGGCGCGGGGGAGCTGGGAGGTAGGCTGTTTCCCTCCCTGCCTCAAACCGCTCCCCAGCAAGCGCCGCGTTGACGCGCTTCAGCGCGGCGCCAGCAGGATGTGCTTCTTCTTGCCGAAGGAGAGCTTGATCACTCCGCCCGTCAGATCAGCATTGGTGAGCTGCGCGCGCTCATCGCTCACCACTGCGTCATTGACGCGAAGGCCGCCGCTCTTGACCTGACGACGCGCTTCGCCGGTTGAGGGCACAAGGCCCACCTTCACAAAAGCGTTGAGCACGCCGATCCCGTCCGCAAGCTCGCCCGCTGCGATCTCGACGGTGGGAAGGCTGGTCGCGAGCTCGCCTTCCTCGAAGGTCTTGCGCGCCGTTTCGCTGGCTGCCATCGCCTGTTCGCGCCCATGCAGCATGGCGGTCGCTTCTGTGGCGAGGATCTTCTTCGCCTCGTTGATCTCCGCACCCGCGAGCGCCTCAAGGCGGCGGATCTCGTCCATGGGCAGATCGGTGAAGAGTTTCAGGAAGCGGCCCACATCCGCATCCTCGGTGTTGCGCCAATATTGCCAGTAGTCATAGACCGGCAGCATGTCGGCGTTGAGCCAGACGGCGCCAGCGGCGGTCTTGCCCATCTTGGCGCCCGAGGCGGTGGTCAGCAGGGGTGAGGTGAGCGCGTAGAGCTGGGGCGCGCCCATGCGGCGGCCAAGATCGATGCCGGTGACGATATTGCCCCACTGGTCCGACCCGCCCATCTGCAACAGACAGCCATAGCGCCGATAGAGCTCTGCGAAATCGTAGGCTTGCAGGCACATATAGTTGAATTCGATGAAGGACAGTTCCTGATCGCGCTCAAGGCGCATCTTCACCGAATCCATGGAGAGCATGCGGTTGACCGAGAAATGGCGGCCAACATCGCGCAGGAAGTCGATGTAGTTGAGGGCGGTCAGCCATTCCGCGTTGTCGGGCATGACCGCGTCCGTGCGGCCCTCGCCGAAGGTCAAGAATTTGGAGAAGACCTGCTTGATGCTGGTCTTGTTGGCCTCGATATCGTCGAGGGAGAGCATCCGGCGGCTCTCATCCTTGCCGGAGGGATCGCCCACCCGGGTGGTGCCTCCGCCCATGAGCGGCACGGGCTTGCCGCCGGTCTTCTGCAGCCAGCGCAGCATCATGATCTGGACCAGTGAGCCCACGTGCAGCGACGAGGCGGTGCAGTCGAAACCAATATAGGCGATCAGTTCGCCAGCCTTTGCCTTGGCGTCGACTCCTTCGAAGTCGGAGCACTGATGGATATAGCCGCGCTCCATGAGCACGGACAGGAAATCGGACTTGGGAACGAATGATGCGGACATGATGACCTCGCGGGGTGGGCGAGGTTTAGGGGAGGGGCGCGGAAATCGCAATGGCGCCTGCGTCGGACTTGAAGGCGGAACGACGAAGGGTGTAACATGTTACGGAAGGAGCCTGCACATGCCGCATTCTTCCAAGCCTACGATATCCAGAGGTCCTGCATCCTCGTCACGGCGGATGGCGAGTTATCGCCGGAGAATGCGAGCCGCTGGCCTGCGCCCAATTCAGATCTGGGTCCCCGATAGCCGCGATCCTGCTTTTGCAGACAAGTGCCGCTCGCAGGCGCAGGCTATCGCTGCTGGCGACCCTGCTGGCGACGAGCTGATGGATTTCGTGGCCGAGATGTATCAATGGCCGGAGAACTGATGCGCCGTGGTCAGTTCGTCGTCGTCGCGGTGGCTGGTGATTATGGCAAGCCGCGTCCTGCATTGATCGTACAGAGCGATCTTTTCGCCGCGCTTCCCTCGGTCGTGCTTTGCCCGCTCACGACGACCCTTCGAGACGATGCTGATCAGATCCGTCTCTCTGTCGCGCCCTCAGCAAAGAATGGTCTGCGCGCCCCCTCGCAGATCGCCATCGACAAGATGACGGTGGTTCCTGCGGCGCGGATCGGTGGCGTCATCGGCGAGGCCGACGACGCGCTTATGCTTCGTGTGAACCGGGCGCTGGCTCTTTTTCTCAGTATCGTCTGACCTCACAGGGGCGGCGCGACGCCGTTCTTGCCGACGGTGACGCGGGCGGTCGAGAAGGTCCCGTCCTCGTTTTTCGTGGCGGTGGTGACGAGTTCAGCGCCCACCTTGAGGTCGCTCGCCTCGGCGGCGACAGTGGTCAGGATCGTGGCGTCGGGGCCGATGACGAGCTTCTTCTCGCCGTCCTTGTATTTCAGGGTCACGACGGGGCCGTTCACTGCGCCGACTGTTTCGGCGACGGTGGCGTTGGTCATGGTGGTCTGGGGCATGGCCGACCAGTCGCGATGGCCCTCACCCGTGCCGCGCTGCGCCTCGGGGAAAACCATGACCTGAATGGCGTTTAAGGAGCCATCCGCCGCAGGCCGGGCGCCTGCGCCGATATAGGAGCCGGGCTTGATCTCGGCCGCGGAGATCTTGACCACCGCCGACACGGCGAGGTTGGGAGCGAGCTTCAGCGTGACGTTCTGACCCTCGGTGGTTTTCACCGTCGCGACGCCCGCTTCCAGCTTCTCGACCGTGCCACGAATGCGCGCGCTAGGCGCCTGGGCAAAGGCTGCTGTCGAGGCGATGGCGAGGGTGGCGACGGCTGTGCGAAGCAGAGTGACGAGCATGTTAGTCTCCCTTGGTTTGTATCAGGATACATCACATCTGCGCCTTGTGGCAGCGATTTTGCCGCCCCGTGGCCGGCAGGCCGCAGCCTTGAGCGAGGCAGGATGATAGGCTGACGCTTCACGCGGATTCGCTCATGCCCCTGTATACGGCCATCGGCCTCATGTCCGGCACCTCTATGGATGGGGTGGATGTCGCGCTCATCGAAACCGATGGGCGCAATGAAGTGCGTCAGGGACCAAGCCTGTTTCGCCCCTATGGAGCCGCCGACCGCAAGTTGCTGCGGGCCGCTCTTGATGAGGCGGTCGGCATTGAAGATCGCGCCGCGCGCCCTCCCGCCATCCTCGCCTGCGAGCAAATGGTCACGAGCCGCCACGCCGAGGCGGTGGAAAGGTTTCTGGAGCAGCACGAGGTGGAGGCGAGCCGGGTCGATGTCGTGGGCTTCCACGGCCAGACGGTGATCCACCGGCCGCGCGAAGGCTTGACGGTGCAGATCGGCGATGGGCAGGCGCTCGCGGACCGGATCGGCATCCGAGTGGCCTTTGATTTCCGGGCCGCCGATGTAGCTGCGGGCGGGGAAGGCGCGCCGGTCGTGCCGGTCTATCATCGGGCGTTGATCGAGGCCGCCGGGCTCAAGGGGCCGGTCGCGTTTCTTAATATCGGCGGCGTCGCCAATGTCACCTATGTCGACGATGGCCATGATCCCATCGCCTGCGACACCGGGCCGGGAAATGCGCTGCTTGACGATTTGATGCACGCCCGCGCTGGCAAGCCCATGGATCGGGGTGGGCGTACGGCGGCCAAGGGGCGGGTGAATGAGGCGGCGCTGGAGCGCCTTCTTGCTCATCCATATTTTGAAAAAAGGCCGCCTAAATCACTGGATAGGAACGAATTTTCAAAAAAGGTTGTCGATGAGCTCTTGCTTGAGGACGCAGCCGCGACCCTGACGGCCTTTACGGCGGCGAGCGTCGCGCGGCTTCTGGCGCATCTCCCCGGGACGCCTGGGGAGCTTGTGGTTTGCGGGGGCGGAGCGCGCAACCCGACCCTGATGCGCGAACTTGGCCAGCGGCTCGGCTGCAAGGTCTCGACAGCGGAGCAGCACGGCTGGTCGGTCGACGCCATGGAGGCGCAGGCCTTCGCCTATCTCGCCGTGCGCAGCATGGAGGGCCTGCCGATCACCTTTCCAACCACCACGGGCGTCAGCGCGCCGCATGGTGGTGGGGTGTTGGTCACGCCTGGGAAGTGATTACTTCACGGCTCGCGCAGGTGTGGGCAGAAGTGGCGGATTGTCGAGACGCCGGTCGAGGTAGCGGCCGATTTCCTCAATGAGAGGCTCGACGCGGTTCTCGAAGAAGTGGTTCGCTCCCTCGATCACCGCATGTTCAATGAGTATGCCGCGCTGGGTCTTGAGCTTTTCGATCAGGGCCATGACTTCCTTGAGCGGCGCCACGCGGTCCTGATCCCCGTGGACGAACAGGCCCGAGGACGGGCAGGGCGCAAGGAACGAGAAGTCAAAGCGGTTGGCCGGCGGCGCGATGGAAATGAAGCCTTCGATCTCCGGGCGGCGCATCAGCAATTGCATGCCGATCCACGATCCGAAGGAGATGCCGGCGATCCAGCAGGCCCGCGCTTCGGGATTGATGCTCTGCGCCCAGTCAAGCGCCGCCGCTGCGTCCGACAGCTCGCCCTGGCCATGGTCGAAAGAGCCCTGGCTACGCCCGACGCCCCGGAAGTTGAAGCGCAGCACGGAAAAGCCGCGTTCCGCGAAGGCGTAGTACATGTTGTAGACGATCTGATTGTTCATCGTGCCACCGAACTGGGGGTGGGGATGAAGAATGATAGCGATGGGCGCGCCGCGCTGCTTCGAAGGATGAAAACGGCCTTCGAGACGTCCGGCGGGGCCGGTGAAGATGACTTCGGGCATCGTATCTCCACAATAGGGCGCGTGATGCGCCCAGCCGCTCATATGGCGAGCGGCAAGTTGTAATTCGAGAGCGCAGAGCGTTCAGAACTGGCCTTCTAGCACGGCCTCGCCCCGCAATTGCAAGTGTTTTGACGCTATTGGTTGCAGTAAGAGGCTTTTTGAAATTGCAAAACGTCACCGCGGGCTTATTATGCTTGGCATTGCGAAGTGTGCGCAATTTGCGAATAATTGATGGCGGCTACCAGAGGCGCGACGGAGTGATAACGAGATTTTTTAAGGGCCTGCTGCGGGCGCCGGCGTCTGTCGCGCCGGAAAGCGAGCCTGCGCAGGATGATCCGGTCTCCTTCGCAACGCCTTATCAATCAACATTCGCTCCCGGACCCATAAACCCGGACGATTTTCAGCACCAGGACCGGTTTCGGGTCGACTTTGAGGCGAGCGCGAATGGCTCCATCTTATATGAGCGGTTCCGCATAACCCAGACGGCAGGATATTTCATTTCGCTCGCCTTTGCGCCGTCAGATCAGATCACGGCGAGCCAGTTGTCCGATATTCTGCGGACCAAGAAAGTCCTGATCAACGCCTATGATGAGGACGCTGTCGATCCCGCGCCCGTCACCTTGCGCAAGATTATGGCTGTTCACGCCTGCTCTATGGACGAGGCCAATGTTCGCCTGTGGGAAGGGGTGAACGACGGAAGCTTCGTTTATAGAATCGTTGATCGACATGGCGTCATCCCCTTGTGGATCGAACTCACAAAAGTGGGCGAAGGATCACCACAATTGATATTTTCCGATGTAGTGGAAGGAATTGACGTGGTCGGCCAGATCATTTTCGGCGACGGCGTCTTTGGTTATGAAAGAAACGTGACGCCGGTCATTCTGGAGCCGGGCCTCTATACGATAGAGGTCAGGACAGTTCAGGACACGCCCGAGCTTTCCATGGCGCGGATCAAGTTTGGCCTTTCGCACGGATTTGCGGCCTGACGTCTTCTTTGCCCTCCATGCGCTGACGATGCGTGCTATGGGGAGGGCGTCATGGAACGCATCTATCTCGATTTCAACGCCACCGCCCCGCTGCGCCCTGAAGCGCGCGAGGCGATGCTGCGCGCCTTCGACCTTAGGGGAAATCCGTCTTCGGTCCACGAAGAGGGCCGGGCGGCGCGTCGGCTGATCGATGACGCCCGGGGGCAGGTCGCTGACGCCCTCTGCGCCAATGGGCGCTATCTCACCTTCACATCCGGCGGCACCGAGGCGGCGAACCTTGTGCTCACCCCCAGCCTTCGCGATGGGGCGGGGCGGGTCACCGACCTGATCGTTTCGGCGGGCGAACATGCTTGCGTTCTGGACGGCCATCGTTTCCCGGCAGAGCGCGTCCACATTACGCCTCTCGATCACCATGGGCGGCTTGATCTTGCTGCGCTTGAGGCCCTTCTTGGTCAGGTGCAGGGCCGGGCGCTGGTTGCGGTTCAGGCGGCCAACAATGAAACCGGCGTTATCCAGCCGGTTGCGGAGGCGGCTGCGCTTACTCATGGCGCGGGCGGGCTGCTCGTCTGTGACGCGGTTCAGGCGCTGGGGCGGGTCGAAGTTGATATTGAGGCGCTCGGCGCGGACGCCCTTTTCGTCTCCGCCCATAAAATTGGTGGGCCGAAGGGCGTCGGGGCGCTGGTGTTTCGGGCTGGCGATCTCCATATCGAGGAGGCGCTGATTCGCGGCGGCGGGCAGGAGCGTGGCCTTCGGTCAGGCACGGAAAACCCGGGCGGAATCGCGGGATTTGGCGCGGCGGCTGCGGTTTGTCGTCCTCAGGGGCAGGAAATCGCAAGGCTCGCCAAGCTGCGCGACCGGATCGAGGCGGCGCTGGGCGAGGCGTTTGACGATTTGATGGTTTTTGGTGCGGGAACGCCCCGGCTCGTCAATACGAGCTGCTTCGCCCTGCCGGGCTTGCAGGCCGAGACCCTGTTGATTGCGCTGGATCTTGCTGGAATCGCAATCTCTTCAGGTTCCGCTTGTTCATCGGGCAAGGTGCGGCCCTCCCATGTGCTGGCGGCCATGGGGGTGGAGGCGGATCAGGCCAAATGCGCCCTGCGGGTGAGTTTGGGATACGCTACGCAAGAAAGTGATGTGGAACGCTTTTGCGAGACGTTCCAAAAGACGGTATGGAAGATCCGTGAGCGTCGGGCCTCGCGCAACTGAGCCGTCCGCTAATCTGGATGGCTCTGCGGCACGTAGGTTAGAGGCGACATCATAGGCCTGAACCGCCGGTCCTTGAAACCGGTTGGGTGAGGAGAAGTACAATGGCGGCGGTCCAGGAGACAGTCGATAAGGTCAGGTCTGTCGAGGTCGATGCGTATAAATACGGCTTCGTCACCGACATCGAATCCGACATGGCCCCCAAGGGGCTAAATGAGGATATCGTCCGCTTCATCTCGGCCAAGAAGGACGAGCCCGAGTGGATGACCCAGTGGCGGCTGGACGCCTACAAGCGCTGGCTGACCATGCAGGAGCCCGTCTGGGCCCGCGTGAACTATCCCAAGATCGACTTTCAGGATCTCTATTACTACGCCGCGCCAAAGCGCTCGCCCGGCCCCAAGTCGCTCGACGAGGTCGATCCCGAACTGCTGCGCACCTATGAGAAGCTTGGCATTCCCCTGCGCGAACGCGAAATCCTCGCGGGCGTCGAGGGCGCAGCCGAAAGGCGCGTCGCGGTGGACGCCGTGTTCGACTCCGTTTCGGTGGCGACCACCTTCAAGGCCGAGCTCGCCAAGGCGGGCGTGATCTTCTGCCCGATCTCCGAGGCTCTGCAGACGCATCCCGAGCTTGTGCGCAAATATCTCGGCACGGTCGTGCCCGTGACGGACAATTACTACGCCACGCTCAACAGCGCGGTCTTCTCGGACGGCTCCTTCGTCTATGTGCCGCCTGGCGTGCGCTGCCCGATGGAGCTTTCGACCTATTTCCGCATCAATGAAAAGAACACCGGCCAGTTCGAGCGCACGCTGATCATCGCCGACAAGGGCTCCTATGTGAGCTATCTTGAAGGCTGCACGGCGCCCAAGCGCGACGAAAACCAGCTGCATGCCGCGGTCGTTGAATTGGTGGCTCTGGAAGACGCCGAGATCAAATATTCGACCGTGCAGAACTGGTATCCCGGCGACAGCGAGGGGCGCGGCGGCATCTACAACTTCGTGACCAAGCGCGGCGATTGCCGGGGCGACCGCTCGAAGATTTCGTGGACGCAGGTCGAGACCGGCTCGGCGATCACCTGGAAATATCCTTCCTGCATCCTGCGGGGCGATGAATCGCGCGGCGAGTTCTATTCCATCGCCATCTCGAATGGTCATCAGCAGGTCGATAGCGGCACCAAGATGCTGCATCTGGGCAAGAACACGTCCAGCCGCATCATCTCCAAGGGCATCGCGGCAGGCCGGTCCGACAATACCTATCGCGGTCAGGTCTTTGCGCATCGCAAGGCTAAGGGCGCGCGCAATTTCACCAATTGCGACTCCCTGCTTATCGGCGATACGTGCGGCGCCCATACGGTTCCCTATATCGAGAGCCGCAACGCCAGCGCCGTCTTCGAGCATGAGGCCACGACCTCGAAGATCTCCGACGATCAGCTCTTCTATTGCATGCAGCGTGGCCTTTCGGGCGAGGAGGCGACAGCCCTCATCGTCAACGGCTTCGTTCGCGACGTGCTTCAGCAGTTGCCGATGGAGTTCGCCGTCGAAGCGCAGAAACTCATCGCCGTCAGCCTCGAAGGGAGCGTCGGCTGATCAAGCCGACGACCCCGCACAGAATTTTTCGGCGCATCGCCGACCCCGATCAATGAAGGAATGAACAGTGCTCACCATCACCGATCTCCACGCCAATATCGATGGCAAGGAAATCCTGAAAGGGCTGTCGCTGACCGTGAAGCCCGGCGAGGTCGCCGCCATCATGGGGCCGAACGGTTCTGGCAAATCCACGCTCTCCTACGTGGTCGCGGGCCGCGATGGCTACGAGGTTACGGAGGGTTCGATTGTGCTCAATGGCGAGGACATTCTCGCCATGGACGCGCATGAGCGCGCGGCCAAGGGCATCTTTCTGGCGTTCCAGTATCCGCTCGAAATCCCCGGCGTCACCACCATGACCTTCCTCAAGGCGGCGATGAACGCGCAGCGCAAGCAGCGCGGCGAGGAAGAGTTGACGACGCCTGACTTCATCAAGCGCGTGCGCGCCGCCGCCGACAAGCTTGGCGTTTCGCAGGAGATGCTGCGTCGTGCGCTGAACGTCGGTTTTTCCGGCGGTGAAAAGAAGCGCATGGAAGTGCTGCAGATGGTGCTTCTCGAGCCCAAGATCGCCATTCTCGACGAGACGGATTCGGGCCTCGACATCGACGCTCTGCGCATCGTGGCCGAAGGCGTGAACGCGCTGCGTTCGCCCGATCGCTCCTTTCTCGTGATCACCCATTACCAGCGCCTGCTCGACTATATCGTGCCTGACAGCGTTCATGTCCTGTCGGCTGGACGCATCGTGAAGTCGGGCGATAAGGAGCTCGCGCACGAACTCGAGAAAAACGGCTACCGCGATTATGTCGCGGATGCGGCGTGAGGCGGCCATGAACCCGCGTCCCCCCGCCATTCGAACGAAGGCCGAAACGGCTCTTGCGGATAGCTTCGCGCACGCCAGCGCCAGCTTGCCCGGCGGCGACGCTGTGCGCGGCCTGCGTACTCGTGCTTTTGATGTCTTTCACGAGCGCGGGCTCCCCAATCGCCGTGTCGAGGCCTGGCACTATACCGACCTGCGTAATTTCATGCGCGAGGCCTATCCCATCGCGTCCGGCGCCTCGGTCGCTCCTGCAAGCGGCCTGCGCGTCATCATTCATGACGGCGTTTGCACTTTGCCTTCCTGCGCCTTGCCAGTCGGCCTGAAACTCACCGCCATGCGTGACGCTCTGGCGGGGGCGAGCGACGACCTTATTCATGCGCTTTTCCCCGATCAGGGCGCCGATGACGCCATGGTCGCCTTCAACGCCGCCATGGCGCGTGATGGCGTGCTGATCGAAGTCGCGCCGGGCGCACAGATCGATGCGACGATCGAACTCAGCTTCACCTCAAGCGGCGATGCGCCCCATGGCGATATCTCGCGCTCGCTTGTGCTTGTGGGCGAGGGCGCTCGCGCTTCGATCGTGGAAAGCCATGCCGCGCCCGTCAAGGTCCAGCGCAATAGCGCTCTGATCTTCTCGATCAAGGCGGAGGCCTCGCTCTCGCATGTCTTTGAGACCTGCGCCGACTCGCCCGAACTGCATGTGTCCACGCTCATCGCAGAGGTTGGGCAGGACGCGAGCTTCAGCTCGTTGGCCTTCGTGAGCGCGGGTGAGGTGCTGCGTCGTCAGGCTTTCGTGCGCGGATCTGGCGAGCGCGCCAAGATCGCCCTGCGCGGCGTTTCGCTGCTCAAGGGCAAGCAGCATGCAGATACGACTCTGGTCGTCGAACACGCTGTGCCGCATGGCGAAAGCCGTGAACTCTTCAAGACCATTCTCGATGGCGAGGCGAGCGGCGTCTTCCAGGGCAAGGTCGTCGTAAAGCCTCACGCGCAGAAGACCGACGGCGGCATGAAGAGCCAGGCGATCCTGCTCAGCGATGACGCCTCCATGTATAACAAGCCCGAGCTTGAAATTTTCGCTGACGATGTCGTGTGCGGTCATGGCGCCACGGTGGGTCAGCTCGATGAAGACCAGATCTTCTATCTGATGGCGCGTGGCATTCCGCGCGTGCAGGCCGAAGGCATGATCATCGAGGGCTTCGCACGCGAGGTTCTGGAGTTTGTCGAAGACGAGACCATTCGCGAGAGGCTCGGGGCCGAGCTTAGCGGATGGCTTGCCCGGAGGGCATCATGACGAAGGAAGCGCTCTACGACGTGATGAAGGTGCGGGCGGATTTTCCGATCCTCGCGCTCAAGCCCTATGGCAAACAGCTTGTCTATCTCGACAACGCCGCCTCAGCGCAAAAGCCGCGTCAGGTCATCGACCGCATGGTCTATGCCTACGAAAATGAATACGCGAACGTGCATCGTGGCCTGCATTATCTCGCTAACGCGGCGACCGAGGCTTTCGAGGGCGCGCGCGAGACGACCCGCGCTTTCCTGAACGCCGCCTCCGCCGACGAGATCATCTTCACGCGCTCTGCGACGGAGTCGCTTAACCTTGTCGCGTCATCGCTGGGTCAGTCGATTGGCGAGGGCGATGAGATCATCCTGTCGATCATGGAGCATCACTCCAACATCGTGCCGTGGCATTTCCTGCGCGAGCGCAAGGGCGCGGTGCTGAAATGGGTTGGCGTCGATGGCGACGGCAATTTCCGTATGGACGAATTCGAGCGCGCGTTTTCTCCGCGCACCAAAGTCGTCGCCGTCACCCATATGTCGAATGTGCTGGGCACGGTGGTGCCGGTGAAAGAGGTGGTCCGCATCGCTCACGCTCATGGCGTGCCGGTGGTGGTCGATGGTTCGCAGGGCGTCGTGCATCTTGATGTCGACGTGCGCGATCTCGATGCAGACTTCTATGCTTTCACTGGTCACAAGGTTTATGGCCCGACGGGCATTGGCGTGCTCTACGGCAAAAAAGGGCTTCTCGAAAAAATGCCGCCTTTCATGGGTGGCGGCGAGATGATCGAGACCGTCACGACCGAGCGCGTCACCTACAACACGCCCCCGCACCGCTTCGAGGCGGGCACGCCGCCCATCGTGCAGGCCATCGGCCTTGGCGCGGCGCTCGACTATATGGAGCGCATCGGACGGGGCGCCATCCGCGCCCATGAGGATGCGTTGCGCATTCATGCGGAAGAGCGGCTGCGCGAGCTGAAATCCATCCGGATTTTCGGCAGCGCCCCGCAAAAGGGCGCTATCATATCCTTCGAGATGAAGGGCGCTCATGCCCATGACGTCGCTACGGTCATTGATCGCGCGGGCGTCGCGGTGCGCGCAGGCACTCATTGCGCCATGCCCTTGATGAGCCACTTTGGGGTCACGTCCACGTGCCGGGCCTCTTTCGCCATGTATAGCACCCATGAAGAAGTTGACGCGCTGGTGGATGCTTTGGCCAAGGCCGAAGCCCTGTTCGCGTGAGGAGCGTTAGATGAACCACGCATCCGCTACTGATCCATCCGCCAATGATCTTGGGGTCGGTCCCAACAGGCCGGAAATGGATTTGCCTGCCGCCATGGCGCCCGATGAGCTCGAGCGCCTGACCGAGGATCTCATTGTCGCGTTGAAGACGGTGTTCGATCCGGAAATTCCGGTCGATGTTTATGAACTTGGCCTGATCTACAGAGTTGATGTCGACGATAGTCGTTTCGTGACCATCGACATGACGCTAACAGCGCCCGGCTGCCCGGTTGCGGGCGAAATGCCGACCTGGGTGGAAAATGCGGTCACTGCGGTGCCCGGCGTTTCCGGCGTCAAGGTGAGCATGGTTTTTGATCCGCCGTGGGACCAGAGCCGCATGTCCGAAGAGGCGAAGATCGCTCTCGACATGTGGTGAGTTGTTTCAATCGGGGCCGCTAGTCCCCATATGAATATCGCTGCGTCGCTGGACCTTGAACCCGGCCGAAACAGGAGAAAGCAATGGGAAGCGTGAAATCTCGCTTCAAGGTCATGACCCTGACGGACGCCGCCGCCGAGCGCGTGCGCGAGATCATGGCTCAGGCGGAAACGCCAGTTGCAGGCCTTCGCGTGGGCGTGAAGAACGGTGGCTGCGCGGGCATGTCCTATACGATGGAATGGGCGCAGAAGGCTGAGCCCTTCGACGAGATCGTCGAGGACAAGGGCGTAACTGTTCTCATCGACCCCAAGGCGGTGCTGTTCCTGCTTGGCACGCAAATGGATTTCGAGACGTCGAAACTGTCGTCCGGCTTCATCTTCAAGAATCCGAATGAAACGTCTGCTTGCGGTTGCGGCGAGAGCGTAGCCATAGAACCCGCCAAGCCCGAGGATATGGAGCGCGCTCTGGGGCAGAGCGCCTGAAGAGGCCGGACGCATTGGCCCGGCCTTGTTTGCGGTCAGGCTTTTAGTAGCGGCCGACGACGGCGGGTGCGGCCGTAGGTTTGCACTGGTTGCGGGCCTGATGGTAGACGGGCCAAGGACCCATGCCGCCGAAGGCTTCTTCGGTCGTCAATTCCCGACATTCGGTCCGGTAGACATAGGCTGCGCGCGCCATGATGGTCAGTACGCCGCCGCCAAGCGCCCAGACTGGCCAAGGCGCCGGGCTTGGGCCGTTGGCGAGGGCCTGGGTTCCAGACAGCGCCGTCGCGGCGAGGGCCGCCGCTGCAGTCAATGCGAAAAGCGATTTACGGATCATTTATGTGCTCCCGGTTCAGCGCCACGGGTACAGTGACGCCAAGACCAACGCTTCATCGCCGCCAAGGTTGGTTGAACCCTTTGGCTTGTACGTATTCAATCCTCTACGTGACGCTTCGTGATTTTACCTTGTCCCCCGCGCTGTGATAGATAAGCCAGCCGAATTGGTCAGTCGAAGTCTCGTTGAGGCTTGGGAGGAAGAAGATGACTTTTGATATTTCGCGCCGCTCGGCGCTTCTTGGCGGCGCTTCCGTCTTGGCTTCGTCCGCGCCATTCGCCCCGTCCATGGCGGCGGACGTCTATCCTTCGCGTCCCGTGCATGTGTCCATCGGCTTCCCCGCAGGCAGCGGCGCCGACATCCTTTGCCGTTACTTTGCGCGCGCTTTGGAAGAAAAGGCCCGTCAGCCATTCATTCTTGAGAATCGCCCCGGCGCCACCGGCAATATCGCGCTTCGCTACATCGCCCGCGCCGAGCCCGACGGGTATAACGTGTTGATGACGGCTAATTCGAACATGGCCGGCAGCCGTTATCTCTTCAAGGACCTCACCTTCGACACGCTCACCGATTTCAAGGCCGTTGCTTCCTACGCGCAGATCGCATTCGTCGTGGTGGTCGCGCCCGACTCGCCGATCAACAGCATCGCCGAACTCATCGCCAAGATGAAGGCGAAGCCGAACAATCTGAACGGCTATACGAACCAGACCGCGCAGCTCTCTAGCGAACTGTTCAAGCAGCTTGCGGGCGTGCAGGCCAAGTCGGTGTCCTACAAGGCCGCCACCGACGCCATGAAGGACATTCTCGACGGCACGCTCGACTTCATGATCATCGACGGCACCTTCGCCGCTGGTCAGGTGCGTCAGGGCCAGCTCAAGGCGCTGGCCGTCACCACGACCAGCCGTTCGCCCAGCTTCCCCAACGTCCCGACGCTCGTTGAGAGCGGACTGAAGGAATTCGATTTCAGCCCCTGGTGGGCGCTCTACGTTCCGGTCAAGACGCCGAAGGCCGTAGTCGACCAACTCGAAGCCTGGCTGCACGAGATCAACAAGGCGCCTGCGACGGCTGCTTTCCTCGAGACCGTCGGCTCGATCGTTAATGACGACACCGGCCCACAGGCTGACGCACGCCTCAAGGCCGAGCTTCCGAAGTGGGAGCGGCTCGTGGCGCTGGCTGGCATCGAGCCGCAATAATCCTCTCCAGATGGGGGAGCGGCGCCGCTATCGTCGCCGCTCCGCAGCGCGCTATCTGGGCCCTATGCGAATGGCCTGGCTCGCTTTGTTTGTCTTTTTATCGCTTCCAGCTCTCAGCGTCGCGGCGCCCATGGAGAGCGTGGACGAGGCTGTGTGCCGCCTGATCGACGCGTCAGCGAAAGAGCGTCGCCTGCCGGTCGAGCTTTTCGCCCGGCTCATCTGGCGTGAAAGCGCCTTCCGCAATAGCGCGCTAAGCCCTAAGGGGGCGCAGGGCCTCGCCCAGTTCATGCCCGGCACGGCGCTGGAGCGCGGGCTCGCTGACCCTTTCGACCCCGAACAAGCTATCCCTCATTCCGCGAGTTTTCTGGCTGACCTGCGCAGCCAGCTCGGTAATTTCGGCCTCGCCGCCGCAGCCTATAATGCAGGCGCGGGGCGGGTGCAGGCGTGGATGGCTGGAACGCGCGGCTTGCCCGATGAGACCCGCCGCTACGTGCTCGCCATCACAGGTCGTCCCGCTGAAGATTGGGCCGCACGGGGCCGCGAAGAGGAGCCCGCCGCCGACGCTCCGCAAACCACATCCTGTCTTCAGGTGACTGCCGCACTGCGCCGGGGCCGTGCGGGCCAGCCGCAGATTGCGGATGGCGAACCCGCGATCGCCCCGCTTGCGCCATGGGGCGTGCAACTCGCGGGGAATTTTTCGAAGGCGCAGGCGCTGCAATCCTTCGCCCGGGAGTCCAGAACCTACGCGAAGCTATTGGGCGATATTCGCCCCATGATCATCGGCACGCTGCTGCGCAGCCGTGGCAGTCGCCCTTTCTACCGGGTGCGCGTCCCCTCCCAGACGCGGCTGGAGGCGGAGGCGATCTGCACGCGCATTCGTGGCGCGGGGGGCAATTGCATGGTGCTGCATAGTTAAAGGGAACCATTGCCGAGCTTGGCGGTTAGCGCGCAAGTTCGAGGAGAATGGAATGGACCTCACGCGCCGCCGTAGCTTCGCCATTGCCGCCGCCTGCCTTCTGGGACCGCGCGCTGCTTGGGCGGCCCTTCATGACCCGGCCCTGACTGCTCCTTATCGCGCCTTGGCCAGCGAACCTTTCCCGGTGCCCGCGATAGACCTGTCGCGCATCAAGCCGGAGTTCCTGCGCCGCGAGGTTCAGGGCGTGGAGGCGGTGAGCCGCGAGCCGCCCGGTACGATCGTGGTCGATCCGGCGAAGCACTTTCTCTATCTCATCCAGCCCGGCGGCGCGGCGATCCGTTATGGTGTGGGCGTGGGACGGTCAGGGTTCGCATGGTCGGGCGCCGCCACCGTCAATTCGAAACAGGCGTGGCCCGACTGGTATCCGCCCAAGGAGATGTTCGAGCGCCAGCCCTATTTGCGGCGCGCCATGCGCAAGATGCGGCTGGGAATCGGCATGCCCGGCGGGGTTGGCAATCCGCTCGGCGCCCGCGCCCTCTATCTCTGGCAGGACAATCGTGACACTTTGTTCCGCATTCATGGCACCCTTGAGCCATGGACCATCGGCTCGAATGTTTCATCAGGCTGCATTCGCATGATCAATCAGGATGTGATCGACCTTTACGAGCGCGTCGAACCTGGCGCGCGCGTGGTGGTGCTTGGGGCGCCTGAAGGCGTGATCGTCACTTCCCGCGGGGGCGATGGTCTGCCCCCATTGCATCAACTTGTGCGCGATCCCGGCGCCCTCGCGAGGGGGCTGTGGTGATAGAGGCGGGCAATCTCTTCCTCGGCTTCGCAGACAAGGCGCCGGAGGAGCGTTTCGATTGTTTGCTGAAGACGCCCGGTCTTCGCATCGAGCGCATCGTCTCGACAGGGCAAGCGGGCGCGCCGGGGGGCTGGTACGATCAGCCGCAGACGGAATGGGTCGTGCTGCTCAGTGGAACAGCCGTGCTGCGCTTCGAGGACGAGCCCGCGCCGCGTATTCTGCGCCCGGGTGATTGGGTGACGATTCCGCCCCATTGCAGGCACAGGGTCGAGGCGACCGATACGCGCGAGCCGAGCGTCTGGCTCGCGGTGCATATCGAGTTTTAAAGCCCCATCACTCGCAACGTCGCCTTGGTCAGGGCCGCAGTCTTGTCCATGAAACGCAGCGGCAGATCGAAGTGGTTGGTCCCGGGCTCGCAAATGATTTCGACATCGCAGCCAAGGGCCGTGCATGCCGCCGCATAGCATTCTGACTGGCGCTTGAATTCTTCGGTCTCGTTGGGCGCATAGGACACAAGCAGGGGCAGGGAGCGTGCTGGCAGGCGCCTCATGGGCGACAGACGCTCGGCTGAGGCTGCGTCGAGGTTCAGCCATTCATTGCAGTTGGAAAGGCGAACGGGCTCAAGATCAAAGAGCCCGGACAGCAGCGATGCCGATTGCACGAAGCCTTCGGGCAGGCCGTAATCCTGCGCCCAGCCGCCCGCGATCATCATCCCGCCGAGATGCCCGCCTGCGGAGGAGCCAGACACATGAATGCGTGCAGGATCGCCATTCATGCGAGCGGCATTTTGATAGACCCAAGCGAGGCCCGCGCTGCACTGGCGCGTGATTTCTTCCACGCTGACGGAGGGCGCCAGCGCGTAATTCAGCGCGACGACCGCAGCCCCAGCTTCCACAAAAGTACGCGCCATGAAGGTGCTGTCTGCTGCGTCGAGCATCCGCCAGTAGCCGCCATGAATGAAGACGAAGATCGGCGCGCCAGGCTTTGTCGCGGGAAAGAAATCGAGCCGTTCGGCGGGCGTCGGGCCGAAGGCGACATTTACCTCGCAGGGCAGGGCGGCGCGCATCGCTGCGCTTTCGCGCGCATAGGATTCCATCATGGGCGTGATGTCGGGAACCGTGCCGCGCGCGCTCATCTGCCGGTTCAGCTCCGCCTGATCCCAGTAGCGATAGACAAAGCCGCTCATCTCAAACCCCGATCCGCTGTTCGATCCGCTCGCGCTCTGCGGCAAGCTCCTGCGAGGTTCCGCTCCAGACCACGCGCCCCTTTTCAACGACGTTGTGGCGGTCGGCGAGGCGCATCAGTTCATCCAGATTGCGGTCGACAATAAGGATCGAGAGTCCCTGCGCGCGAAGCGCGGCGAGGCAGTTCCAGATGTCCTGACGAATGAGCGGGGCGAGGCCCTCGGTCGCTTCGTCCAGGATGAGCAGGCGCGGGTTCGTCATCAGCGCGCGGCCGATGGCGAGCATCTGTTGCTCGCCGCCCGATAGCGTGCCCGCCGATTGGGCGCGCCGTTCGGCGAGGCGCGGGAAGAGGTTGAAGATGCGCGCCAGCGTCCAGGGCGTCGCGCCCTTCGTGCGGTTTGCGGCCGTGGCGACGAGATTTTCCTCAACGCTCAGGTGAACAAAAATCTGCCTGCCTTCAGGCACGAGGCCGAGGCCTCGCCTTGCGATCTCATGGGGCTTGAGCCCGTCGATGCGCTGGCCTTCGAAATGGATGGCGCCGGCGCGCGGTGGCGTCAGGCCCATGATGGCGCGGATGGTGGTGGTCTTGCCCATGCCGTTGCGGCCTATTAGCGTCACCGCTTCGCCAGCCTTGATGTCGAGGCTGAGGCCAAAGAGGGCCTGTGCATCGCCATAAGCCGCATCGATGGATTGCACGCTGAGCATCATGGCGCAGGCGCTCCAAGATATGCTGCCCGCACGGCGGGATCAGCGCGCACGGCGGCGGGATCTGCCGTCGTCAGAACTGCGCCGTTGACCAGCACGGAGATGCGATCGGCGAGGGCGAAGACTGCGTCCATGTCATGCTCGACGAGCAGGATGGTCACCTTGCCGCGCAGCGATTGCAGGATCTCGATCATGCGTTCGCTCTCCTGCGGACCCATGCCCGCCATGGGCTCATCGAGCACCAGCATACGCGGCTCGCTTGCCAGCGCTGCGGCGAGTTCGAGCTGGCGACGCTCGCCATGGGAGAGCGCATCGACGCGGGTTCCGGCGCGTTCCGCAAGCCCGACCCGCTCCAGCGCCGCCATGGCGGGACCGCGCAGGCGCTCATCAGAATGGGCGGCGCGCAGGAAGCGATAGGAATGGCCCTGCCGCGCCTGCACAGCCAGCGCAACATTATCGAGCGCGGAGAAATCTGCGCAGAGCTGCGTGATCTGGAAGGAACGCCCGAGGCCGGCGAGCGCTCGCCTTGGCGTCGTCCAGTCCGTTATGTCCTGATCGAAGAAACGGATGCGTCCGGCGTCGGGCCTGATCTCGCCCGTGATCTGGCCGATGAGCGTCGACTTGCCCGCGCCATTGGGTCCGATCACCGCATGGCAGTGGTTGGCCTCGATGGCGATGTTCACATTGTCGCTGGCGCGCAGGGCGCCGAAGCTTTTCGTCACGCCGTCGAGGATAAGGGCCGCGCTCATTCGCACGCCCTCCCGCGCAGGAGGCCCCAGATGCCGCGCGGGGCGAAAAGCGCCACCAGCAGCACGAAGGGGCCGAAGACCACCTCCCAATGCTCGGTCCAACCCGCAAGCGCGGTCTCGACCAGCAGGTAGGTGGCCGCGCCAATGACGGGACCAAGGAGCGAGGAAACGCCGCCCATGATCACCATGACCATGAATCCGCCGGAGCGCACCCAGCCCATCATGTCAGGCGAGACGAAGCGGTTGAGATTGGCCGACAGGGCGCCAGCAAGCCCCGCCATCATGCCTGCGATCACGAAGGCGACGAGGCGGTAGCCATAGACGGAGAAGCCAAGCGCCGCCATGCGCCGCTCGTTCGAGGCCGCGCCGCGCAGCGCCATGCCAAAGCGTGAGACCACCAACCGCCATTGGATGAAGAGGCACAGCGCCAGCGCTCCAAGGCTGATCCAGTAGAAGCTGCGCGCATCTGTTATGCGCTCGCCCGCGAAGAGGTTGCGCGAATTGAGCGCGAGGCCATCGTCGCCGCCGTAATATTTCAGCGCGACGAAAACGAAGTAGATCATCTGCGCGAAGGCCAGCGTGATCATGATGAAATAGACGCCGGAGGTGCGCAGCGACAGCGCCCCGATGATCAATGCAGCCACGCCGCTGATGAGCATGGCGAGCGGCCAGACCACCAGCGCCTCGTTGCTGCCCGCCCAGCCAAGGATGGGAATGTCATTGGCGAGGTGAAACGATGCTATGGCGACGACATAGGCGCCAAGGCCGAAATAGGCCGCATGGCCGAAGCTCACGAGCGCGCCCCGCCCAATAAGAAGATCAAGGCTTGAAGCAGCGATGGCGACGATCACTACGCGGGTGGCGAGCGTTATCGCATAATTGCCGCCCATCAGCGGCGCCGCGTATGGCACTGCGATGAGGCATGCTGCGATGAGAAGGCCCGCAATGGTTTGTCTGCTGAAAGGCATCTCAGCCCCCCGCCGGGAAAAGGCCGCGCGGCCGCAGGACCAGCGCCACGGCCATGACGAGGTAGATCATGATGGAGGCGAGCGAGGCTCCAAGCCCGTCGGCCAGCGGCCCTGAAAGCCACAGCTTCAGCAACATGGGCGCATAGGCGCGGCCCAGCGTGTCACACATGCCGATAAGCAGCGCGCCCACAAAGGCGCCGCGGATCGAGCCGATGCCGCCAACGACGATCACAACAAATGTTGTAATTAGCACCTGTTCGCCCATGCCGATCTGCACCGAGCGGATCGGCCCGACCATGACGCCGGCTAGCCCCGCGAGCAGCGCGCCAAGGCCGAAGACCAGCGTGAAAAGCCCAGCGATGTCGACGCCCAGCGCCGAGACCATCTCGCGTTTGTCGGAGCCCGCGCGGATCAGCATACCAAGCCGCGTGCGCGCGATGACATACCAAAGCCCCAGCGCCACCACGACGCCGACCGCCATAACCGCGAGGCGATAGGTCGGGTAGGGGAGGCCGGGGGCCAGCTCCACGAAGCCTGAGAGCAGGGTGGGCATATCCATCTGTAACGGGGCGCGTCCGACCCCCCAGGCGATGATCCCATTGAAGAACAGGATCAGCCCGAAGGTCGCGAGCACCTGCGAGAGGTGGTCGCGCGCGTAGAGGCGGCGCACCACCAGCAGCTCCATTGCGACGCCCACGACCGCCGCCGCCGCGAGCGCGGCAGGCACTGCGAGCCAGAAGCCGCCGACCTTGCTCGCCACTAGCGCCCCCGCATAGGCGCCGACCATATAGAGCGAGCCATGGGCGAGGTTGATGACGCCCATGATGCCGAACACCAGCGTCAGCCCTGCGGCGAGCAGGAACAGGGTCAGGCTGAGTTGCAGCCCGTTGAGAAGCTGCTCGAAGAGAAGCTGCATGATTGGGTTCCGGCGCTCATGGATGAGCGCTTCAAACACTCCCCCCTGTGGGGAGGGTCGGCCGCGCCAGCGGACGGGGTGGGGGGCTGCGAATGATCATCGGGAGCGCGTTGGAAAAGCGCTCAAGTCGCAAGGCCCCACGACCCACACCCCTTACCCCTCCCCACAAGGGGGAGGGGAGCGGCTAGCGTGTCGTTTACATCAAGCCGTCAGAGCTTGCAGTCCTGCGCATAGGCGTCCTTGTGGGACTCCAGCACCTTGCCTGCGGTGGCCAGCGACACCTTGCCGTCAGCGCCCTTCACGGCCTTCACTTCATACCAGTCCTGAATGGGGTGCTGGTTGTTGTTGAACTTGAAGGCGCCGCGGGTCAGCTTGACGTCGGCCTTCAGCATGGCGGCCCGGAAGGCGTCGTCGTCGAGCTTGCCGCCGGTCGCCTTGAGGGCGGCGCCGATGAGCTTGGCGGTGTCATAGCCCTGGCTGGCGTAGACGGTGGGCTGGCGGTTGTACTTCGCGACGAAGCCCTTCACGAAGGCTTCGTTCTCGGGGTTCTTGAAATCGGTGTTCCAGTGCGTGGTCGCCGCAATGCCGATGGCCGCATCGCCAACCACAGCCGCGATCTTCTGATCAAGCGAGGGCGCCGCCACGACCATGGGGATCTGGTCCTTGAGGCCCGACTGCGCCCACTGCTTCGCGAAGGCGATGCCCTGTCCGCCCGGATGGAACTGGAACACGGCGTCGGGCTTGGCGGCGCGGACGCGCGCGATTTCAGCCGAGAAATCGGTCTGGTCGAGGCCGGTGAAGATCTCCTCAACGACTTCGCCGCCATACATGCGCTTGAAGCCGGTCAGCGCATCCTTGCCCGCCTGATAGTTGGGGGCCAAAAGCACCATCTTTTTGTAGCCGAGCTTCTTGGCGAGGGCGCCAGCGGACTCGTGCAGATTGTCGTTCTGCCAGCTCGTCACATAGTAATTCTTGTTGCAGGCCTTGCCCGCGAAGTTCGAGGGGCCAGCGTTGGGGCTGATGAAGATGCCGCCGCCTTCCAGAACCGTGGGAGCTGTCGCGATGGCGACATTCGAGAAGATCACGCCAGTGAAGAGCTTCACCTTGTCGGTCTCAAGCCACTTCTCGGCGATCTGCTTGGCGTCGGCTGGCTTGAGCTTGTCGTCTTCGATCAGGGTCTGAACCGGAATCCCGCCGAGCTTGCCGCCTTCCTCGTCGATCGCGAGCAGGATCGCGTCGCGCACATCTTCGCCCAAATAGCCGCCGGGGGTGGATAGGGTGGTCAGGATGCCGATCTTCACCGGGGCCTGCTGGGCATTAGCGCCAGCGTTCAGCGTGAACAGGGCGGCGCTTGCGAGCGCGAGGGTCTTCAAACGCATATTCATCTCCCACAGTGAAACAGGGGCGCAGTGGCTCGGGTTC
>CANBVC010000024.1 GCA_947372795.1 Beijerinckiaceae bacterium
ATGACCAGCGAGGTGCAGATTTCCCGCAGGCGTCCGCGCATTTCGTCATCGGATGGCGGACGATCGAACCCTGTGGGCCCGGCGGGTGGGCGCGCGCCTGCAAGAGCGACGCTGGAGAGGCAGGCAAAAGCGACAGCGGTGAAAAGACCGAGCTTTGAGCGCACGAAAACCTCCTTGGACCGAATACAGATCCGCCGATAGCACCCCGATGCTTAACAAGCCGCTACCTGACGCGCTTCACCCACACCTTGTTGTCGTGGAAAGCCGCGCCGCCGAATGGCGCCGGGGAATCGGCGCCGGTCAGGGTGTTGATGCCCTTGCCGTCTGCAAAAGCCTGGTTGGGCCAGATCCCTTCCGAGATCAGCACGCCCTGCCGCATCCCCTCGAAATAACGCGCATGAAGGCGCACCTCACCGCGCTCATTGCCAAGCGAGACTTCATCGCCCTCGCCGATCCCAAGCCGCGCCGCATCCAGGGGATGAATCAGAACCTCCGGCCGCCCCTCCCGCGCACGCGAAGACGGCGTCTCGTTGAAGGTGGAATTGAGGAAGCTGCGCGCGGGGCTCGTCGCGAGGCGGAAGGGATGGGCTTCATCAGCGTTTTCGAGCACGTCCCAATGATCGGGAAAGGCGGGCATCGAACGCCACGGCCCCTGCAGCCCGATATTGGCAAAGTGCGTAGAGGGCCAATCGGGTTTGAAGCGATACTTGCCATCCGGCCAGGCAAATCCTTTTAGGAAATGCGCCGTTTCAAAATCGGGCTGCAGGTCGATCCAGTTGCTCTTTTCGAGGTCTTCGAGCGACGGCAGCCCTGACTCCTGCAACGTGATCGCGGCAAGCTCACGCACGCTCATATCGAAGCTGTGATGCGTGACGCCGACCCGCTTGGCTATGGCGCAAATGACGTCATGATTGCTTCGGCATTCACCCGGCGCGTCGATCAGCTTGTCAGCGAATTCCACATATTGATGGCCGCCGCCGGAATAGATGTCGGCATGTTCGAGGAACATGGTGGCAGGCAGAACCACATCCGCCATTGCCGCCGTTTCGGTCATGAATTGCTCATGCACCACTGTAAACAAATCTTCGCGCGCGAAGCCCTGTTTAACGAACGTCTGGTCGGGCGCGACAGAAACTGGATTGGTGTTCTGAATGAGCATGGCCTTGATAGGCCCCCCACCCTGCAGCGCCTCGCTGTCTCCTGTCAGAATGGCGCCGATGCGCGATTGATCGAGCACACGCGTCGCAGGATCAATCAGCGCGCGCCCCTCAAGGGTCGTCGCCTTCCAATGATAGATCGCAGCGTTGTTGTGAAAGGCGCCGCCGCCCTCGTAAGCCCAAGAGCCCGTCACCGCCGCGATACTAAGCGCCGCATGCATATTCACCGCGCCATTGCGCTGACGAGAGAAGCCATAGCCGAGCCGAAAGAAGGTGCGCTTCGTCTCGCCCACAAGTTTCGCGAAAGCTTCAATCTCATCGACGCCAAGGCCAGTAATGGCGGCGGCCCAAGCAGGCGTGCGCGTTTTGAGATGCGCTTCCAGTTCCTCCGGCGCATCGGTGTAGCGGCGCAGGTAATCCCAATCTGCGAAACCGTCACGAAACAGCACATGCATGATCGCGCAGGCGAGCGCGCCATCGGTTCCCGGCCGCAGGCAAAGCGCCATATCGGCCTGTTCCATGGTCGGCGTGCGATAGATATCGATGACCACGATCTTTGCGCCGCGTTCCTTGCGGGCGCGCATCGCGTGGGTCATCACATTGACCTGCGTCGCGACCGCATTGGTGCCCCAGATCACCACGCAATCGGACTTCGCCATTTCGCGCGGATCAGGCCCCGCGATCGTACCGAGCCCTGCAATTACGCCGGGCCATGCGAGGTTGACGCAGATTGAGCCGAAGAAACGCGAATATTTCTTCACATGGGTGAGACGGTTCAGCCCATCACGCATCACGCGGCCCATGGTGCCTGCGTAATAATAAGGCCAGATGCTTTGCGCGCCATGATCCCGCTCTGCTGCGAGAAAGCGTTCTGCGATCAGATCGAGCGCTTCGTCCCATGAAATGCGCGTGAACGCGCCAGAGCCCTTCGGCCCTGTCCGCTTCATCGGATAAAGCAAACGGTCGGGGTGATGGATGCGCTCGGAATAACGCGCGACCTTCGCGCAGATGACGCCAGCCGTATAGGTCTGGTCTTGGGCGCCACGAATGCGCCCGATGCGCTTTCCCTCGATCACTTCCACATCAAGCGCGCAGGCGGATGGGCAGTCATGGGGACAGACGGACGGGCGTCTAACGATGTTGGATGCGGCTAAGGTCATGGCGCAGCATCGCAGCGCGCCAGCAAAAAGAAAAGAGGGGCCAGCCTGCGCCGACCCCTCTTCCATTCAACCAGACGGCTTGGTTCAGCCGACGATTTCGTTGGCTGCGAACCACTGGGCGATTTCCATCGCAGCGGTCTCGGGGGCGTCGGAGCCATGCACAGAGTTCTCGCCCATGTTGAGCGCGAACAGCTTGCGGATGGTGCCAGCGTCGGCCTTCTCGGGGTTGGTAGCGCCCATGACCGTGCGATAACGAGCGATCGCGTCCTCGGCTTCGAGCACCTGCACCACTACGGGGGCGGCGATCATCTGATCGACGAGCTCACCGAAGAAGGGGCGCTCCTTGTGGACGCCGTAGAAGGTCTCGGCCTGAGCGCGGGTCATGAGCACGCGCTTCTGAGCGACGATGCGCAGGCCAGCCTGCTCGATCACCGCGTTGATGGCGCCGGTGAGGTTGCGACGCGTGGCGTCGGGCTTGATGATGGAAAAGGTGTGCTGAACCGCCATGTCTGGGTCCGAACTTTCTTCGTTGAGGGATGCGCGCTTATAGCGGCGCCGCCCCGGGCGCACAAGGCGCAATCCCGTGTCCGGGCACGATCACGCGGAATTGAAAAGCCCGATCAGTTGTCATAGTTTGATAGAAACCGCCTATTTCACCCTCACTGATGAGCGCCCGATGAATTTGCGTGACCTGCGCTATGTGATTTCCGTTGCGGAGCTTGGCCATTTCGGTCGCGCCGCCATGGCCTGCAATGTCAGCCAGCCAACGCTTTCGGGGCAGATCCTGAAACTTGAGGAGGAGCTTGGCGTCACTATTTTTGAACGGGTCGGCAAACAGGTGCGCGTGACCCCTGTGGGTGAGCAGATCCTCGCCAACGCACGCCGCTCCGTGGCGGCCGCCAACGACATCGTGACCGCCGCCCGCGCCAGCCGCGACCCCCTCGCAGGCCCCATTCGGCTGGGGGTGATCCCAACGCTCGCGCCCTATTTGATGCCATTCGTATTGCCGCGCGCAGCCCGCGACCTCCCCAAGGCGCCGCTCATGCTGATGGAGGACCTGACCGGCAATCTGCTCCCCCCGCTCGCCGACGGACGGATAGATGCGGCGCTCATCGCGACCGATCCGGGCACGGACAAGCTGGCCGAGATCGATCTTTTCGAGGAGTCCTTCTGGCTAGCCATGCCTTCGGACGATCCATTGGCGAGCCATACGCAAATCGACCTCGGCGCTATCGATCCGCGCCAATTGCTGCTGCTGACGGACGGCCACTGCCTGCGTGATCAGGCGCTGGAGCTTTGCGGGCGCCAAGGCACGGAAAGCTCGCTGGCGGGCTCAGCGGATGTGCGCGCCGCCTCCCTTGAAACCCTAGTCCATCTCACCGCCGCAAAATATGGCCTGACCCTCGCCCCGCGCCTCGCCATGGCCAATTGGGCCGGCCTCAAGGACCAACTGACCTTCCGGCCCATCATGGGCGACAAGGCCTGCCGCAAGGTCCGCCTCGCCTTCCGCCGCGACATGCCACGCCGCAAGGCTATGGAAACATTGGCTGAAGTCGTGCGTGCGAGTCTGCCCGACTGTGTGCGGCGGCTTGGGTAGCGCGCCGTTCGATAGGCTACGCCGATCATTCCGAAAGGCAAAACCGATTTCACTCATATGAGCCGCTTGATTACTTTTTGCCGCACACCAGCAGGGTGAAACGGCGTTTGACCAATGCCGTCGCATCCGGAATCATAGGTGGCGTCAACCAGCCGCTTTCACGAATGGCTGGAAATCATCCGGAGGAGTGAGACCATGTCCCTGAAGGGTAGCAAGACCGAAGAGAATCTGAAGGCCGCTTTCGCGGGCGAGTCGCAGGCGAACCGTCGCTATCTCTATTTCGCCCAGAAGGCTGACGTCGAAGGCTACAACGATGTCGCCAGCGTGTTCCGCTCCACCGCCGAAGGCGAGACCGGCCATGCGCACGGCCATCTTGAGTTCCTCGAGGAATGCGGCGACCCAGCCACCGGCCTGCCGATCGGCAAGACGCAGCTGAACCTCGCGGCCGCCGTCGCTGGCGAGACGCACGAATACACCGACATGTATCCGGGCATGGCGCGTTCGGCTCGCGAAGAAGGCTTTGACGAGATCGCCGACTGGTTCGAGACGCTGGCCAAGGCCGAGCGTTCGCATGCCGGCCGTTTCCAGCGCGCCCTCGACGAGATCAAGTGATCCAATCGGACGGTCCGACCCTAAAAAGTCGGACCGTCCATTCCAGAAAAATGTGAGGAAGCAATGAGAGAGGGTAGCCTCGAAGCTCCTACGCGGCGCCCCATCGATTGGGAGAATCCCGCATTCTACGACGAAGCCCAGCTCGATGAAGAGATGCGCCGCATCTTCGACATCTGCCATGGCTGCCGCCGCTGCTTCAATCTTTGTGACAGCTTCCCACGTCTCTTCGATCTCGTCGACGAATCGAAGTCGGGCGAGCTCGATACGGTCGCCAGTGAAAGTTTCAAATCCGTCGTCGACGCCTGCACGCTCTGCGACATGTGCTTCATGACGAAGTGCCCCTATGTGCCGCCCCACGAATTCGATCTCGACTTTCCCCATTTGATGCTGCGCTATCGCGCCGTGGAGGCGAAGAAGGGCAATACGGAATTCGTCGATCGCGAACTCGCGAAAGTCGACCGCAACGGCAAGATCGCCACCGCCATTGCGCCAATCGCCAATTGGGCCAGCGACCGTTCCAACACCCTGACGCGCGGCCTGCTCGAAAGAGTCGCAGGTCTTGATGCGCAGGCGGAACTGCCGAAATACGCCTCCTCCACCTTTGTCGCACAGGCGAAGGCCTCGCCTATCGTCGTCAACAAGGATGCGCCCGCCTATGGCCGCAAGGCGGTCATCTATGCGACCTGCTTCAACAACTATAACGACACCGATGTTGGCGTCGCCGCCCGCGCCGTGCTGGCGAAGAATGGCGTTGAAACAGAAGTCGTCCATCCCCATTGCTGCGGCATGCCGATGCTCGAACAAGGCCTGATCGGCGAAGTCGCCAAGAGCGCGGACATCGTTTCCGCAGCCCTTAAGCCCTATATCGAACAGGGCTATGACGTCATCGCGCTGGTGCCTTCCTGCGCCCTGATGATGAAGTTCGAATGGCCGCTGATCCGTCCCAAAAGCGAGGATGTGAAGCTGCTGGCGCGATCCACCTTCGACCTTTCCGAATATATCGTCGACATCGCAAAGAAGAACGGCCTTGCGCCCGGCTTGAGTCCCGTAGCAGGCGGCGTCTCGCTTCATATCTCCTGCCATTCACGAGCACAGAACATGGGCCAGAAGGCGGCTGAGATGCTTCAGCTTCTACCGGAAGCCGACGTTAAGGTCATCGAGCGTTGCTCCGGCCATGGCGGCGCATGGGGCTTCAAGAAGCAGAACTTCGAGACCGCCCTCAAGGTCGGCAAGCCCGTCGCGCGCACCACGCGCGATGCGGGCAAGGGCTTCGTAACCTCCGAATGTCCGCTGGCTGGCGTTCATATTTCGCAAGGCATCGAGAAACTGGGCGGCGATGCGGCTAAACCCGAACTGGTTCGCCACCCGATCCAGATCTTCGCCCGTTCATACGGTCTATAAAGAGCCATCGGGGCGCCCTGCCCAGATGGCTGATCTTTCCACCTGGGACGCTGCGTCCTCACCGGGAGTGTCACCCATGGCCAACAAGCATGAGATCACGGCGGCGGACATCATGCCGCTCGACGCCTATGCGAAAGTGCGCACCGAAATGCGCCGCAAACTTTCCGAGCGCAAGAAGAACCGGCGCGTCGAAGTCGGCCCGCATGTCACGTTCTATTTCGAAAATTTCGACACCATGTGGCTGCAGGTGCAGGAGATGCTGCATATCGAACGCGGTGGCGAAGCGCAGCTCGTTGACGAACTCGCCGCCTACAATCCGCTGGTGCCCAACGGCCACGAGCTGGTCGCGACTTTCATGATCGAGATCGACGACCCCGAGCGTCGCAAGCGCATTCTCGGGCGCCTCGGCGGCATCGAGGAGACCACATTCGTGCAGATCGGCGCGGAAAAGGTCGCCGGCGTGGCCGAGCTCGATCAGGATCGCACAACGAGCGAGGGCAAGGCCTCTTCAGTGCAGTTCGTCCATTTCAACTTCACCCCCGCACAGATCGCCGGGATCCGCACGCCCGGTACGCCCGTGATCGTGGGCATGGGCCATGCGAACTACAACCACATGGCCGTGCTGCCGGAACATGTTCGGGCGGAACTGGCTGGCGACTTCGACTGAACGCCGCTGCAGGATCGCGGGACGGTTGCTTGCCGTCCCGCTCCATGCCAGATAACGGCCCATGCTCCACATCAACGATCTCACCTACCGGCTCGGACCGCGGCTGCTGTTTGATGACGCGACCGCCGCGCTGCCCGACCGCGCGCGCGTCGGTTTCGTTGGGCGCAACGGCGCTGGCAAGACGACCCTTTTCAGGATGATCTCTGGTGAGCTGGCGCCAGAGTCAGGCTCCGTCACCCTGCCCCGCAATGCGCGGCTAGGCCGTGTGGAGCAGGAGGCGCCGGGCGGACCGGGCACCCTGATCGATTTCGTACTCGACGCCGACAAGGAGCGCAGCGCGTTGATGGCGGAGGCGCAGACAGCGACCGATCCGCTCCGCATCGCCGAAATCCAGATGCGCCTCGTCGACATCGACGCCCATTCGGCGCCGGCTCGCGCGGCGGGCATCCTCTCGGGCCTTGGCTTCGACCATGAGGGGCAGCAACGCTCCCTCTCGGAATTTTCCGGCGGCTGGCGCATGCGCGTGGCTCTGGCGGCCGTTCTGTTTTCGGCGCCCGACATTCTTTTGCTCGACGAGCCGACCAACTATCTCGATCTCGAAGGCACGCTCTGGCTGATCGATTACCTCGCCCATTATCCCGCGACGGTTTTGGTCATCAGCCATGACCGCGATCTTCTGGATGAAGTCGCCGACCATATCCTGCATCTCGACCGCGCCAAACTGACCCTGTGGCGCGGCAACTATACGAGCTTCGAGCGCCAGCGCCGCGAGCAGCAGGCGCTGCAGATGAAGCTGGTGAAGAAGCAGGAAGATCATCGCCGCCACCTGCAGGCCTTCGTCGATCGCTTCCGCGCGCAGGCGACCAAGGCCCGGCAGGCGCAGTCACGTCTCAAAATGCTGGCGCGCCTCGAACCTGTCGCCGCCATGGTCGACAGCGACGTGCTGCCCTTCGATCTGCCCTCCCCTGCCAAGCCCCTTTCGCCGCCCATCGTGGCTATGGAAGGCGCGAGCGTCGGCTATGACGACAGGACAATTTTGTCGCGTCTTTCGCTGAGCATTTCGAACGATGACCGCATCGGCCTTCTGGGCTCCAACGGCAACGGCAAGTCGACCTTCGCAAAACTGATCGCCGGCCGGCTAGACGCCATGGGCGGCGTGGTGCGACGCTCCTCAAAGCTGGACGTGGGCTTTTTCGCGCAGCATCAGGTGGACGACCTGTCGCCCGGCGGCACCCCCTATAGCCATGTCGCTGAACTCATGCGCGACGGCACGGAAGCGAAGATCCGCGCGCGCTGCGCACGCATGGGTTTTCCGAATGTGAAGGCGGACACGAAGGTCAGCGAACTGTCAGGCGGCGAAAAAGCGCGCCTTCTCATGGGGCTCGCGACCTTCGACGGCCCCCATCTACTGATCCTTGACGAACCGACCAACCATCTCGACATCGACAGCCGCGCGGCCCTGATCGAAGCCCTCAACGAATATGAAGGCGCCGTGATCCTCGTCTCCCATGATCGCTATCTGCTTGAAGCCTGCGCCGACCGGCTCTGGCTTGTCGCAGATGGAGGCGTGAAAGTCTTTGATGGCGACATGGATGACTATCGCCGCTTCGTCCTCGAACAGGCCCGCGCGGAAAGTCGCAAGAACGCCCGCGCCGACGATGGCGCCGAGCAGAGGGAAACCCTCGCGGCCCTGCGCCAGAACAACGCGAAGACCCGTCGCGAGACGGCGCCCCTGCGCAAGAAGATCGAGGCTGTGGAAGCGCGGATGGCGAAGTTCACCGAATTGCTCGCAAGGGTGGACGATATGCTCGCCCATCCCGACGCCTATGCGAAGGACACGGCGAAGGCATCGCAACTCGCCCAGCAACGCGCGGAACTCGTGCGCGCAGTCGCCATGGCTGAAGAGGAATGGCTGGCGCTGTCAGAAGAACTGGAGGCCGCGGTCAGCGGCTAGCTACCCTCGACTTTTGAGCCGACCAGCAGGGCCGCCATCGCCAAACCGATGCCACCCAATACGGCCTGGGTGACCGAATAGCCAAAGGCTGCGACCAGATAGGTTTCCGGCCAGGGGGTCGCATAAATGCCGCCGTAGAAAGCCGTAGCAGCGATGGCCTGCACCCCGCCGCGCTGGGCAGGCGCGCACAAGCGCCCCATCCATGCGGAAATAACGGGATACATCATACTGTTGCCGGTCCCGAGCAAAAGACCCGCCGCAAGCGCGAACCCGGGACTTGCGCTCCACGCAGCCACCGCTAGCGCGACGCTGGTCAAAAGCAGACCGCCTCCTGCAAGATAGCGTGGATGATAGGCAGACAGCTTGCGCATCGCGCCGACCCTGCTGAAGATCATGGCGAAGGTCACGGGGATGAAGAACCAGCCAAGGGCGGTGCCCGCATGTTCAAGCGCAGGCGAAAGATAGGATGCAGTGTAACCGTAGTGCGCGCCGCCGATGAACAGCGCCAGCACTGGAAACAGATGCCAGCGCCGCGCCGCCGCCGCAACGCCAAGCCCGCCACCAGCCTTCGGCTTTTCGAGGGGACGCAAACCGAAGGTCAGAGCGAATGCGATCAGGGCGGGAATAGCGCCGGAGATGAACATCGTCCGCAGGCCAAAATGGTTGAGCGTGAACTCGCCAATGGCCGGAGCAAATGCGAGACCGAGGGGCACAGTCGCCGAGAAGGCGCTTACGAGATAGACGAAGCGCCTCGGCGTAAGTCTGCTCTGCACATAGACCATGGTGGGCGGCAGGAAGAACCCGACGCCCGCGCCCCACAGCAGCCGTGAGACGAGCGAGGGCACGAAAGCGTCGCTTGTGAGCGCCATGCTTCCAACGCCAAGCACGCCAAGCAGCATGGAGATGCGCATAGCCCCCAGCGCGCCAAACCAGCCGATGATCAGGCCCGAGCAGAAGGTCGAGGCGACGACCGGAAAGGCGATGATGGAGAGCACCACGCCGATCTGCTCAAGCGAATAGCCGAGCCGCCCGAAGGCCACCGCCACAAGGGTCGAATGGGTCGCTGTAATCGAGAAGAGAAGACTGGCGAGAGCTATGATCCAGAACTCGCGCTGCGCGGCCTGGTCGATGAAGTCCTGATCCGGGGCGGTCGAATCGTCGCCATGTGTTTTTTGTGCAGTCATGAGACCGGATTAATCAGGTAGCGCCGCGCCCGTAAACCCGAATTCGCTTGCTGCGGCTAGGCCTTCTTTGCCCAAGCGCCGTTTTCGTCCTGCTGCCAATAAGACAGTTCCAACTCCTTGGCCTTCAGCTCTTTCCACTGGGCGCGCGCAGCCTGCAACTCCTCGTCATTATTGCCGTCGAACATGACCACGATCCGCTCATAGACGCCGCCCCCGTCGAGAATCGGAGACACCCTTGCGCTCTCGATGAAGAAGCGGACCTCGGCCTCGTTGGGATTTTCCGGCCCTGTCGTCAGATAGACATGCTGCAATTCCGGATCGCCGTCGGCAGCGGTGCCATGAGCCAGGAAACTTTCTTCCGCATAGGTCCAGAGGAAATTGTCGAGTGAGGTCAGACGCTCCTGCGAGGACATCTGCACAACAGCCGTCCATCCCCGCTCAATGGAACGCTCAAGCAGGGTGGGCAACGCCTTTTCGAGAGGCTGAGTTGTGAGGTGGTAAAACCAGACGTCCATTACTGCCCTGTCAAAATGACGAAGTTACGATCGGTCAGGGTCCAGAGAAGGCCAATGTCGACGCCCCCGCCCGCATGTTCTTCGACCCGGCCGGAGAAGACGATATCTCCGCGCTCCCTTGAGCCGCGCAGATACTCGGCCGCGTCGCTCGCGAGGCGCTTTATCGTTGCCTCCGCGCGGGCTGATGGCCATTTGAGCGCGGAGACAAGCGCCGCCTCCTGCGCCTTTTCAAACTGCGCGAGTAGCGGTCCATCGGCGGGCAAGGTGATCTTCGCCTCGAAACTGACGAAAGCGTCCTCCTTGCAGCGAAGAACGCCGTCGATGCGTCCGCGAGTCACGAGGTCGAAATTATCAAGGCCCGCGCCGGCGCCGCGCGATACCACCAAAGGACGGATGAACTCGGGCTTGAGATCGCCAGCTGCCCGAACCATCGCCTCCTTGAATCCAGCGCAGCCCGCCGTCTGCGCAAGCGCCGGAGATGCGGCGCTTGCGGCTGCGGCGGCAAGAACTGGAATGAGGACGCGGATCCAGGACATTTCGGTCTTTCTGGCGAAAGCTTACCCTTCGTAATGCTCCGCCACCAGTCTGTCGAGAAGGCGCACGCCCCAACCTGAGCCCCAGCTCTGATTGATGTCGGTTTGGGGAGACGCCATGCCTGTGCCGGCGATGTCGAGATGGGCCCAAGGGACATCATTGACGAACCGCTGCAGCAACTGCGCGGCGGTGATCGAACCCGCGTTGCGTCCACCAGTATTTTTCATGTCGGCGAACTTCGAATCGATCAGCTTGTCATAGGCGGCGCCGAGCGGCATGCGCCAGACTTTCTCACCGGTGGTGAGGCCCACAGAGGTCAGGCGGCTCGCAAGCTCGTCATTATTGCAGAAAAGGCCAGCATATTCGTTGCCGAGGGCTACCAGAATGGCGCCAGTCAGGGTCGCAAGGTTGATCATGAACTTCGGCTTGAACTTGTCCTGCACATGCCACAGCACGTCGGCCAGCACGAGGCGCCCTTCCGCGTCGGTATTGATGATCTCGATGGTCTGACCAGACATGGTCTTAACAATGTCTCCGGGGCGCTGGGCGGTCCCGCTAGGCATGTTCTCCACAAGCCCGATAGCGCCGATGGCGTTGACCTTGGCCTTGCGGGCGGCGAGCGCTTGCATCAGCCCCGTGACGCAGGCCGCCCCCGCCATGTCGCCCTTCATATCCTCCATGCCGCCGCCCGGCTTGATCGAAATGCCGCCCGAATCAAAGGTGACGCCCTTGCCGATGAAGGCGACCGGCGCCTCGCCCGGCTTGCCCCCGTTCCAGCGCATGATGACGCAGCGGCTCTCATGCGTGGAGCCCTGCCCCACGCCGAGCAAAGCGTTCATGCCCAGCTTGTTCATCGCCTCAACGTCGAGCACTTCGATTTCGACGCCGAGTTTCGAAAGCTCACTGGCCCGGTTAGCGAATTCGACGGGAAAGAGAACATTCGGCGGCTCATTGACGAGACTGCGAGCGAGCTTGACCCCATCCGCAATGGCGTTGGCGTGGGCGGCGGCACGACGGGCGGCCTCGGGGTCTGAGACGCCGATGGTCACCTTTACGGTCGCGGGCTTCTCATCCTCGTCCTTCTTTTTCGTCTTGTAGAGATCGAACTGATAGGCGCGAAGCTGCACGCCCATGGCGAATTCCGCCGCCGCAAGCGCGGGATCGCCGCGCCATTCGGGCAGATCAAAGACGATGGCGACGGACGCCGCGCCCGAGGCCTTGCCCATGGCGTGGCCACCCATGGCGACATAATCGAGCGAAGGCTCGCCCGAGGCGGGCTTCTTGGCCGGAGCAGCGCCCGCGACGACCAGGCGGCCAGCCTGAAGGCCGGCCGGGGCGAGCAGATCCATGGCTGAGGAGGTCTTGCCCTTGAACTTGGCCGTACCCGCAGCGCGCGTCACAAGGTCGGCGGCCGAGCCCAGCAGCCCGCGCGTCGCATGGGACAGCGCCAACTCATCTCCGGCGAAAACCACAAGGGTTTCAACGCCGGCGTCAGGCTGGATCTGGTCGAGCGCGACAAAGGCTAGTTCAAGGGTTTGTGACATGGTGGGCCTTTCAGGAACGGTGAAGCCGTGAGGCGAAGGGGTCGCACCTATCATGGAAAGGATCGAATCCCGGCGCAACACCTCTCGCACACATCACGTCACGAATTAGCCGTGAGGCGATGATGAAAGCCTGCAGTCAAGCCAGTTTTCCCGGAAAAAGCGTTCAACAGACCAGCAAGCTGATCGAAAGTCCGGGGGATGGTTTGCAGGGGCTTCCCAAGAGCAGTGGCGAAAATTTCCGCCTCCCGATAAGGTGGGGCTTGTGTCGGGGTTTGTCAGGATCGGTGCGAACAAAAACGCCATGCCATTGATTGAACGATATATTTTCAAAATGGCTAGCGTGTCGTTTTTGGCGGCGCTAGGTGGACTCACGGGCGTTATCTGGGTCACGCAAGCCCTGAAGGATTTCGACCTCCTGACCACCAAGGGCCAGTCACTGCTGATCTTTTTGTTCGCGACCGGCCTCGTCATCCCCTCTCTGCTGATGATCATCGCGCCCATCGCGCTCTTTGCAGCGATCCTTTTCACGCTCAACAAGCTCAACGGCGACAGCGAGCTTATCGTCATGAGCGCGGCGGGCCTCTCGCCCGGGCGCCTGCTGCGTCCATTCACCGCGCTGATGCTTATTGTCGCGTTTCTGGTTGGAGGCATGTCGCTCTGGCTGATGCCCGCCAGCTTCGCGCAACTGCGCAATCTCTTTTCTCAGGTGCGTACGGATTTCCTTTCGCGCGTCGTGAGAGAAGGGCAATTCTCAAGCCTCGACCGAGGATTCATATTTCACTACCGCGAGCGCGGGCCAGGCGGCGCCTTGCTGGGCATCTTCATGCAGGACCGGCGCGATCCTGCGCGCATCAGCACCTATATCGCCGAGAGCGGCGTCACCATCGCCAACGGGGCCGAGAACTATCTTGTTCTTGAGAAAGGCAGCATTCAGCGTCAGGCTGCGGGCGGGCGCGATCCTGTCATCGTGGTTTTCGAACGATACGCCATCGACCTAGCCCAATTTGGCTCAGGCAGCGAAACCGCCCCCCTTAAACCTCGCGAGCGCGCCACACTGGCTCTGTTGAACCCCGATCCGCTGGACGCCTATGCGCAAGCGAACCAAGGCCTAATGCGTGCAGAGCTGCACGATCGCATCGTCAACCCTCTCTATGCCATAGCCTTTGGGTTGATCGCTTTCGCCGCGCTGGCGCAGGCCCGCACTACACGTCAGGGCCGGGGGCTCGCGCTGCTTGGAGCCATAGCTGCGGTCGTCTGCGTCCGCGGCCTTGGTTTTGGCGCAGCCGCCCTCGTCGCCCGTCACAGCTGGGCCGTTGCGATGCTCTATACTTGCCCCCTCGCGAGCATGGGGGTCGCCATCGCCTACGCCTTTCAGGGCCGATCCCTGCTGATCCGTCTGAAACGGCAAGCGCATAGCATGGCGGACTAAGCATGGTCGGCTGGACTCTCACGCGCTACCTCGCCATCCGCTTCGCCTTGACCATTCTTGCGGTCTTCGGCTCCATCTTCGCGCTCATCTACCTCGTAGACTTTGTTGAGATGCTGAGACGAGCAAGCGGCATGGCCAACGCCTCGGCGGCGGTTCTGGCCTATCTGTGCCTGCTGCGCACGCCGGCGGTATCAGAACAGGTTCTCCCCTTCGCAGTGCTGGCGGGCTGCATGTTCGCCTTCGTGAACCTGTCGCGCCGGCTGGAGCTGGTGGTCGCCCGAGCAGCGGGGGTATCAGTCTGGCAGTTCTTGACCCCGCCAGCTCTGGTTGTGCTCGCGATCGGCCTTTTTTCGGTCGCGGCCTATAATCCACTGTCTGCGGCCGCCAAGGACGAGGCGGATAGGATCGAAACCGACCTTTTCCGTGGGGGTCGGAATGTGACCGATACAAGCATGTGGATCAGGCAGCGCAGCGTTGACGGTCAGTCGATCCTTCGGGCCGAGGGCTCAACCGACAAAGGCAGCAAGCTGTCGGCCGTCTCGGTCTTCGTCTTTCGACAGGACGGCGCGTTTCAAGAGCGGGTCGACGCGGCCGCCGCCACCCTGAAACCCGGGTTCTGGGAGCTCACGGACGCGAGGATCAGCTCTCCGGAGGAAGAGCCGCACTTCCATGAGACCTATCTGCTCGCCACTTATCTGTCAGCTGAACAGGTCACGCAGTCCTTTCTAGCCCCTGACGCGGTCTCGTTCTGGCGGCTGCAGGACACTGCTTTCAGAACGGAACAGGCCGGCCTCGACGCTAACCGCTATCGCCTGCGCTACCAGACGCTTCTGGCCAGACCACTGATGTTATTGGCGATGCTCCTTATCGCCGCTTCCTTTTCCTTAAGGTTTTTTCGATTCGGGGGGATTGCGCGGACGGTTGCGGGTGGCGTTATGGCAGGGTTCGTGCTTTATGTGGCGACCAAGCTTGTCGGGGATCTTGGCGGAGCGGGGCTTTTAAGCGCCCCCATAGCCGCATGGACGCCGGCGATCCTGGGGAGTTTGTTGGGTATCCTTGCCTTGTTGAACCAGGAGGATGGCTGAATGGGGCGGCGTTCTAGCCCCGATCTGCGTACTTCGTCGCCCACGGTCTCCGTCCGGGCGGCATTTGCGCTTGGCCTGATTACTGCGGCGCTCGCATGCGCCCCTCAAGCCGCCAGCGCGGCATCCCCCAATGACGGCAAGGCCCCGGCTGCTGCGCAGGCCAAGGATCGCCTGCTCCTGCAAGCCGAAGAGATGGTCTACGATCGTGATTCAAATCAGGTCGAGGCGCGCGGCAAGGTTCAGATCTATTATCAGGGCCGCGCTCTTCAAGCGGACAAGGTGATCTATGACCGCGCCCGAAATCGCGTGCACGCCCAAGGTCACGCCAAGCTCACCGAGAAAGACGGCACGGTCTCCTATGCGGACCGTTTCGAACTGACCGACGATTTCAAGGAAGGCTTCGTCGACTCGATCCGCATGGACTCGAGCGACAATACCCATCTGTCAGGTGCGCGCGCCGAACGATCACAGGGTAATGTGATGGCTCTTGATCGCGCGACTTATACCGCATGTCCGGCCTGCGAAGAGGATCCGGACAAGCCGCCCTTCTGGCAGGTTCGCGCCAAGCGGATCATTCACAACAAGGACGAGCAGACCATCTATTATGAAGATGCGACGCTCGAATTCAGCGGCGTTCCCATCGCCTATCTGCCCTATTTTTCGATGGCCGACCCCAGCGTTAAGCGCAAGAGCGGCGTTCTGGCGCCCCGATACACGGTCAAGAGCAATCTGGGCGTCGGGCTCGGCATTCCGATTTTCTGGGCGCTCGCACCCAACTACGACCTGACCGTGACGCCCACCTTCTACTCGAAGCAGGGCCTTCTGCTGAACGCAGAATGGCGTCATCAGGTTATGAACGGCGCTTATAACGTTCGCGTGTCCGGCATCTTCCAGAATGACCCAAAAGTCTTCGAACCGGCGCCTAATGGGCCGGGCGACCGGACCTTCCGCGGCTCTGTCCAGAGCGCCGGACAATTCATGCTGAACGACAAGTGGCGCTTCGGATGGGACGGCACCTATCTGACCGACCGCTGGTTTTATACGGACTACCAGTTGCCGGCAGCTGCGCTGTCAGCGAACTATTTCCGGGAAGCCACCTCGACGCTTTATCTGACGGGTCAGGGAGACCGCGGGTTTTTCGACCTGCGCAGCTACTATTTTCAGGGCCTGAGCAGCTACGACCTGCAATCGCAGCAGCCGGTTGTGGCGCCGGTCTGGGATTATAACAAAACCATCGACCTTCCGGCTTCACGCACCGCAGGCATCGGCGGCGAACTGGAGATCGATGCGAATTTCACGCATCTGACACGTACCCTCGCTTCGTTCCAGTCAACCAATACTTCGAGTGGAATACGCACGCTCGACAACGCCTTCGGCCTGTATGACGTTTGCACGCCCAGCGTGCCATCAAATCCCCGAAGCCTTTATTCGCCCGCTAATAATTGCCTCATTCGCGGCATAGGCGGAGACTATACGCGAGCGACAGCCAGCGTCACCTGGAAGCGGCAATATATTGATCCCATCGGACAGGTCTGGACCCCCTTCGCCTTCGCACGGGTCAACGGCGTCGCCCTGACGCTGAACCAGTCAAATTCGGCGAGCTTTGGAACGCCACCGTCACTGGCTAATCCCACTTCGCCATACTCAATCATCCAAAACGCGTCACAGACCAACTTCTTTGGCGGTGACGGCAACTCCTTCTACGGCCTGCTGATGCCCGGCGTCGGCGTAGACTATCGCTATCCCTTCGCCATGGAGACGAGCTGGGGAACGCATGTGTTCGAACCGATCGCCCAGATCATCGTAAGGCCGAACGAATCCACTACCTCATCGCTCGTCAACGAGGATTCCCAGAGCCTCGTATTCGACGATACGAATATGTTCATGTGGAACAAATTCTCGGGCTATGACCGTCTGGAAGGCGGCACGCGCGCAAATTACGGCGGCCAATACACGATGACCTTTCGTAATGGCGGCTACACGAACCTGATGCTCGGGCAGTCCTTCCAACTCGCCGGACTCAACTCCTACGCGACGCCTGATGTGGCCAACATTGGCCTTTCATCTGGTCTCAACACCAAGCGCTCGGATTTTGTTTCGCGCTTCGCCATCGCGCCAAATTCGGCCTTCTCATTCATTGCGAAGGGCCGTTTCGATCCTGACAATCTCCATATGCGGCGTTTCGACATGACTGGAAGCGGGACCCTTGGCCCAGTTGTCGCCTCGCTGCAATACGCCAGTTATCAGGCGCAGCCCGATATCGGTTACTACAAGCGCCGCGAGGGCGTCTCGACATCGCTGAAATACAAGCTCGACCAGAATTACTTTCTGTCCAGCAGCGTTATTTTCGATCTGTCGCGGCACCTGTACAATTCCACTCCCGACATCGGCGGCCATGCAGGAATTCTTTCTCTAGCCGGCCTGGGGCTGGGTCTTGGCTATACGGACGATTGCACGACTTTCAGCGTCAATTACGCCTCTGTCTATACCGAGAAAGCTGGAACCACCGCAGGGATAGTAACAGCTCCTGTCCGCAATCAGACTCTTATGTTCCAGCTACAGCTACGCACGCTGGGCGATACGCGCTTCCAATCAAGCCTCGGCGACATCAAGGTGCAAGATGGCCTTGGAGGCCTGAGCGGACATTGATAGAAGATTATTCGCTCTCTCGCTCTGCGAACGAAGGAATCCTCATGTCCAAGCTGATGCCGGCCTTGCGCAATGCTCGTTTTGCTCTCCCGCTTGCCGCCGCCATGGCTGTCTGCGCGCTTGGGCAGGCCCCTGCCCTTGCGCAAGCTGTGATTGGCTCCGTCAACGATGATCCGGTGACCAACATCGATATAGAGCAGCACATGAAAATCCTGCGCGTGCTGCAGAAAAACGCAACACGGGAAACCGCGCTCGAATCCATCTATGAGACGCGCCTCAAGCTGATGGAGATGGGGAAATACAAGGTCAATCCAGGGGATCAGGATATCGGCTGGGCGCTGGGCGTGACCGCGCGCGGCATGAAGACTGAACCGCAGGCGCTGCTCGGTGCGCTCCAGCGCGCTGGCGTCTCGGACGACCAGTGGAAACAGAAGTGGAAGGCGGAAGCGGGGTGGATGCAGCTTATTCGCGCGATGAACCGCACCCTCGAAGCCAGCGAAACAGAGGTCCGCTCCGAGCTCGCAAAGACTGGGGCGGGCAAAGCGGTCGAATATACGATCCGTCAGGTCATTCTCGTTGTCCCGAATGGTGGCAACGCGGAAGGGCGGCTCGCTGAAGCCAGTCAATTGCGCACCCGTTTCACCGATTGCGCGAGCGGCATGCAGCTTGTCGCAGCATTTCGTGACGCCGCCATCAAGGAGCCCGTCACACGTTCCGGCTCCGCCCTTCCTGAGGGGCTCCGTAAAATTTTAGACTCCACATCAGTCGGTCATCTGACGCCGCCCTCGCGCAGCGCCCAGGGAGTTGAAATGCTCGCGGTCTGCAATAAGAGCGACAAACAAGATTCAGTCGCAGCCGAAAATCTGCGCAACGATCTTGTCTTCAAGAAGCTGCAGGGTGAATCCGAGACGCGCTACAAGGAGATCCGCGCCAAGGCCGTGATCGTCAAACGGTAGGTCTTAGAATGTCAGACCAAAGCCGGTCGGACCGTTCCAAGTTAGCCCCGCTGGCGGTGACGCAGGGCGACCCTTCAGGCATCGGGCCGGAAATCGCGATCAAGGCCTGGCTCGCCCGCGATGCGGATACGCCGCCATGGTTTTTGCTGGCTGATCCAGATCATATCGTGCGCACGGCTCAGGCGATGGGGCTGAGCGCGCCTGTGGCTCAAATAACGCCAGCGCAGGCGGTCGAAGCCTTCACCACGGCGCTGCCCGTGGCGCCACTACGTGCAAGCGTTATCGGAACACCAGGCAAGCCGGACCCGCAGGATGCGCCAGCAACGCTCGAAGCGATAGAGCGCGGAGTGATGATGGTTCGCAGTGGCGAAGCGGGCGCGCTCGTCACAAACCCTATCGCCAAGGATGTGCTCTACAAGGCAGGCTTCCACCATCCAGGCCATACGGAATGGCTTGGTGAATTGGCGGAGCGTGAGTGGAAGGTCGCCCCCCTTCGTCCGGTGATGTTGATCTGGTCGGCAGAGCTCGCTGTCGTGCCTGTCACGATCCACCTCGCGCTGACCCGCGCCATCTCGGAACTGACGACGCAAGCTATCGTCGAAACCGCACGTATAACCGCCCATGATTATCGCACGCGTTTCGGCGTCGCCGCTCCGCGTCTCGCGATAGCCGGGCTCAATCCCCATGCTGGCGAGAATGGGACCATGGGCCGCGAGGACATCGAGATCGTCGCCCCAGCCGTGGCCCAACTGCAAGCCGAAGGAATCGACGCGCGCGGCCCGCTGCCGCCTGACACGATGTTTCATGCAGCGGCTCGCGCCCGTTATGACGTCGCCATCTGCATGTATCACGATCAGGGTCTTATCCCCGTGAAGACGCTGGCCTTCGACAGCGGCGTCAATACGACGCTCGGCCTTCCCTTCGTGCGCACATCGCCTGACCACGGGACCGCATTCGACATTGCGGGCAAAGGGATCGCGAATGAATCAAGCCTTATCGCCGCCATTAAATTGGCTGCGCGGCTCGCGAGCGCGCAGGCATGAGCGCGATTGATGATCTGCCGCCCCTGCGCGAAGTGGTCGAGAACCATGGCCTACTTGCAAAAAAATCGCTGGGACAAAACTTCCTTTATGACCTCAACCTGACGGGCCGCATCGCCCGAGCCGCAGGACCGCTGGAAGGCGTCACTGTGGTCGAGATAGGGCCTGGCCCAGGTGGCCTCACGCGCGCCTTGCTAGCGGAGGGCGCCAGACAGGTGATCGCCGTCGAGCGGGATGAGCGCTGTCTTCCTGCGCTGGCTGAAATCGCCGATCGCTATCCGGGACGGCTGCATGTCGTGAGCGGCGATGCGCTCGAAACAGACCTTGGCGCCCTCGTCGCCGCCCATGGAGGCGGGCCGGCGCGCATCTGCGCCAATCTTCCCTATAATGTCGGCACCGCCTTGCTGGTGCGCTGGCTCGAATCCGACCCATGGCCGCCCTGGTTCGACCGGCTGACGCTGATGTTCCAGCGCGAGGTCGCAGAGCGAATCGTGGCGACGCCCGCCCAGCGCGTGGACTATGGTCGGCTTGGCGTGCTGAGCGGATGGCGCAGCCGTGCGCGCATTCTCTTCGACGTTCCGCCCTCGGCCTTCACGCCGCCGCCGAAAGTCACCTCCTCGGTCGTGGAGCTGATTCCGCGCAACGAACCACTGCCATGCGATGGGCGCGTCCTTTCTAGCATCACGCAGGCGGCGTTCGGGCAAAGACGCAAGATGCTGCGCCAATCGCTAAAAGGCTTCGCACTTCGCGGGCGGATGCTGGACCCCATCGCCCTGCTGGAGGCCGCAGGCATCGAGCCTACGAAGCGGGCGGAGGAAGTAGACGTTGATGGTTTCGTTCGACTGGCGCAGGCGGCCGCTACGCTCGGTGACGCTCCTTAAGCCCAGGGCGCCGACTCCCCGTTGGGATAGACCCGCCAGGCGAAAGTCCCCGCCTTGGCGACGACCACATGCCCAGCCTTGGCCTTCGCGAGAAGATGCCTGAACACAAGGGGTTGGCGCCAAACGTGAGGTTTCTTGGGGTCACAGACCGCAAGATACTCGTCCGAATCCGCATCGATCATGAAGAGGACGCCCGTGCGATGGGGGTTCAGCACTACCGCTACGTCGCGCTCGGTCAGCCATTCGCATTCAAAGTCGCGGCAAACTTCGGGGCGCTTCTTGTAGATCTTGCAACCGCCCCCCAGCCTGCAATCGCCGCAGAGCTGGCCCGCAGGCTTGTCGAATTCATCGATCTCCAGCACCTGACAGCAAAGCGTGCAAGATCCGCAGGAACGTCCGGGGGTAGCTGGCATGGAGCCTCAGGGAACGATTCACTCAACCTCTGTGACAATCGCATAGCCAATCGAAACGCCCCTGTAGAGCCTGAAATGATGCGGCCCGATGGATTTTCAAACGCTGTGTCCCCGTGGCCCATGGCTTGACTTGCCGGATAGGAGGTTGTTCCTGCGAACAAAGTCCTCAAAGCAGCAGGGTCCTATGGCCAACGCCTTCATATTCCCGGGTCAGGGTTCGCAATCCGTTGGCATGGGCAAAGCCCTTGCAGCCGAATTTCCGCAGGCTGCGGCCGTATTCGCGGAAGTGGATGACGCGCTCGGCCAGAAGCTTTCCACCCTCATGTTCGAGGGGCCCGAGGGCGACCTCACTTTGACGGCCAACGCCCAGCCCGCCCTCATGGCGGTTAGCATGGCGGTCATTCGGGTGCTCGAAGCTGAAGCGGGACTTGATCTTGCGCGCGACGCCAAATTCGTGGCCGGCCATTCGCTCGGCGAATATTCTGCCCTCGCTGCGGCTGGCGCCTTCACCCTCGCCGATACGGCGCGCCTGTTGCGCCTTCGTGGCGACGCCATGCAGAAAGCGGTTCCCGTGGGCGAAGGCGCCATGGCCGCCATTCTGGGCCTCGAATTCGGTCCCGTCGCCGCCATCGCCACTGAGGCGGCTCGGGAATTCTACCTGCAGGGAGCCATCTGCCAAGCCGCCAATGACAATGGCGGCGGGCAGGTTGTGATCTCCGGAACAAAATCAGCTGTGGAAAAAGCGATGGAGTTGGCGAAGGCCGCCGGCGCCAAACGCACCCTCTTGCTGCCCGTCTCCGCCCCCTTCCATTGCGCGCTCATGCAGCCTGCAGCGGAGGCTATGGCGGCGGCTCTGGCGGGAGTGAACATCCACGCCCCAAGCGCGCCGCTGGTGGCCAATGTGCTTGCGGCGCCGATCACCGACCCCGCCGAAATTCGCCAGCGCCTTGTCGAGCAGGTGACAGGCACAGTGCGCTGGCGCGAATCGGTCGCCTATATGGCCGCGCATGGCGTAGCTCACTTCTACGAAATCGGCGCCGGCAAGGTCCTCTCGGGCCTCGTAAAACGCATCGCAGACAGCGCAACCGGCACATCCGTGGGTACGCCAGCCGATATCGCCGCCTTCAAGAGCGCCCATCAGGGCTGATCCGGTTCAGGAGATGAAATATGTTTGAACTCAATGGCCTGACTGCGCTGGTGACAGGCGCGACCGGTGGACTTGGCGGCGCCATGGCGCGCGCGCTTCACGCACAGGGCGCGACGGTCGCGATCTCGGGCACACGGCGCGAGGCGCTTGAGGCGCTCGCGGGCGAACTTGGCGAGCGGGTGCATGTCCTGCCCTGCAATCTCGCCGACAAGGCAGAGGTGGAAGCTTTGGTTCCGGCTGCGGAAGCGGCCATGGGCCAACTAGATATTCTTGTGAATAACGCGGGCGTCACCAAGGACGGCCTCTTCATGCGCATGAAGGACGAGGACTGGGACTCGGTGCTGGCGATAAACCTGACCTCCGCCTTCCGCCTCTCCCGCGCCGCGCTTAAAGGCATGATGAAACGGCGCTTTGGCCGCATCATTGGAATCACATCCATCGTGGGAGTGACCGGAAACCCGGGCCAAGGCAATTATGCCGCCTCGAAGGCCGGCATGATCGGCATGTCGAAGTCTCTGGCGGCAGAGGTCGCGACCCGCAACATCACCGTGAACTGCATCGCGCCGGGCTTCATCGCGAGCCCCATGACCGACGCCTTGAATGAAAAGCAGAAAGAGGCGATCCTTGGCACGATCCCGGCGGCCAAACTCGGCTCGGGTGATGATATCGCCGCCGCCCTCATCTATCTGGCGAGCCGCGAAGCTGGTTACGTGAC
>CANBVC010000025.1 GCA_947372795.1 Beijerinckiaceae bacterium
TGGCGGCAGCCATTGGACCCGTGACATCGCCTTTTCGCCCGATGGCAAGACCATGTATGTGGCGGTCGGCTCTTCGGGTAATGTCGCCGCCGATATGGGCGCACGGCCGGACATCGCCAAATGGGAAAAATCACATGCCTTCGGCTCCGCCTGGGACAAGGAAGAGTGGCGCGCCAATGTGCTGACCTACACGCCCGACGGCAAAGACAAGAAGATCTATGCGTCAGGCATCCGCAATTGCTCCGGCCTTACGGTCCAGCCGGGCACGGGAACCGTGTTTTGCGCCACCAATGAGCGCGACATTCTCGGCGACAACACGCCGCCGGACTATGTCACCAGCGTGAAGAAGGGCGGGTTCTATGGCTGGCCCTGGTATTACATCGGCTCAAACGAGGATGATCGTCCCGGTGGCGGGGCAAGGCCTGACCTTAAGGGCAAGGTGATGATGCCGGACGTGCTGATTCAGCCCCATTCCGCGCCACTCGGCCTCGCCTTCAATCCCGGCGGGATGTTCCCTGCGGAATGGAAGGGCGATGGCTTCGTCGCCCTCCACGGTTCGTGGAACCGTTCGCTGCACACAGGCTACAAGGTCGTTCGCCTGCCCGCCAAAGACGGCAAGTTCACCGGCGAATATCAGGACTTCGTGATGGGCTTCACCGCTGGCGAAGAGAATGTTTGGGGGCGCCCGGTCGATTTGACCTTCGCGCCAGATGGCTCTTTGTTCTTCACCGATGACGGCAACGGAACGATTTACCGCGTGACCTACGCCAAGCAATCGACGGCTGCGAACGCCAAGGCCAAGTGAACTGAACCATTGGCGCTCCGGCGGAAAGCCTCCGTCGGGGCGTCATAGGGCTGTCGTGAACATTTATTAGATCGTCCCCTGTCCGAGCGGGGAGCCGCTCACGAACAGGGGCGTGGCGTGGCTGACTACAGCTTTGAAATCAAGCGAGCGGAACGTATCCTGCACCGGCTGGATCGCGTTTCCCTCTCTGCGCCGCATGAGGCTTGGGCCGTGATCGAAGACCTCGCCCTTGAATTCGACGCGCCGGGATTGCGCATAGTGGTTAAGGACGAACTGGCGCGCATTGTGATCATGGCGGGCCTGACGGGGGTCAGACTTGGGCCCCAGGCGGCCGCAGCTTAGCCGAATGTCTCCATCGTCTCTTATGGTTTAAGTTTTCTTCACCCTGTCCGTTTCTATGAAGACTACGGAAAGGGGCGAAGGCGATGCGGATCACGTTCAATCCCAACATCATGAGCACGAGCCCGATCCGGCCCGTTCATCGCGTCACGCGCAAGGCGGCGCAGGTTACTGCCGAATCCGTCGAGGAAACCGAAACGGTGGCCCCGGTCACCACCTCCGTTTCGCAGCTTGGGCGTCTCTTGTCCAAGGAAGAGCAAGAGGTGCATGAGCGGGACTATAAGAAGAAAAACCCACTCTGGAACACGATGCTGAACCTGTGAGAGGCTGATTCTGAGGCTCGGCTAACGTTCCAAGACCTGACGCGCGCGTTCGATCACTGGGGCCGGCAGAGCGGAGGCGTCTCTCAGCAATGCTTCGACTTCTTCTGAAGTGACGAGGTTGACCTCGACATTGCCGCGCGCCGCGTCCTTCAGAAATTCTGCATCTTTCATCGTTTCGTTGAAGGCGTCGCGCAGGGCTTTGGCGCGATCAGCCGGGATTGCTGGCGGGGCGACGAAGGGGCGGCCCATGACTTCGCGCGCCAACAGGAATTCGAGCGCCTTGCGGTCCGTCTCATCCTTGACCAGCGCCCTGATGCTGGGCGTCCCCGGCAATTCGGCAAAATCAGTCAAGGCGGTATGGAAGAGGACGTTGACCTTCTTGTCGCGTATCCACGTGGGCTTGAGCGACATCATCGCGCTCCAGGACCAATAGGCGATTCCCTGCAATTCGCCCGTCTCGAGTTGCAGCGTGGAATCGGCGGTGTCGCGGTAGCCGGACACGATCTTGAATTTCGTGCCTGCCAGATTGTTATAGGCGCGCGGAATGATTTCCGAATCCGCGCCCGCGCCGGTGCCGGGCACGAGCAATTCAGTCTTCTGCATATCCGCGAATGTCTTGACGGGCGAGGGCCCCCACGAGAAGGCGACCGCGACTTCCCGGTTCATGCTGCCAATCCAAGTCAGCTTGAGGGGATCGAAGTCGATGTCTTTCTTGCCCATGATGGGGTCGAAGGGATTGCCGCGGCTGACCCCTCCGAAAACTGTGCCGTCCTTGGGCGCGATGCGATTGAGGTAATCCACGAGCTTCAGGCCGCCTGCGCCAAGCATGTTCTGCACGACGATATTGGGCGAGCCGGGAATGAAGCGTCCCATATGGCGGGCGAGCAGGCGCGTATAGGTGTCATAGGTCGATCCCGCGCCGGTGAAGACCATCATTTGTATCTGCTTGCCCTTGTAGAACTCGGCGGGCGTCTGCGCGTAAGCTACGCCTGCGCCCACTGTCATGGCGATGACGGCGGAGGCGAAGCGGCGGGTCAGTTTCTTGAGATATCGGGCCTGCATGGCGACCTCTGGTGAAGAATGGTTCAGGATCAGATCGTGGCGAGAACGGCGTTTCCGGAGGCGTATACCTCCGTGTCGCCATAGGCTGCGCGTCGGCTGCGGAAGAGAGGCGTGGCTTGCGAGCCAAACTCCACTTTCAGGAAAGCGACGGGGGCGTTGGAGATGTTGCGGTGCTGGTGAAACTCCATGCCCGTCAGTCCTGTCAGGCAGCCGCGCCGCCAATGGGTCGTGATACGGTCTGCGTCTTTGGACACAAGAGAAACAGTGGTTCCCGCGCCCATCACGCCCAAGAGATGTGCGCCCTGCATTTGGCGCGTCGCCTGCGTGGCGGCGCCGGGGGCAAGGGAGGTGAACGTGGCGCCAAGCACGCTATCGCCGAGCCGCAATGCGGCGTCTGCCTCGTGCGAGGCGAGATCGACGCAAAGCGGGCCTTGGATGGCTTTGGCCTGCCGCGCGCTCATGGGCGATGCGTTCTGGAACAGGAAGTTCTCGTTCCGATACAGCCCCATCAGGTAACGCAGATCATTGAAAGACACGAGCCGCGCGGGTGATGGGCCCTCGGCTCGATGTATGCATGTGGCGTTGATGGGCGTTGTGAAGGCGCAGCCCTCCGCCCATGCGATCTCGTGATGCGAGCCGTCGGATAGGTTGATTTGTGTGACCCCCGCACCTTCGAGCACATAGAAACAATCTTCATAAAGATGCTTCGATGACGTCGAGCTGTGGCCGGGCGCAATTTCGAAGAGGAAGGTCGAGAGAAAGTCACAACGGCCCTCTACGTGGCAGATGGCGCCCTTCACGCCAAAACGCGCCCAGGGCTTGGTCTCCAAAGTTAGAAGATCAAGCATTGCGCCTTCGACGATGGGAACGCCCTCGGCGCGCGCCCAGTTGAGATAGGGATCGACGAGATATTTCGCGCTGAGATCGTGTGTGGCTTCACTCATGATCACGCCTTCCTCACGAATTTGCTTTCGTCGATGAATGGACCCATGCGCGACTCGACGCCATTCTTGGCGATCTCCTTCAACCAGAGGTCATGGACGCGCATATCCTGATCTTCATATTCCACCTGCGCGCCGCCCTGCTTCACATCCTTGTCGACGCCCACGTCCCAAATTTCGCGCTTCATCTTGAGCAGGGGATAACGCACAGTTCCGATCTGCAAGGCGAGATAGCGGGAGGGGTGGTCCGCCACGTTGAAATGTTGATGGAACATGGAATCGGGCGGACAATAGACGCAGCCATGCTCCCAATCAACGCGCGTGAAATCCTCGTTTTCCTCGCGCCACAAGAGCGAATAACCCAATCCCGTCACGGCGAAGACGCAGACGCCGTCGAAATGGCGATGGCCTTTCTTATAGGTGCCGACCGGCATTTCGGAAGAATGCGCGCCGATGGTGTTTTCCGTTAGCATGAAGCGCAGATTGGAGCCCCCCGCGCCGCGTTTGGACCATTGCTGCAGTTCGAAGCCCGAGAGGTCGGGCACGAAGTTCGTCTCCCATTGATGGCGTCCCGGCGAGATCGAAATAAACTCGCCTTCGCCCGCAAAATAATTTGCCGAGCCGACGCGCTCGGGGAAGCTAACGGGGCAATTGAAGATGAGGTCTTCATCGCGAAACCGGCTCATGGTGAAAACCATGTTGTTGACCGAGGCGAATCTTGCGGGTTCGATGCCCGAGCCATTGAAATATTGATGACGTGCGTTCAGCGGAATCGAGAAGAGGCTTTTCGGCCCCCATTCGAAATTATGCTTGCGGCCGTCTTCCAGCTCAACGGTCGTCGAGCCATGGCCTGAGATGACATAGATCACCTCTTCGCAGATATGTTTCAGAGGCGCTGACTTGCCGCCGGGCGGCAATTCAAAGGCGAAGATCGAGATATAGTCGTCCCGGCCCTTTAAATGGCAGAAGGCGCCGTTCATGCCGTAGCGATCCCAATGTTTCACCGGAACCTTGCGGATGTCGATGCCGAAATCCTCGACGATGGGCACGTCTTGGCCGCGCGCCCAATCCAGATAGGGATCGGGAAGTTTGATGGAAGGCATTGTTGATCTCACGGTATGATTGATTGCTGTGGGTTCAGCGCATGGCCTTGTGGACGCGCTCAAGCGTTTGCGCGTCCGCTTCGTAGCCTTTTTCCACAAGAGCCTTGAGGCTGTCAGGGGCGACATACGCTATGTTGAGCCGTAGCTTTTTTGTTTCTTCGATCAATTCGGGATCACGCAGGGCGGCGGCGAAGGCCTCGCGCAAGGCGGTCAGGCGTTCTGCCGGAACACTCGGCGCGACGACAAAGGGACGGCCCATGCCTGCGCGCAGCAAAAAGAAATCGACCGCGCGCTGTTCAGCCTCCGATTGCGCCAGTCCCGCAAGGCTCGGCACATCCTTCATGCGTTCGTCGGGCGTCATGACGCCCTGCAAAAGAAGGCGGCGCGTTCCATCGGTGAATGTCGGCTCGCGGGCGGCGGTGTCATAGCTGATGAAGGTGCCATGCGCCTCGTTTCGCTCGACGGCGAGGTTCATGTCGCGCGAGCCCGGATAACCCTGCACAATGCGCAATTTCCAGCCAAAGAGTTGCGCCAGAACCTGCGGATAGGTCTGGCTGTCTGCGCCGCTGCCGGTGGCCGCCACGATCAGTTCTTTGGTGCGAAGTTCGGTCACATCCCTAAGCGGCGCGTCGGTGCGCACATAGGCCACGATCACGTCGCGGTCGGGGCTGCCGAGCCAGTTGAATTTGCGCGGGTCGAATTGAACGCCGCCGCCCCCCAGAAGCGCTTCAAACGGCAGTCCACGATTGATGACGCCGATGACCGTGCCGTCCTTGGGCGCGACATTGTAAATCTGGTTGGCGGCGACGAGGCTGCCGGCGCCGGGCATGTTCTGCGCAACGACGAGTGGTTGCCCGGGCATGTAGCGCCCCATATAGCGCGCGATGAGACGGCCCCACAGATCGTCCGATCCCCCCACGCCATAGCCAATGAACACTGTCACCGTCTTGCCGCGATAGAAAGCCTCGACCGACTGGGCCTGCGCGCCGGCCGGCTGCGAGCATAAAATGGCCAGCGTCAGCGCCAGAATAGCCGTCATACCCCTGAACATCCCTGTTCCTCCTGCGCCGCTCTAAGGAGGCGGCTGCGCGCGTAGTCGATCAGGCCCGCTGGCGCAGGTCAAGCGGGCCGACCTGTCTGGCCGGTTGACAGGCCTGAGCGCCATGAGCGACAAGAGCGGACTAAAAAATTTGAGGGGAGAGAAGTCCATGGATGACTCCAAGATCGTGGTGCGAAGCCCGGTGGCCGCAGTAGACAGCGCCGTCACGTTCTCCATGCGCAACCTCCCCCTGCTCGAACAGGGCACCACCTACGACCCCCTCGCAACCGCCGAAAACCTCTGGGTCAGCGTCAAGGTCTACGCCAGCGGCGGCGAAAACGCGCTGCATGCCCATAATGGCGAGGATCATTCCTTCATAGTGCTGCAGGGCAAGGCGACCTTCACCTTTGGCGACGGCCGGACCGAGCAGGTCGGCATCCATCAGGGTGTAATGATCCCGAGGGGCGTCGACTATAAGTTCGAAGCCGATGAGGCGGAAAATCTCGTCATGCTGCGCGTGGGCGGGGGTGAGCGCACGGTTAGGGGTCTTGAGCATATTTCGCGCGTTGGAACCCCCAAAGACGTGATGAAGCTGACCACATTCAGCGACGGCTCCACCAAGGTCGGCGACGACCCCAAGAACGGCGAGACCTCCAAGAAGCGCATCTACGCCGAAGGCAAATTCTTTTCGCCGGAATAATCGCGCTCACAGCCCATCCGGCTCTCACCAGCCATCTCACTTCATAGTTCGCGCTAAACAAGGAAGCCGCTCATGCCTGAATTGCCCGTTGACGCCTCTAAATTCGCAGGCATGTCAGAAGAACAAGCGCGCAACTTCCCCCGCCGCACAGTCGTCGGCGAAGAAATGACGGACGCGCAGCTGGCGAAAATCCCGAAGATGATCTCCACCGACTCCCATGTCATGGAGCCCGAAGAACTGTGGCGCGAATTGCCGACCCGCCTGCAGGAGCATTTGCCGAAGGTTCCCTTCCGCAATTCACCGCCCGGCGCCACCGACCCGCATCTGCGCCTTCAGGATCAGGATACGGACGGCGTCGCCGCCGAGATTCTCTTCCCCAATTACGGCATGGCGCTTTTCGGCATGGATGATGTCGAAACCCAGCAGGAAGCGTTCAAGCTCTATAACGACTGGATCCACGAATTCTGCGAAACCGATCCCAAGCGGCTCTACGGATCGGCGCTGGTCTCGGTCTACGACATGAAGGCTGGCATCAAGGAAATGCACCGCGGCTTCGACATGGGGCTGAAAGGCGCGATGATCTGGCAGGTTCCCGACGCCCGCCTGCCCTTCACTTCCGAACATTACGAGCCCCTGTGGGCGGCTTGCGCTGAGGCCAAGCAGCCTGTGGTCTGCCATATCCTCACCGGCCATTCCTATACCAAGACTGGCCAGAAGGGCGGCTTGCAGGGCCTCAAGGACGCGACCAACACGAAGACGAATGACTCAGCCAATACGCTCTTCGATTTCATCTTCTCCGGCGCCTTCGACCGTTATCCCGATCTGAAGCTGCTGATGGCCGAAAGCGAAATCGGCTGGCTGCCCTTCATGTTACAGCAGTGGGACTACTATTTTGAGCGCTTCCGCCACACGCGCTCGCTGCCCATCAAGCGCAAGCCCAGCGAGATCTTCGCCGAACATGTCTACGGCACCTTCCTTGAGGATTACGTGGGCACGCGATTCCTTCCCTGGTGGGGTGAGAAGAATTGCATGTGGTCCAACGACTATCCGCACTTCAACATGACCTTCCCGCATTCGCGGCATGTGGTCGAGCATCATTTGAAGGGCTTGTCTGACGAGCGTCGCGAACTGTTGACGCGCGACAACGCCATCAAGTTGTTCAATCTGGAACTGGCCTGATCGCTATCCCGCAAGCCGGTCCCGGTGGCCTTTGCCACAGGGGTCGGCTGAGCCGGGCATTATCTTGCGCGCCACGGAAGATGGCTTCACGCGAGAGGGGGGATATTATGATCAAACAGGCGGCGACCGCTCTTGCATTGGGTTGTGCTCTTGCTGGATCTGCAGCGGCGCAAACAGCGGAGACATCATTCTTCGCTGGCAAGACCATTACTATTCTCATCGGTTATGCAGCGGGCGGCACCTATGACGCAACGGCCCGGCTCATCGCGCGCCACATGCCCAATCACATCCCCGGCCACCCCAATATGTTGCCCCAGAATCTGCCAGGTTCAGGCGGCATCAAGACGGTTTTGAATCTTTACTCGGTTGCGCCAAAAGACGGCACGACGCTTGGCATGTTGTCGCGCAGTTATCCGATTGAGCCTGTCTTCAATCCCCAGACGGCCAAATATGATCCAAAGCGTTTCATCCCCATTGGCAGCACCAGCAACGAGGTATCGGTGGCCGTCGTCTGGCATACCGCCGGCGTAACTTCCATCGATCAGTTGATGACGAAGGAAATCACCACTGGCGCGACGGGAACGACCGACGACACCGGTCGTTTCGCTACGATGTTGCGTAATCTCACCGGCGCCAAGATCAAGGTAGTGACGGGTTATCCCGGCGGCAATAACGTCACCATGGCCATGGAAAAGGGCGAGGTGGACGCGCGCTTCGGCTGGTCATGGGGAAGCCTGAAGAGCCGTTCGAAACCGTGGCTCGACGAGAAGAAGGTCAACATCATCGTCCAGATGGCTCTGGAGAAAGCGCCTGATCTGCCCAATGTGCCGCTGATCATGGACTTCGCCAAGACGGATCTCGACAAGAAGGCGCTGGAATTGCTCTTCGCGCCACAGGTCATGGCCTGGCCCCTCGTCGCTCCGCCGGATGTTCCCGCCGACCGTATCGCTATTTTGCGCAGGGCGTTCGACGACACGATGAAAGACCCGGAATTTCTTTCTGACGCAAAAAAGCTGAACATCGATGTCGAGCCTGTCACGGGCGCATTCATGCAGACCATGGTGGCGCGAGTCAGCACCTTCGATCGCGCGGTCGTCGATCGCGCGCTGGATTTGACCGAGCCGAAGTGAGCGCCCAGATTTAGCCTTTGGGGCGAATCAACGGCATCACTTCGCTTGCGAAGGTCTCAAGCCCGTCTCGCATGGGGTTGAACTGAAGCATCAGGCAATCGATACCCATGGCTTCATAGCGGTGAATGCGCTCCGCGATGATCTGCGGCGTTCCCACGAGGCCCGCGCCGAGCGCCTTAGCGGCGACATTGGCGTCAGGCGTCTTGGCGAGCTCGGCCGCTTCCGCTTCCGCCTGCTCGAGCGTCGCAGTACAGATGACATAGGTGCTTAGTCCATAGCCAAGGCTGCGCCCATTATGCGCCGCTCGCTCGCGCATATCCGAAATGTCCGCGGCGATGGCGGCGGCGTTGGATTCATAGGCCTGCAGGCCGGGCGCGTGCGATATGAACCAAGTGTCGCAATAGCGGGCGATGACATCCTTGCCAAGTTCCGCGCTGCTGGCGGCGAAGATTGGCGGGCGCGGCTTTGTCATGGTGCGAGTGGCGAGACTACCGTCCTTTATTTTGAAGAATTCCCCGTCGAGGCTGAAGCTCTCCTGCGTCCATAAGCCATCCAGCACTGCGATGAATTCCTCCATCCGTTGGTAGCGCTTTTGTTTGTCCGTAAGCCAGGAGCCATTGCCGTAGAGGTCGAACTCATGGGGCCTGTTTCCCGGAACCACATTCACCGCGAATCGTCCCCCGCTCAACCGATCGACCGAGGCGCCCATCTTGGCGACAATCTGGGGCTGGATGATGCCCGGATGGGCGGCGGTCATGATGGTTATGCGCTTTGTCAGAACGGCGAGCGCAGAGGATATGGTCCAGGCCTCAAGATCGCGCGCCACGAGGCGCTCGGCGACTAGCGTGATGTCGAAGCCGATCTCCTCCGCACGTAAAACCGTTTCAAGAACAAATCGAAAGGAACGGTCCTGCGGCAGACCTAGTCCTTGCGTTCCAAGTTCTTCAAGCGCGCAGCTGATCTCGGGTTCGGGCCTGATCGTGTGCGGCAGCGGAGCCCATAGGCCAAGACGCATATCGATTCCCCCTCGCGCTTGTCGCGGCTGTTTGCTCTCTCGACAGCTCGGACATTTAGTTTCAGTATGAGGCTCGGTCGCGCTTGCGTCCATTATTGGTCAGGGAATTTCAGGCCGATATTTAACAACCCGGCGGCTGGGGGCGGGAATGCGGTTCACTTTTTTGTTTTTTCTGATCTGCACCCTCGCCGGGAGCACTTCCGCCTACCCGCAGGCGAGGCGTGTTTCTCAGGCGCCGGACAATATCAACGAGCTGTTCCAGTTCATATATCAATGCGCGAAAATTCCGTCGGGAACCGAGGGCTCAGAACTGACCATAAAGTTCAGCCTGACCCATTACGGCGCCCTGCGCGGCAAGCCTATGATCACCTATTCCAAGCTTATCGGGACCCCAGAAGACCAGCGACTGTTTGTCTCCGCAGCGCTTGCGATGATCGACAAATGTACGCCCGTGCCCGTGACCGAACATTTTGGCAAAGTCGTCAGCCAGAGGATGATCGTCATCCCCTTTTCGGCGCGGCGCGTGCAGTCGATCTGATCAGGTCTTCACCGATGGGCTTAGGCCTTCGGGGAAAATATCCTCGGGTTGCATCAGCCGCTTCGCAACGCCCTGTTCGAAACAATAGGTCAGGAACATCTCCAGCGTCTTGCGGTTGGGCTCGATTCCATAGGGATAGAAGTCGCCGTCAAAGAGCTTCTTCAGCCGATTGACCTCATCATTCATCCAAGGGATCGGATAGCGCGACACGCCGCCATCGAAAATCCGCGCCATGCAGCGCCTCTTAGATTCCTCGAAAGCTAGAAGCAGGTTTCGGGCGACCCACGGATGCTCCTCCAGCATGTCCTTGCGTATGGCGATGACATGCATGATCGGATAAACGCCCGTACGCTTGAACCATGCCTCTTCCTCGGCGCGCGGATTATCGAATAGGCGCCGGATGCGCTTATCGCCGCGCCGCCAGGGGCTCGGCTGGCTCGCGCACATGATGGCGTCCACCTCGCCGGTTACGATCATTTCGCTCAGGGTCTTGTCGTTTTCGCGCACCAGGCTGAGGCCGTTCGGGAGTTGCAGCGGCACCTTCTCCGTGCGGCCCTTATCCTCGGTGCCCGCCTGCACCCATTGCACGCTTGTCAGCGGCACGCCTGCGTCATGTTCGAGCCAGCCGCGCGTATAGACAGCGGCGGTCTGCGCCCATTCAGGCAGGCCGATGCGCTTGCCGCGCAGATCGGCGGGCGAGTGGATGCCAGCGTCCGCGTTCACATAGATCGAGGACAAGCGGAACACGCGCGAGGGGAAGACCGGCAGGCCGATGATGTCGCAATCGCCCTGAGACACCTGAGCGGTGAATTTTGCGAAAGACATTTCGCTGACATGCCATTCCCGCTTCGCCGCAAAACGCGTGAAGATCTCGTGGATTTCATGGTCGAGCCAGATCGGGTCGATCCCCTGCGCCGCGACGGCGCCTGATTTGAAATCGCGGAAATGATCGTAATCATTGGTTGCGATCGTGATGGGAAGTTTGCGCACGTTCCGCTCCTGATGTTCGTGTTATTTTTCGAGATCGGCCAGCGCCGCCCGTGCTCGCGTCACCACATCGGCGGGCGTCGAGACGATGTCTGAAACGATCGCCTGCAATTCCTCACCCTTCACGGGGGCGATATCGATGTGCATCTCCTGCGCCTCCTTAAGGAGCGCGGGGTCCGCCATCGTTTGGTCGAAGGCGCGCTGCAACTCCTCAAGCCTCTGGCTCTCCATGCCGGGCGGTCCGATGAAGGGGCGGCCGACGGCTATGTCGGCTGAGAAGAGGCGCAGCAAGCGCTTGTCGTCGTCTGTCTTGCCGAATTCATGCATGAGCGGCAGATCGGGATAGTCTGCGTCCCGCTTCAACCCCACCTGCGCGAGAAAGCGAATCTTGCCTTCGCGCAGCCATTCCGGATTTTCCATGCGAAGGCTGTTGAAGTTATTGCCCGCGCGTCCCTGCACCTCGCCGCGCTCCATCGCGAGGTTCACATCATTGGTGGTGGCGTAGCCCGCGATCACCTTGAATTTCGAGCCGATGATTGCATTGAGGATATGGGGATAGATTTGCGTATAGGAGCCTGCGCCCGTCGCGCCCATCAGCACCTGCTGGCGCGTGGCGTCCTCCATGGTCTGAACCTGTGTCTTATTCCAGATGTAGACGGTCGAGTTGATGGCGGCCGACGAGCCGATCCAGCTTAGCTTCGCCGCGTCAAACTGGATACCCTTGCTACTTTCGAGCACCTGCGCCAGCAAGAAGGCGGGCACAATGGCCCCGAGCGTCGTGCCATCCTTGGGCGCCTGATTGGCAATGTAATTGGCGGCCCGCAGATGGCCTGCGCCGGGCATGTTCTTGACCACGATGGTCGGGTGACCCGCAAGATGGTTGGTCCAGTGACGCGCCACAAGCCGCGCATTCGCGTCTTGTCCGCCACCCGTGCCCGTCGAAACGATCAGCTGAATGGTTTTGCCCGCGAAGAAAGGCTGCTGTTGTTGCGCCAGAATGGCTGTGGGCGCCGCCGCGACGCCGACGGCGAGGGCGATCAACAGAGCGCCCAGCCGGAATTGACCTGTCATGAAACCGTTTCCTCGATTTTTCGCATTTTCCTTCTTGCGTCGCCATGCGTCAACTCAGACGCTCGACGCGCTGTGACGCTGGTCATAAGATGCGAACAGCAAATACTTTGGAGGAGACCTCAAGATCATGTTCGCCCAGATCAACCACATGGCCATGACGAGCCCGAACTGGCCGATGATGGCCAAATTCTACGAGGCCATGTTTGGCCTGAAGACCTCCGGCAAGGTCAGCCGTCCGGCCAACGGCATATCTGTGGGCGATGGTTACGTGGGCATGAACATCAATCCGCTGCGTGATGGCTATGTGGGCGGGCTCGATCATTTCGGCATGAAGGTCGAAAGCGTCGACGCGGCGCTGGAGCGCATGCAGAAGAAATTCCCCAAGGCCAATATCGTGCAGCGCCCTTCGACGCGCCCCTTCGCGCAATATTCCGGTCACGATCCCGACGGCAATATTTTCGACCTTGCGGAGAAGACGAGCAAGCTCAATGAAATCTACGCCGTGCAGGCCGAGAACGCTTGGACGCAGGATCGCTATCTCAACAAATTCGCCATCCGCACGCTGAATGCCGAAGCATGCGCGGAATTCTATGCCGAGGTTTTCGAGCTGGAGCTCAAGAAGGGAGGTCCCGATGGTTGGCATCTCAGCGATGGGCGTGTGACGCTCTCGATTCTGCCCTGGTCGATCCCGATCTTCGTGGGCATGTCGATCAAGCGTCCCGGTCCCGATCACATCGGTTTCAAGGTCGAGAATCTCGATGCTTTCAAGGAGCATATGGCCAGCGTTGCGGGCTCTAATCCCTATCTCGCGCCGATGCCGCTGGGCGGCAGCAAGGAATCCAACGCTCGCCGCGATTTTCTCGCGCGCACGGCGACCGGCAAACTGCAGATCGCCGACCCCGGCGCGGTCTGGATCGACATCACCGACGAGTGAGGGGCTAGCCCCTACTGCAACACCCCGCGCAGCAAGGGCGCCAGCACCATGGCGCCCGCCTCGCTCAAATGGTTGTTGTCCGTATAGAGCAGGCGCCCGTCGCGGTAGTAGGCGCAGCGCCACTGCTCACAGAGCGCATCGCGCGGGCGGATGCGCTGGAAGGCTCGGGTCTTCTGCAGATCCGTCAGCAGGTCTTCCATCACAGTGAAACGCTCGCGATAGGGCGTCGCATCCCAGGCCATGGGGTTTGCGGCGGGCTCGCGTAACAGTCGTTTGAAAGCAAGATGCGGGACGTTGACGGGTAGATCTATGATCGTGTCGATCAGAAGGACCTCCTTGCCAGCCTCCCGCAGCGCATCGATCGTGCGCCCCAGCGCCTCGCTGAACAGGGCCATGGCCTGCGCCTGCGAAAGACTCACGCCCGGCGCCTGCGCGATGGTTCCCGGCATGGCGCCGCGCCCCTCGCCGCGCACATCGCCAAACAGGGAAATGGGCCAGCGCGAGACGAGGATCACTTTCCGCTCCGGCCCGGCCTTGAGATAGGCCAGAACCTCATCGTTATGCGCCTTACAATTGGCGGTTGGGTCATCTGAGAGATACACGCCTGCAATGGGCCTGCAGCCGCCGAGCGCAAATACGCTGAAGCGCGGCGAGGCCTGCGGTTTCGCCGCTTCCGTGAGGCCGCTGAGGATCGCGCCCACATGGGAATCACCCCAGATGGCGATTTGGGGCGGCAGGGCGGAATCCCCCGTGACAAAGCCGCCCGGCGGCAGATCATCAATCCTGCGGCCTCCGGCGCCCTCCATCAGGCCGCGAAATCCCTTCGTCTGCGCCTCATGCTCCATCAGCAGTTTTTGTAGTGTCGGCGGGTAGCGATTGAGGAAACCATCGCGCCAGAAGAGGCCGCCGAGGCCAAAGAGCAGCAGGGCGCCCAGCGCCGCGCTGGCGAAGACCATGCGTTGCGACACGCCTTTGCCCAACCTGCGCGTCGGCGCTTCGATCCACCGCCACGACGCGGCCGCGAAGGCGAAGGAAGCGAGCACGAGGACGATCTTTTCGCCCGCGCCATGCGCCTCAAGTGACCAGTGATGGCTGAAGACGATCACGGGCCAATGCCAGAGGTACAGCGAATAGGACATAAGCCCGATCAGCACGAAGCCCCGCAGCATCAAGAGCCGCGCCACGCCTGTCGGCTGCTTGGCGTCGCCGGTCCAGATGATGAGCGCGCAGCCAAGGCAGGGCGGCAGGGCTGCGAGGCCGGGGAAGGGCGTCTGGCTGTCATAGGCGAAGACGGAGACGAGGATCAGCACAAGGCCAAGGGCGGCGAGGCCCTCGCGCATAGCCCGACCCCGCACCGCTGGAGCCGCCCCCAAGGCGAGCACGGCGCCGATCAGCAGTTCCCAGGCGCGCGTAGGGATGAGGTAGAAGGCGGCGTCACGCCAATGGTTCACGCCATAAAGGCTAAGCGCGAAGGAGGCCGCCAGAAGCGTCCATACGAGGGTGCGGCGGCTTTTCGCTGAGCGTCGGCACGCCAGTAGCAGTAGCGGAAAGAACAGATAGAACTGCTCCTCCACCGCCAGCGACCATGTATGCAACAGGGGCTTGAGGTCTGACTGCGTGTCGAAATAGCCGCTGTGGCGCCAGAAGCTGATATTGGCGAAAAAGCCGGTGGAGGCGATCACGCTCTCCCCATAGTCCCTGAGATCCAGGGGGAACAGCAGCGCCCATGCGGCGATGGAGCTTGCGAGCAGCATGGCGAAAAGGGCTGGGAAAATGCGCCTGATGCGCCGCTCATAGAAGCGCCAGAGGCTGAACCGCCCCTCCTCCATCTCACCCGCAATGATCGTGGTGATGAGATAGCCAGAGATCACAAAGAAAATGTCTACCCCGACGAAGCCGCCTGAGAAAGTCGCGAACCCCGCGTGAAACAGCACGATCGGCAGGATCGCGAGGGACCTCAGTCCGTCAATATCGGCTCTGTATTTCACTTAGAGGTCCGCATTTTGTCAGGTGGCGACCTTGCGTCGGCCGCAGGCTGATAAGCACGGATTTGTGTGGAATGATCAAGGCGCCGGTGCGGGTGATCTCACGCCTTCAGCGGATAGCCCTGCGTATCAGCCATCCATTGGCCCGGAACAAGCGGCCAGATTATGTCCTGAATAGGCGCTACCACGGGCTGCGTCTCATCCGCATCGCAAATCGGCAGAACGAGATGGCTGGGATGCGCAGCGTCGTGGAAAATCTTGTTTTCAACAGGCCACGGCAGAAGCTGCACGTCGATGTTGCGCAGGGGATTATTGAACTGGATGTCTTCGCTGGAAATGGTGAGTTGCAGCCGGTGTCCTTCGCCGATGGTGTGGAACACTGGACGCATCTCGATCTGGAATTCATAAGTACGGCCGGGTTCCAGAGGCTCCATCCGGTCGAAGGGATGCCAGGGCTGGCCGGGTTGCGATTTGCTTTCGTCAACCGCACGGAACGAGGCGCGCAACATCCCCCGGCTCAGCGCCGTCGCCTTGCCATCGCCGTCAATGTCCAAAAGATTCACGAACCACAATGTATCGATCTGGCTTGAAGAGGCGAAGAGCCTGAGGCTCAAAGGGCCTGCGAGGCGAAGCGGCTCAGTAAGCGGCGCGCTCTCGTAACTCAGCGAGGGCTTGCCCTTTACATGCAGCGAATAGCTGTCTGGCAGACGGTAACTGTCAGGGGCCTGTGCTACCTCCGGCGCCATTTGCGACAGGCCGTCGCCGTCGAGATAGAGCGCCTTCCATTGCGTGCGCGGGCTTGGATAAGCGGCGTCATGGCTCCAGCTTTGCGTGCCCGAGTCGAAAATCGCCACTTCCGGCTCCTCCATGAGGCCGGTGTCCTCGCCCTTCATCCAGTGATCGAACCAGCGCAGCATCAGCGCATTGAGCGCGGGGTGAGTGAGGTAGCGCATATGCGACCAGAAGCCCGTTGGGGGAACCACAAGCAGCTTCTTCGGCGCCTTGATTTGCGTATAGCCTGCAAGCTGTCCGCGAAAATGCATCTGCCCGCCCTGCGGGGCGATGCTCATCACGGGAACGTCGATTTCTTCAATGTAAGTGATCGCTGAGCGCTCCCGCCACCACGGCCCATCGACCGGATGATTGGCGATTTCAAAATGCGTGTTCATGGGCGGCGCCTTGCCCTCGACCTCGCCCGGCCATGCAGACATGGCTGTTTGATAGGCGATCCAGTCGGTCATGAAAGCCGAATTGAAAATGCCGCCGGGCCAGGCTGCGTCGCGATACAGATCGGTCGTGGCGTCGCATTGGCAGATGCAGCGCAGATGGGGCGGGCGCGCGGCTGCGGCGAAATACTGGCTCCAGCTCCAGTAGGAATCCCCGATCATCCCGACATTGCCGTCGCACCACGGCTGCTGCGCGATCCATTCGATCAGGTCATAGCCGTCGGTGCGTTCCTTCTCGTCAAACCATTTCCATTGACCCTGCGAAAGGCCGCATCCTCGGCCCTGCGCGATGACGTGGATATAGCCATGCGAGACATAAAAGCCCGTAGCACCGGACTCGATGGCGTGGCTCCATTGCGGCGGGTTCTGCTGGATGTCTTTCGAATAGGGCGAGAGCGAAAGCAGGACGGGATAGCGCCCACTCTCAATTGGCGAATAGACATCCACCGCCAGCGTGATCCCATCGCGCATCGGCGCGCGCAGGTTCTCCTGCAGCCTGACATGATCAGGCGGAACGGGCGAGCGCAGATAGGCGTCGGGATAGTTGGGTTTCACGCTGACCATGATGGGGCGGCCCTATTCCGGCTGCAGGCCAATCTCCTGCACCACGCGCGCGAAGGCGTCATATTGCGACTGGATAAAGGACGCCGTCTCGGCGGTCGTTCCTGCGCCAGTTGTGTAAAAACCGATCTCGCGCAACTTGCCGACGATCTCAGGCTGCTTCAGCGCCGCATCCATGGCCCGGTTGAGCTTTTGCACAATAGCGTCGGGGGTATTTGCTGGGGCGACCACGCTCATCCAGCCGCTAAAGTCGAAACCCGGGAAGGTCTCTGCGATGGGGTTGATGTCTTCGTAACCGGGCGCTCTGGCGCGTGTGCTGATGGCGATGGGCAATAACGCCTTGTCCTTGACGAAGCCCGCTGCAGAGGGAATGGCGATGATGACAAGCTGCACGCGCCCGGCCAGCGCGTCCTGCACGCCCTGCGGCATGTTCGTATAGGGCACCATCTGAATGTCTGTGCCCGCCAGCTTGTTGATCCAGGCGGCGAGAAGCCCCGAGAAGTTGCGCGAGCCATCGGTGGCGATGCTGATTTTGCCGGGGTTCGCCTTGGCGTAGGCGATGAGTTCTGGAAGCGTCTTCGCGGGCACGCTGGGGTGCGCAAGCAGAAGAAAGGGGCCGTCCGCCACCTTGCCCACAGGCGCGAAGTCTTTCTGCGGATTGTAGGTGAGCGTCTTGAACGTGTGCGGATTGGTCACCAGCGCCGCCCCTGTCGCCCAGAACAGCGTGTAGCCATCCGGCGCAGCGCGCGCCACGGCCTGCGCGGCGATCATATTGCTGGCGCCGGGCTTGTTCTCCACGACGATGCTTTGGCCAATGACCTTCTCAACTGCGCCCATCACTAGGCGGCAGAGAATGTCCGGCGTGCCGCCGGCCGCCTGCGAAACGATGATCTTGATCGGCTGCGAAGGCCAGCTCTGCGCAAAGGCGGTGGTCGATGCGAAAGGCAGCGCGCCGAGCGCGCCTAGAACTTGGCGACGGTCCATGAATTTCTCCCCCTGATTGAGAAATTGATAGGATAAAACCCAGCGCCCCGCAAATCGGCGCGATTAGCTTTTCGCGCCCTTCGAAGCGCCGTCCCGCATCGCGCGCCATATGCGTTCTGGCGTAACCGGCATTTCCAGATGCGTTACGCCATAATCGCACAGCGCATCGACTGCGGCGTTCACCAGCACTGCGAGCGCAGGCGTCGTTCCGCCTTCTCCGCCTGCGCGTATTCCAAGCGGATTGGTCGTCGCTGGGATCTCGCTGATGATGGTCTGGTAATGCGGCAGGGCGTGCGCTCGCGGCATGGCGTAGTCCATGAACGACCCCGCGAGTAATTGTCCCGATTGCGCATCATAGGCGCAGATCTCGCTTAAGGCCTGGCCGAGACCCTGCGTGATCGCGCCATGGGCCTGACCGTGCAGGATCAGCGGATTGACCGCGCGTCCCACATCATCGACGCCGACATAGTTCACGATCTCCATCAATCCGATCTCAGGATCAATCTCGACTTCGCAGACGTGTGCGCCGAAGGGAAATCCTGCTGCTTTCGAAACTTCATCGCAGGTGGCGGTGATCGGTTCGCGCAGATCTTCCGGAAGCGCATCGTCGTCTCGTGCGGCGAGGGCGGCGAGTTCAAAAAGCCCGATCGACTCATTCGCGCCTTCGATCGAAAAGCGCCCATTGTCGAGTTTCAACGCAGCGCCATCGACGCCAAGGACATGGGCCGCGATCTGCCGGGCTCGATCAATGACAGCGTCGGAAGCCTTGCCGATGACCACGCCCGCCAGACGCATCGAACGGCCCGCATGCGAGCCGCCGCCTGCTGACACGCGATCCGTATCGCCAGTGACAAGGCTGACCTCATCAAGGCCGACGCCAAAGGCGTGGGTGATGAGCTGGGCGAAGCTTGTTTCGTGGCCCTGTCCGCTTGAAAGCGTGCCGATGACGACCTCGATCAGACCTTCTGGGAGGATCGTGACTTCGGCTCTCTCGCGCGGAACGCCGCTGGCGATCTCGATATAATTGGCGACGCCGATTCCGCGCAGGCGCCCGCGCGTCGCCGCTTCGCTCCGGCGTTCTTCAAAGCCAGCCCAGTCGGCCTCCTTGAGGACGATATCCATCACGCGCTCATAGGCGCCGCTGTCATAGGTCAGGCCCATGGCGTTGGTATAGGGTTGCGCTGCCTCGGGGATGAGATTGCGCCTGCGAAGCGCGACGCGGTCAAAGCCATGTTCGCGGGCGGCGAGATCCACAAGCCGCTCGATGATGAACATCGCTTCGGGCCGGCCTGAACTGCGATAAGAATTCGTCGAGGGCGTATTGGTGAAAACAGCTTGCGCCTCCACATGAGCGCTGGGAATGCGATAAACACCGGTCGCGAGCTCCACGCCCTTATTGAGCGGTCCATAACTTACGGACTGCGCGCCGACATTGCTCCAATTTTGGCTGCGCATGGCAAGGAAGTTTCCATCCTTGTCCAGCGCAAGTTCGGCCTCCACCTCAAGGTCACGTCCGCCATAATCGCTGAGAAAGGCTTCGCTGCGTTCGCATGTCCATTTAACCGGGCGCCCGACGCGCCTCGCCGCCCATGCGATGATCGCGAACTCGGGATAGAAGGCGTTGCGCGTGCCAAAATTGCCGCCGACGTCTTTCGCGATCACGCGAACCTTGGCTTCAGGCACGCCCAGTATCGTCGCAAGCTCGCGTCGTTGGCGCACGACATTGCCGCTGCCCGCCTGCAATGTGTAGCGCCCATCCTCCGGCGAATAGGTCGCCAATGCAGCGCGCGGCTCCATGGGCACGCCCGTCACCCGCTGGATCCATGTCTTCAAGCGCACCCTATGCGCCGCCTTCTCTAACAACGCATCCGTGGCGTCCCGATCGCCCGCCTCTGCGTCGAGGGCGATGTTTGAGAGGGCTTCAGGATGAACCAGTGCAGCGCTTTGCTCGCGAGCCTGCGAGGCGCGAATGGAGAAGGGCAGGACCTCATAGTCGACGAGCACCGCTTCGGCTGCGCTTTTGGCCTGCTCCAACGTTTGCGCAATCACGACCGCCACGGGATCACCAACGTAGCGGGTTCGATCAGTGGGCAGGATATGATGCGCCGAGATGAAGATCTTCCCGCTCTTGGGCGTCAGATGCACATCCAGCGGACCGCTCGGCATAGGCCCGTGCGGAATGGGCTTGAGCCCATCGGCTGCGGCGTCATGTCCGCTCAGCACGCAGATGACGCCGGATTTTGAGCGTGCCTGCGAGTTGTCGATTGATTTAATGATCGCATGTGGATGAGGCGAGCGCACAATCACTGCGTGCAATTGGCCGGGCGCATTCATGTCGTCGCTGAATTGGCCGCGCCCGGTGACAAGACGAAGATCTTCCTTGCGCTTGATGGCGTCGCCGATTTTCACTGGTTCTGTGCGCGTCCACGAAGCCGTCATCGCCTGTTCTTCCCTTGCGCGGTTTCGCGTTCGTTCGCTTTTGTCGATCGTAGATTTTTTAGTGACGCAGGAGCGCAGGGTCAAGCGTGCGCGGGTTGCATCATGGAGGCGCCGTCTATAGCATGGTCATTAATGACGCTCGTTTTAATACATCGCATGGCGCTGCCTATGCGACTGCGTCAACCGCCGTGCGGCGATCCAGGGGAGTGCTATGAGCGACGCCATTTTGACCATGGCTGATGGTCCAATTCTGCGCATAACTCTTAATCGTCCCGACGCTGGAAATGGCGCCACGGATGAGATGGCGGCGCAGCTTACGCACCTTCTGCTCGACGCGGGGGAACGATACAGGCTTGTTGTGTTGCGCGGCGCTGGCGATGATTTCTGCACCGGGCGTGCTGCTGGGCGCGCGCGCGTCGTCGCCCCCGAGGCCTTGCAGCGCCGTCGTTCAACCGAAGTCATTTTCGATTGCTATGGCGCCTTTCGCAAAACACCGATTCCAATCGTCTGCCTCGTGCAGGGCCGCGCTCTGGGCTTTGGGTGTGCGCTGGCTGCGCTGGCGGACATCACGATCGCCACGGAAGACGCGCGCTTTCAAGTGCCTGAAATGGCCCATCGCATCATGCCGACCATGGTCATGTCATCGCTCATCGACCGGCTGCCGCGAAAGGCGATATCGCATCTTGTCTACACGTCGCAGATCATCGGCCCCGAACGCGCGCTCGCCTTCGGCATCGTTGGCGATATCGTAGCCCGCGATGACGCCGAGGCGGCGCTGGAGCGGGTCTGTCAGGCCATTCTTGATGCGCCTGCCCCTGCGACGGAAGGCGTGAAGGAATATCTGAAGACTGCGATGCAGATGGATGTGCAGGGCGCCGTCGATTTCGCGCGCAACCTGCACGCCACCATCAATTCATCATCAGAAATGAAACGCACATCCTGAGGGGGGAACGTATGGGGATCGTCAAGAACAGCCTCCGGATCGCCGCCGCTCTGCTGGTCGCCTGTGGCGCCAATGCAGCCATGGCGCAAAGCGGCGCTGATTTCTACAAGGGCAAGACGCTGACGATCATCACCAGCACCGGCGCTGGCGGCCCCTATGATATGGTCGCGCGGCTCGTTGGCAAATTCATGACGAAACATCTGCCGGGCCAGCCCGCCAATGTCGTGCAGAACATGCCTGGCGCGGGCCATGTGCTTGCGACGAATTATATGTTCAATCAGGCGGCGAAGGATGGAACGGTCATCGCCGTCGTCGCCAATTCCATCCCCCTGCATCAGCTCATCGACGGCAAGGGCGTGCGTTATGACGCGCGCAAGTTCAACTGGATCGGCTCCACCGGAATCGCAAATCTCGTCACTGTCGCCTGGCATGCTTCGGGCGTTAAAAGCATTGATGATGTGATGCGCGCCGAGCTGGTCACCGGCGCCACCGGAACGGGGTCTGGCACCTATCTTTATCCAACCGTCATGAACATGGTTCTGGGTACGAAGTTCAAACTGGTCATGGGTTATAAAAGCACCGCAGAACTCGACATCGCGATGGAGCGCGGCGAGGTCAATGCGCGCAGCGGCGGCAGCGTCGTGGGCATGATGCAGGAACATCCCGACTGGTTCACATCGAAGAAGGTGGCTGTGCTGACGCAGGTCGGCGACCGTCGTGAGAAGTCCCTGCCAGATGTTCCCCTCATGGCCGAGCTCGCCCGCACGGATGAGCAGCGCCTTCTGCTCAAGCTCGTTTCGTCGCCCGTCGCTCTTGGCCGTCCCTTTATGACTGCGCCCGGCGTTCCGCCTGAGCGCGTCGAGATCTTGCGCAAGGCTTTTAGCGCCTCCATGAGCGATCCAGAATTTCTGGACGAGGCCGAGAAGTTGCAACTCGACCTCAATCCCCTGAGCGGCGCGCGCGTGGCCGAGATCGTTGAAGAGAGCCTTGCGACGCCTCCCGAACTTGTGGAAAAGGTTCGGGCGGCGCTGGCGCAGTAAAATCGAATTGAACGGGCGGAGATAAGCCAGATGAGCGGTACGGGTATGCAGGGCCACGAATTCGATTTTGAAAAATACCGTTTGCGTCGTTTCGTAGACCAGTTGATCGAGCGCAATGATGTTGAGGTCTATGACGCGCCCGTCGCGCTGACGGCTCTTGGCTCCATCATCGAAAAAACTCCTAAGGCCGTTCT
>CANBVC010000026.1 GCA_947372795.1 Beijerinckiaceae bacterium
GGTGCTTCGGGCCGATGGATCGCAGGCGTGGGACATTGAGGATTCGGGGGATCCTGACGAAGCCGAGGCGATCGGCGCGCGCGCCGGGCAGCGACTCCTCGACGTCATGCCGCCAGACGCGCTGCCCTGACATGCGGGTGATCGTGACCAGGACTTGAACTCGAGTCTGCCATCTCGCATCACGATGAGAGAGGGATTTCGAGCCCTTCCAGCATGCGCAAACCCTTCTCATCAAAAGCCCCACTAGGGGGACGGTCGAACGAGAAGTCTGCGCATGCTGATGCGGTGCGGAGGCAAACCTGTCAGGGCCAGCGCACAGTCGGCGGCATGGAGGAGAGGATCGAATCCACATTCCCACCCGTCTTCAGGCCAAAGATCGTGCCGCGGTCATAGAGCAGGTTGAATTCCACATAGCGGCCGCGTCGCATCTGCTGCTCGTCACGATCAGCCTGCGTCCAGGGGGTCGCCATATTGGCGCGCATGATATCACCATAGAGACCAACGAAAGTGTCGCCCACATCGCGGGTGAAGGCTAAATCGGCCTCCCAGTTGGAGTTGCCTGGGTCGCCGCCGCTGTTGAGATAGTCATAGAAGATGCCGCCGATGCCGCGCGGCTCGTTGCGGTGCTTGAGGAAGAAATACTCGTCGCACCACTCCTTGTACTTGTTATAGGGCGCGATGGCGGAATGGCGCTCGCAAGCGCCGCGCATGGCGCGGTGAAAGGCCACCGAATCAGCATCCTCCTGCGTGCGACGACGCACCAGAACGGGGGTGAGATCGGCGCCACCGCCAAACCAAGCTTTCGAGGTCACCACAAAGCGCGTGTTCATGTGAACGGTCGGCGCATGGGGATTCCAGGGATGGGCGATGACAGAAATGCCGGAGGCCCAGAAACGCGGGTCCACATCGGCGCCGGGAATCTGCTTGGCGAATTCGGGCGCGAAGGTTCCGAACACCGTCGATGTATGGACGCCCATCTTCTCGAAGACGCGGCCATGCAAAATGCCCATGCGACCGCCTCCGCCCGGCTCGCCAGAATGATCGGTGCGCGACCACGGCGAAAGTTCAAACCGTCCGGGCTCGCGGGCGCTGTCGTCAAAGGGGCCGGTGGACTCCTGCTCCAGCGCTTCCATCGCTGCGATAAGTTTCAGTTGTAGGGCTTCGAACCACGCCCGCGCGCGCTGCTTTTGTTCCTCGAAGTCTTTCATTGGTCCCTCACATTCTCCATCGCACCGCGTCAGGCGCCGCGCACCCGCCGCAACAATTGCTCGACATGGGCTATGGGGGTTTCGGGCAGAATTCCATGACCTAGATTAAAAATATGCGGCCGCCCGGCGAACGCTTCAAGGATCCGGTCCGCAGCTTCATCAAGCCCGCGCCCACCGGTCAATATGGCGATGGGGTCAAGATTGCCTTGCAGGGTCACACTGGCGGGCAAGTTGGCTGTGGCCCAATCAGGATCGACCGCAGTGTCGAGGCCGAGGCCCCGCAGGCCGGGAATCGCTGCGAATTGATGCAGATGCGAGGTTCCACCACGCGGAAAGGCGATGATCCGAGCATGAGGCTCCTGCGCCCGCACCTTCTCGATGATGGCGCGCACGGGGGCGAGGCACCAGCGTTCGAATTCCGCCACGGGCAGGACGCCGGACCAGCTGTCGAAGATCTGCACGGCCTGCGCGCCCGCGCGTAGCTGCCGAACCAGATAGTCGGAGGAGACATCCACCAGCCGGTTGATGATGGCCTGGAAGAGCTCGGGCTGCTCATAGGCAAAGCGCCGGGTAGGCGCCTGATCGGGGGTGCCGCGTCCCGCGATCATATAGGTGGCGACCGTCCAAGGGGCGCCGCAGAAGCCGATCAGCGCCGTCTCCGATGGAAGCGCGGCGCGCACCTGGCCGACCGTCTCCAGCACCGCTCCGATGCGCTCCATATCGAGATCAAGGCGCAGGGCGTCGAAATCGGCCTGCGTTGCGATGGGGGTGAGGCGAGGCCCCTCGCCGGTCTCAAAGCCGACCTTCTGGCCGAGCGCGTCGGGGATCACCAGAATGTCGCTGAAGAGGATGGCGGCGTCGAAGCCAAAGCGCCGGATGGGCTGCAGGGTGGCTTCCACCGCCAGTTTCGGCGTGTAGCAGAAATGCAGGAAGGACTCAGCCTCCGCGCGGATTTTCCGGTATTCCGGCAGATAGCGCCCCGCCTGCCGCATAAGCCAGATGGGGGGAACGCTCTGTGCGGCGCCATCGAGGGTGGCGAGAAACTTGTTCGGTGCGAATGTGGTCATGAAACGGTCTAACCCTATGACTTCGATGACGTTCGAAAGACCCTGCCACATCCCCGCGCTGGGAACGAGGGAGGATCCTCCCGTGGTCGTGACAAGAGTCGTTGACAACCGACGACCCTGTCAAGGCATTTGTGTAAATCAATAGTGACATATCTGCTGGACAAGTGTATTCACATAAACGGGAAGCGACGCCGTCCGCAACAGCCTTGGAAGATGGCCCGCCTTTCCACCCCGTGACCCCGGCTTGAAAGCGATTGCGCTCATGGCTCTGCCCTTTCCCTTTTCCGCCATCGTCGGCCAGGATGATATGAAGCTCGCCTTCGGGATCGCCGCGGTCGATCCATCGGTCGGCGGCGTTCTGGTTTTTGGCGATCGCGGCACGGGCAAATCGACGGCGGTGCGAGCGCTGGCGGCGCTGCTCCCGAAGATTTCCGTCGTGTTGGGCTGCGTCTATAACTGCGATCCAGGCAAGCCTGAGCGCCACTGCGAGGCCTGCCAGGGGCTTAAGGCCAAGGGGAAACTAAAGAGCCAAACAGCCCCCGTCCCCGTGGTCGATCTACCCTTGGGCGCGACAGAGGACCGCGTAGTAGGCGCGCTTAATCTGGAACGCGCCCTGTCGATGGGCGAGAAGGCCTTCGAGCCGGGCCTTCTGGCGCGCGCCAACAGGGGCTTTCTCTATATCGACGAGGCCAATCTATTGGAGGACCATCTGGTGGACCTGCTGCTGGATGTGGCGGCCTCCGGCGAAAATGTGATCGAGCGCGAGGGCCTTAGCGTGCGCCATCCCGCCCGTTTCGTGCTGATCGGAAGCGGCAACCCGGAAGAGGGGGAACTGCGTCCCCAGTTGCTCGACCGTTTTGGACTCGCCGTGGATGTGAAGACTCCCACCGACATTCCCACCCGCATCGAGGTGGTGAAGCGCCGCGAGGCCTTCGAGCGCGACCCCGAAGGCTTCACGAAAAAATGGAATGCGGAGGAGCGCAAGCTGCAACGCAAGATCCTCGCCGCCCGCGAGGCCCTTGGCGCCATCGTCACACCCGACGCCGCGCTGGAAAGCGCCGCACGGCTCTGCGTGGCGCTGGGCACCGACGGGTTGCGCGGGGAGCTGACATTGATTCGCGCCGCTCGGGCGCTGGCATGCCTTGAGGGAGATGCACGGGTAGCCGATGCGCATCTGCGCCGGGTGGCGCCCTTCGCGCTAAGCCACCGCCTGCGCCGCAACCCGCTCGACGATGCGGGCTCCACGGTGCGCGTGGAGCGCGCCGTCAACGAGCTCTTCGCAGCATGACCCGACCGCGCGAGCAGGACGCGGCGCAAGAAGCCGCCTGGGCCTTCGCCAGTCAGGCGGCCGCCCTGCTCGCTCTGGACCCCAGACTCGGGGGCGTGGCGCTGCATGCCGCCGCCGGACCTGTCCGCGACGCCTGGATGGATCTTTTGCGGAGCCTTGCGCCTGCTAATGCGCCCTTTCGCCGGGCGCCCCTGAGCATTGGCGACGAGCGCCTGCTGGGCGGGCTCGATCTGCCCGCGACGCTCCGCGCCGGTCGGCCGGTGGCGCAGACCGGCCTGATGGCTGAAGCCCACGGGGGCTTTCTGGTGATGGCCATGGCCGAGCGGCTCGCCACGGGAACCGCCGCCCGAATCGCCAGCGCCCTCGACAGTGGGGAGGTGAGCGCGGAACGTGAGGGCCTTTCGCTGCGCGCCCCTGCCCGCTTCGGCGTGGTGGCGCTGGACGAGGGTCAGGGCGACGACGAGCGCCCGCCTGCGGCTCTGCTCGACCGAATCGCCTTTCATCTCGATTTGAATGGCATCGGCCACGGCTGCGCCCGCCAACCCTTCGCCACGACGGATGATGTTGCGGCGGCCCGCGAGCGCCTCGCCAGCGTGCAGGTCGATGAAAAGGCCATCGAGGCGCTGGTCAATGTCGCCGCGCGTCTGGGGGTCGAGTCGCTGCGGGCGATCTCGCTGGCGCTCCGCGCCGCCTGCGCCACCTGCGCGCTGCGGGGGGGCGAGACTCTAGAGGAAGAAGACATTATGTGCGCCGCGCGCTTCGTGCTCGCGCCCCGCGCCACCATATTCCCCTCCAGCGAGCCTCCGCCGCAGGAGGATCAGCCGGACGAGTCCGAATCAAAGGACAACGAGCAAGATCTTCAGCCGCCCGAGACCCCGCCTGATAACAATGAACCGCGGGACAATCAGGACCAACAAGATCTGACCGATCTAGTGCTGGCGGCGGCTTTGGCCGCTATTCCCCCGGGCCTGCTGGCGCAGCTTCAGGCCGGGCGGGCCGTCCGGATCAAATCCGAGCGCGGCGGCAAGTCAGGAGCCAATGCGCCAGCGGGCAAACGCGGGCGGCCTATCGGCGCGCGGCAAGGCCAGTTGCGCGAGGGACGCCTCGGTCTGGTCGACACTCTGCGCGCCGCCGCGCCCTGGCAGCGGATACGGCGAAAGGGGCTGGAGGAAGAAGCCGCGCGGCGCGTGGTGGTTCACTCGGAAGATTTCCGCATCAAGCGCTTCAAGCAGCGGCGGGAAACCTCGGCCATTTTCGTCGTCGACGCCTCGGGCTCCTCGGCCATGCAGCGACTGGCGGAGGTAAAGGGCGCCATTGAACTGCTGCTGGTCGATTGCTACGCAAGGCGCGACAGCGTGGCGCTGGTGGCCTTTCGCGGCAAGACCGCCGAGATCGTTCTGCCCCCTACCCGCTCGCTGGCCCGGGCCAAGCGCGTGCTGGCGGGCCTGCCGGGCGGCGGCGGCACGCCCATCGCGGCGGGCATAGAGACCGCCCTCGCCCTCGCCGACACGGTGCGCCGCAAGGGGCAGACGCCCCTCGTCGTGCTGATGACCGATGGCCGCGCCAATGTAGGCCGCACCGGCGCACCGGGCCGGGCGCAGGCGTTTGAGGACGCCATGCAGGCCGGCCGACAGATCCGCGCGGCGGGGATCGCGACGCTCGCCATCGACACCGCGCCAGCTTTTGGAGCTGCCGGGACAGCGCCGACCGCCAAACTCGGCGAGGCCATGAACGCGCGCTATATCCGACTGCCCTACGCCAACGCCGCGCTGGTGTCTCAGGCCGTGCGGGCGGCTGCGCCCACTCCATGACCGATCAAAGGCGCAGGCCGCCATCGCGTGACGGGCGCCTGACGCTGGTGCGCGACGGGCGCGAATGGCCGAACACTGACGCCAGCCACATGGTCGAGGCTGGCGGCATCCGATGGCATGCGCAGCGCATGGGCGCGGGACCGAAGATGCTGCTGGTGCACGGCGCCGGCGCGTCCACCCATTCCTGGCGGGCGCTGGCGCCGCTGCTGGCGCGGCGTTTTGACATTCTCGCCCCGGACCTCCCCGGCCACGGAATCAGCGACTCCCTTCGATCTGGCGTCCCTTCACTCCCGGCAATGAGCACGGCGCTGAATCAGCTGCTGGGCACGCTCGATTTCCAGCCAGACATCGTAGTTGGCCATTCCGCAGGCGCGGCCATCCTCGCCCGCATGTGCCTTGACGGGCTGATCGCGCCCAAACTGCTGGTGAGCCTCAACGGCGCCTTCCTGCCTTTCGAGGGGCTGGCGGGGCATCTGTTTCCGCCGATAGCCAGGCTGCTGTTTCTCAATCCTATCGCGCCGCGCCTCTTCGCCTGGTCTGCCGACAAGACCGCCGTGAGCCGCCTGCTACGCGGCATGGGCTCGGTGATCGAGCCTGCGGGAGTCGACCAATATGTGCGCCTGTTCAGCAACAAGGCACATGTGGAGGGGGTGCTCGCCATGCTGGCGAATTGGGATCTCGTCCCGCTCCAGCGGGACTTGGGCAAACTGAAAACGCCCCTGGCCCTGATCGCCGCCGCACAGGATAAGGCCGTGCCGCCTGAGACCGCGCGCCAAATTCAGGCGAAACTACCGGGGGCGCGTATCGAGCGCCTGCGGGGCCTCGGCCACCTCGCCCATGAGGAAGATCCGGCGCTGGTGGCGGAGCTGGTCGGCAGGCTGGCTGACGAAGCGGGGTTTATGCCTCCAAATCCGCAGCAGGGCACTTGATCAATCTAAATTGACAATGTTACTGTAACTATATGTTGACACTCGATCGTCCAAAGAGGCCCCTTGCCCCCGCGCCAAAGCGACCCCATGCGGTCGTCATCGGCAGCGGCTTTGGCGGGCTGTCGGCGGCAGTGCGGCTAGGCGCGCGCGGCTACCAGGTCACGGTGCTGGAAAAGCTCGACGCCCCAGGCGGGCGCGCATATGTGCACAAGCAGGACGGCTTCATCTTCGACGCAGGGCCGACCATCATCACTGCGCCCTTTCTATTTGAAGAACTGTGGAGCATGTGCGGCGAGCGCATGGCGGATCATATTGATCTGCGGTCAATGGATCCATTCTACCGCATCCGTTTCCATGACGGCGAGAGCTTCGACTACAATGGCGACGTAGCGGCCATGCGCGAGCAAGTGGCGCGCTTCAACCCCGATGATGTCGAAGGATACATGCGCTTCATGCGCATGAGCGAAGAGATCTACCGCGTCGGCTTCGAGCGTCTGGGCGACCAGCCCTTCAGCACCGTGATGGATATGGCGCGCATTGCGGGCGACATCATCAGGCTGCGCGGCTATCGCAGCGTCTACGGCCTCGTCAGCACATTCATGCGCGATGAGCGGCTGCGCACCATCTTCAGCTTTCATCCCCTGCTGATTGGCGGCAACCCATTCGCCGCCACGGCCATCTATTGCCTCATCGCATACCTGGAGAAGACACACGGCGTCCATTTCGCCATGGGCGGAACCGGCAAGCTTGTGGAGGGCCTCGTGCGGCTCATCGAGGGCCAGCGCGGCGAGGTCCGTTGCAATGCGACAGTCGAGTCGATCATCGTCAGAGATGGCGCGGCGAGCGGCGTGCGCATGGCGTCAGGCGAACAGATCACCGCAGACGTGGTGGTGTCCAATGCGGACTCTGCCTGGACCTATCGCCATCTGCTCCCAGAATCCGCGCGAAAGAGATGGACGAACCGCAAGATCGAGAAAGCCCGCTATTCCATGGGGCTCTTCGTCTGGTATTTCGGCGTCAACCGAAAATATGACGATGTGCTGCATCACACGATCATGATGGGACCGCGCTATCGTGAATTATTGACGGACATCTTCACCAACAAGACTCTGGCGGAAGATTTCAGTCTCTATCTGCATCGCCCCACCGCCACCGATCCCTCCTTGGCGCCGGAAGGCTGCGACACCTTCTATGTTCTCTCGCCCGTGCCCAATCTCGAAGGCGGACAGGACTGGGCCATGGAGGGTGAGCGCTATCGCAGGGCCATCGAGCGACTGCTGGAAGACACGGTCTTGCCAGGCCTGGGCGAGGCCATCGTCACCTCGCGCATCACCACGCCGCAGGATTTTCAGGACAATCTGAACGCCTATCGCGGCGCAGGTTTCGGCCTTGAACCCGTGCTTACGCAGAGCGCCTGGTTCCGTCCCCATAATCTCAGCGAAGATGTTCGCAATCTCTTTCTCGTTGGCGCCGGCACACATCCAGGCGCCGGTCTTCCTGGCGTTCTTTCCTCCGCGCGAGTTCTCGACAAGGTGGTTCCAGATGTCTCAGTCTTCGTCTGACGTCACGCCGATAGAGCCGGGCGACTATGCCCAATGCCGCGAGGCGATTCGCCAGGGATCGAAAACCTTTTTCGCCGCGTCCATGGTGCTGCCCGGAGCGGTGCGCGAACCCGCTTACGGCCTCTACGCCTTCTGCCGCCTGTCCGACGATGCGGTGGATCTTGATGGCGGTAGCCCACAAGCGGTGGAGCGCTTGCGCGAGCGGCTTGATCGCGTGTGTCAGGGACGCCCGCTTCCCGTTGCCGCAGATCGCGCCATGGCCGATCTCATGCGCCGCTACGCCATTTCCCGAGCTGTGCCCGAAGCGCTACTTGAGGGCCTCGCCTGGGATACGCAGGACAGGCGCTATGAAACCATCGAGGATCTCTTCGACTACGCCGCGCGCGTGGCGGGCACGGTTGGCGTGATGATGACCCTCCTCATGGGCGTGCGCTCACCCGATGCGCTGGCGCGCGCCTGCGATCTGGGCGTGGCCATGCAGCTCACCAATATCGCAAGGGATGTGGGCGAGGACGCGCGCAATGGCCGCCTCTATCTGCCGCGTGTGTGGATGCGCGAAGCTGGTCTCGACCCCGACGCCTTCATCGCCAATCCCGTGATGTCCGAGGAATTGAAATCCGTCATCGTGCGCCTACTCGCTAGCGCCGATGGCCTTTATGCGCGGGCGCGATCAGGCGTCGCTTATCTGCCGCTGGCCTGCCGCCCCGCAATTCTCGCCGCGGGCCTGATCTATGCGGAGATTGGAAGGGCGCTGGAGGCCCTGTCTTATGATTCCGTGAGCCATCGCGCCCATGTGCCCACATTCCGCAAGGTGCAATTGCTGACGAAGGCTATGGCGGCGACGCCGTGGCTCTCGCGCGGAACTGTCAGTGAACCCCTGTCATGCGTCGCCTTCCTGATAGAAGCCGTGAAGCAGACACCCGCGCCCGTGGTGGCGAAAACGGTCCCGCACCCGCGCCCCTTCGTCAATGTGGAGTCGCATTTCATCCGCGTGCTCGACATTTTCGAACGGCTTGAGCGCGCGGAGCAGATGAGCAAGTCGCGGTGAACCCAGACAACTACGGGCTAATCGAGCTGGTTTTATCTTTCGGCGTGGTTCTGACGGTTTTATTCTGGCAGTTGTATTCGGTTAAGCGATCCATAAGGGGGGATGAGCGGAAGAAACATGAGGCGAGAGAGTAAAGCTTTACGTTATTAATGCGCTTACGATCATGTTTAAAACTAAACTCACATGCTAAACCTACCACCTTGGCATGCGAAACGGCAGCATACATTTAACGATGGAGCTCGCGAAGCGGTCCAACGACAGGCTCTCATGCACGCTGGCTACGCGCTCGCCGAACAACTTCGTGTTGAGCAGGGTGCGCGAATAAAAGGGCGTGTCCTCGAATTCGCGCGCAATGGCCGCCACGCCATCATCGGACCGCGTCATGCGCGACACGCGCCAGCCTGTTCTCGGCATAGGCGCGAGGGGCGGCGGCGACGCCTGTTCGAAGCCGCAATGGCGGTCAAAGCGCAGCGCCATGGAAAGCGGATCGCCATTGCGGGGATTGGCGTCATAAAGCACGGTGGATCCCGTGCTCAGCGCCGCGCGCGACCAGGTCCAGTCGGAAAAGCCCTGTTCCAGTGGTTCGGCGCCCGCGTTCATGTCGAAATAGCCATCGCCGCTCCAGCGCAGGCCCGGCTGCGAAAAGGCGGCGGTTACATGGGCTGATGGGGCGATCGGGCGCCAGATGTGCTGGCCCTGTTTCGACAGATCGAAGATATGAGAGTTGACGCCCAAAGGCTCCACCCGCACCACACCGCTCAACGGCCTGAAGAAGGGTGTTGAGATTTCATTGATGCGGATCGTCAATACGCCGCCATCCCATGACAGCGCGCTGGGGCCAATCATAAGCGTGTTCCCATCACGCTCCAGCGCGCCGCGCTTGCGCTCTGTCATGGCCCAGCGATTAGCGCGTGGGCCATAGAGGCAGACATTCACCGCGCAGTGGTCGAGCGGGTCCTTGCGTCCGGCCCAGGCGTACCAGGGGGAGAAGACGCTACCGATGAAGGCGATGATGGTGATTCCATGTTGCCGGTCGTCGCTGAGCGCGTCGACATACCACCAGGCGTAGCCGCCGGGTGGGACGGCGCGGTCGAAGCCCGGACCAGATCGAGATCCGCCGTCACGCTCAGCGCCGCCTGCCGACCCGAGAGGGCCGCCATCGGCACCCCCGGGCCCGGATGCACGCCCCCGCCCGCCAGATAAAGGCCCGGCAGACGGGTCCGCGCGCCCGGACGCGCGAAGGAGGCCATCCAGCCGTGTTGCGACCGGCCGTAGAGCGCCCCGCCGGAAGCGGGAAACATCTGCGCGAAATCCGCTGGCGTCGTCGCCACGAGCGCACTGTCCAGCGGCGTCACTTTGAGTCCGCAGCGATCCAGATGGCGAAAAGTCGCGTCTTCGCATGATTGCAGGTCCGAAAGCTTGAGTGGGACGCCATCCCCATTGGCGGGCGCGTTGATGATACAGAACAGGCGTTCGCTTTGCGGCTCCGCGCCGGGCTCGGGCGTTTGATCGCCGCGATCCTGCGCGCAGACATATATCGTTGGCGCCCGCGGAGCGCGACCATGGATCAGGATATCATCGAACTCGGCTCGATACGCGTCGGAGAAAAAGACATTGTGGCGCAGCAGGGCAAAGCCCTGGGTCTTCGCCTGCATGGACCATGTGATGGCGGAGAGGGAGCGCGCCTTCGCAGGCGTCATGGCGACGGCGCCGGTGACTTCTTCGCCAAGCAGGCCCGCGCCCAGCGCCGACACGTCGCCATTCATGATGACGGCGTCAGCGGCCAGACGCTCGCCCGTGCTGAGCTCCACCCCGCAAGCGCGCCCGCCCTCGACGAGGATGCGCGCTGCGCGGCGCTGGTAGAGGAAGGCCGCGCCGCAGCGCTGCGCCATGTCGGCCAGCCCCTCGGCCAGCCGCTGCATGCCGCCCTCGATCAGCCAGACGCCCTCGCGTTCCACATGGGCCACTAGCATGAGGGTGGCGGGCGCCGCATAGGGGGAGGAGCCGCAATAGGTAGCGTAGCGGGCGAAGAGCTGGCGCAAGCGCGGATCGCGAAAGGACCGCGTCAGGGAGCCCGCCAGCGTCGAATAGGGGGAGAGGCGGATCAGCTCGCCCCAACGTGACAGTCCGATCCGGCGCGATAGTTGAATGAGATTGGGCCGGGATGCCCTGATGTAGCTATCCTTGAGCGTCGCAAAAATGCCCTGCGCACGCGCGGCGAATGCGCGATAGGCCAAGGCGTCCTGCGCGCCCGAGAAGTCTGCGATGGCGGCGACGCTTTGGTCGAGATCAGCGAAGAGATCGAGCCGCGCGCCATCGCTCCAGTAATGGCGCGCGAGGGTCTGGGTGGGCTGGCATTTGACGTGATCGTCCAGCGAAAGACCCACATCATGCGCGAGTTCATCGAAAACCCAGCGCATGGTGAAGACAGTGGGCCCGGAGTCGATGGGGGCGCCGCCCGCCATGACCTCGCGCATTTTCCCGCCCGGTCCCGCAGCCGATTCCACGACTGTGACCTCAACGCCCTGGGCGGCAAGGCTCATCGCGGCAGTCAGTCCGCCCACGCCCGCCCCTATGATCACAACATGGCGCATGCGCATCCGGTCGCCTCCTTTAGAAAAATGCGCGGAGCCCTCTTGCTTGTCAATATAAATTGACATTACATTTGACTATCTAAAATGACGAATGATGGGGTAGGACCATGCAGATCGCAGACCGCATCGAGCAAGCCCTCGCACAGGCCATCGCATCCGCGCAGGGCGCTGGCGCGCCACCCTTGCTGGCCTCGGCCCTTCATTACGCGGTTTTCCCGAGCGGGCATCGCATAAGGCCTCAGCTCTGCCTCGCGGTGGCCATGGCCTGCGCCGATTCGGATCCTGCAGCGGCTAATGCGGCGGCGGCGGCCATCGAGCTCCTGCATTGCGCCTCCCTCGTCCATGACGATCTCCCCTGCTTCGATGATGCGGATATGCGGCGCGGTAAGGCCTCCGTCCATGTGCATTATGGGGAACCGCTGGCGGTTCTGACCGGCGACGCCCTCATCGTTCAGGCATTCGAGACTCTGGCGCAGGGCGCCGCCAGGTCGCCCCAGAGACTGGCGAGCCTGCTGACCATCATCGCCCAATCCGTTGGGTCGCCCAATGGCATTGTGGCGGGGCAAGCCTGGGAATGCGAGGCGGCGGTGTCCCTCAGCGACTACCAGCGCGCCAAGACCGGCGCCCTCTTCGTCGCTGCCACCGCGGCCGGGGCGGCTGCGGCGGGCCATGATCCCGCGATCTGGAGGACGCTTGGCGCAAAGCTCGGCGAGGCCTATCAGGTCGCAGATGATCTGCGCGATGTCCTTTGCAACGCCGCTGAACTGGGCAAGCCCATCGGCCAGGACGCCGCCCGCAAGCGCCCCAACGCAGCGGCGCAACTGGGCGTTGGCGGAGCGAAAGCCCGCCTTGAGGAGCTGATGAAGGCGGCGGTGGACTCCATCCCCGATTGCCCCGGCCAGACCGAGCTGCGCAAGCTCATCAAAGCCCAGACCACCCAGTTCTTCCCCAAAGAACTTGCACTCGTGGCGGCCTGAGGCAGGGCCGTGACGGCGCAGGCCCCCGGGCGTCCCGTCATGGCGGACTCCGCCTCCGGGTGGCGCGACAGCCTGATAGGGCTACGCAACCGGGTCATCCGCAACCCGCGTTTCCAGCGCTGGGCGGCGGCCTCGCCGTTCACGCGCTTCATCGCGCGGCGCCGGGCCCGCGCCCTCTTCGACCTCTGCGCGGGATTTGTCTATTCGCAGGTTCTCGTCGCCTTCGTGCAGCTACGGCTTTGCGATCATTTGGCTGATGGCCCGCGCTCCGTGGAGGCGCTGGCCCGCCTGACTGACCTCACCCCCGAAGCCGCCACCCGTCTGCTGCGCGCCGCCGCGTCTCTGAGGCTGGTACGCCCCATGCCGGGCGGCCGCTATGCGCTGGATGATCTGGGCGCCTCCATGATCGGAAACCCCTCAGTAGCCGCCTTCATCGCCCATCACGAGCTGCTCTATGATGATCTGCGCGATCCTGTGGCGCTGCTACGCGGGCAAACGCAAACCCGACTTTCGCAATTCTGGCCCTATGCGGGCGACCGGCCCAAGACCCCCCCAGGGGCGCAGGCGCAGCCGGAGAGCTACGCCGGCTACAGCGCCCTCATGGCGCAATCGCAGGCGCTGTTGGCTCAGGACATTCTGGAGGCCTGGCCCATGACCCGCCATCGCTGCCTATTGGATGTGGGCGGCGGCGAGGGGGTATTTATTGCTGAGGCTGCTGCGCAGGCGCCGAATCTGCAACTGAAACTCTTCGACCTGCCCCCCGTGGCGGCGCGGGCGCAGGAGGCGCTGGTACGCCGGGGGCTCGCCAACCGGGTGGAGTGCGTCGGCGGAAGCTTTCTGCGCGCCCCCCTGCCGCATGGGGCCGACATCATTAGCCTCGTGCGCATCGTCCATGACCACGACGACGAATCCGCCCTCGCCCTGCTGCGCGCCGTACATGCGGCGCTACCATCTGGTGGAACGCTGCTCATCGCCGAGCCCATGGCGGGGACGCCGGGGGCGGAACCCATCGGCGACGCATATTTTGGCTTCTATTTGCTGGCCATGGGGCGCGGCCACGCGCGTCGGCCCGACGAGCTGAATCAACTGCTTCTATCTGCGGGATTTACGCAGATGCGCGTGCTGTCCACCCGTCGCCCCCTGTTGGCGATGGCGATGGTGGCAAAGAAACTGTAAATTTGACTTGACGCATAGCAATGTCAGTCTAGAATTACAATTGGATCAGCGCCCATCGGGTCTCCCTGTTCGGCGCATAAGAGGTTTTAATGCTGGAAGCGCTCGCCATCGTCCTTGAAAGACCAGAGCATATAGCTCTGAACCGGCTCGCTTTAACTGCGCCGGAGCCTGACGACGTCGTCGTGAAGACACTCTGGAGCGGCATCAGCACCGGCACGGAGCGCCTGCTCTTCACCGGCCGCATGCCTAGCTTTCCCGGCATGGGTTATCCACTGGTGCCCGGCTACGAGAGCGTAGGCATCGTGACTCAGGCGGGTCCTTCATCCCCTGTGAGCGAAGGCGAGATGGTCTTCGTGCCCGGCGCGCTCTGCTTTGGCGAGGTGCGCGGCCTCTTCGGCGGCGCAGCCTCGCAACTCGTCTCCAAGGCCTCGCGCGTGATCGCAACGCCCGAATGGCTTCGCGAAAAGGCCATCCTCTTCGCCCTCGCCGCCACCGCCTATCATGCCCGCGTAGGCGCCGGCACACAGGGCGGCGAGCTCATCATCGGCCATGGCGTGCTGGGGCGACTTCTGGCGCGCCTGAGCGTGCTGGCGGGCGGCGAACCGCCAACTGTCTGGGAAAAGAACCCGGCGCGCATCGACGGCGCCGTCGGCTATCAGGTGATCTCGCCCGACGATGATCCCCGCCGCAACTATCGCACGATCTATGACGTGAGCGGTGATTCGGGGATTCTCGACACGCTGGTCCAGCGCCTCGCCCCGGGCGGCGAAATCGTGCTGGCGGGCTTCTATGAAGCTGCCCTGAGTTTCAGCTTCCCCCCCGCCTTCATGCGCGAGGCGCGCTTGCGAATCGCAGCTGAATGGAAAGAGCCGGACATCATCGCCACCAAGCGCCTCGTGGAGAGCGGCAAGCTTAGCCTTGACGGCCTCATCACCCATCGCTGGCCGGCGGCGAGCGCGGCGGACGCCTATCCCACGGCCTTTAACGATCCTTCCTGTCTCAAAATGGTTCTCGACTGGAGCGCTTCATCATGACAATCAACCAGATGAATTTTCTGCGCGCCGAAGCCGCCGCAGAGCCCGATCCGGTTCCGACCACCGTCACCAAGCAGACGCAGATCATCGCGATCTATGGCAAGGGCGGGATTGGCAAGAGCTTCACCCTCGCCAACCTCTCCTACATGATGGCCCAGCAGGGCAAGAAAGTACTGTTGATCGGCTGCGACCCCAAGAGCGACACGACCTCGCTGCTCTTTGGCGGGCGCGCATGCCCCACCATCATCGAGACCTCCACGAAGAAGAAACTTGCGGGCGAGCAGGTCGCCATTGGCGACGTGTGTTTCAAGCGCGATGGCGTCTACGCCATGGAGCTGGGTGGGCCGGAAGTGGGCCGCGGCTGCGGCGGACGCGGCATCATCCATGGCTTCGAACTGCTCGAGAAGCTCGGCTTCCATGAGTGGGGCTTCGACTATGTGCTCCTCGACTTCCTCGGCGACGTGGTTTGCGGCGGCTTCGGTCTGCCGATCGCCCGCGACATGTGCCAGAAGGTGATCGTCGTTGGCTCCAATGATCTTCAATCCCTCTATGTCGCCAACAATGTCTGCTCGGCGGTGGAATATTTCCGCAAGCTCGGCGGCAATGTGGGCGTGGGCGGCCTCGTCATCAACAAGGACGATGGCACCGGCGAGGCCCAGGCTTTTGCTGAAGCAGTCGGCATTCCGATTCTCGCCTCGATCCCCGCGGATGACGACATCCGTCGCAAGAGCGCCAATTACGAAATCATCGGCAAGCCCGACAGCCCCTGGGGCGCGCTCTTCGCAGAGCTGGCGGCTAATGTGGCGGAGGCTGCGCCCCATCAACCCAAGACCCTGAGCCAGGATCAGTTGCTGGGTCTCTTCAGCGGCGACTCCGTCGGCCGTGACGTGGTTCTGGTGCCCGCCACCATGGAAGACATGTGCGGCGTCTCCAGCCTGCAAAAGCCATCCCTCGAAGTCGTCTACGAAACCGTCTGATCGGTTCGAATGGGAAAGCGATGACATGAACGAGCTCGCGCCAACAAGGGAAGGCAACGCCCAACTGATCACTGCTGAGAATGCGGGCGTCGATTTACGCGCGCAGGCGAGCCAGATCGATGTCGCAGCCACCCAGACCGATGGCCTTGGTTGCCACGCGGGCAAGGACAAGATGCGCGCGGCTGCAGAAGCTGCGGGCATGAGCGAGACGCTCGCGGGCTATGCGAAGGACTATCCGGTCGGTCCCCACGACCAGCCCCAGAGCATGTGCCCCGCCTTCGGCTCGCTGCGCGTGGGCCTGCGCATGCGCCGCACCGCCACCGTGCTCTCGGGCTCGGCCTGCTGCGTCTATGGCCTCACATTCACCTCGCATTTTTATGGGGCGCGCCGCACGGTCGGCTACGTGCCCTTCAATTCAGAAACCCTGGTGACGGGCAAGCTTTTCGAAGACATTCGCGAGTCCGTTTTTAATCTCGCTGACCCCGAGAAATACGATGCTGTCGTGATCATCAACCTCTGCGTTCCAACCGCATCAGGCGTGCCGTTGAGGCTACTGCCCAAGGAAATCAACGGCGTTCGCATCATCGGCATCGACGTTCCAGGCTTTGGCGTTCCCACCCATGCGGAAGCCAAAGATGTGCTGGCTGGCGCCATGCTGAACTATGCGCGCCGCGAGGCGGAGCTTGGCCCCGTTCAGGCGCCGCGCGCGCCGCGCTCAGGCAAGCCCACCATCTCCCTGCTGGGCGAAATGTTCCCAGTCGATCCCGTACAGATCGGCGGCATGCTCGACCTGATGGGTCTTGCCGCTGGCCCTGTTGTGCCAACGCGCGAATGGCGCGAGCTTTATGGTGCGCTCGATTGCGCGGCGGTAGCCGCTATCCATCCTTTCTACACAGCCTGCGTGCGCGAGTTTGAAGCGGCGGGCCGCACAGTTGTCGGCTCCGCCCCAGTGGGCCATGATGGCACTGAAGCATGGCTGGAAAACATCGGGAATGCTTGCAATGTGCCGCGTGCGCAGATCGACGCGGCGAAGAACAAGCTCCTGCCCGCCATTCGCGGCGCGCTCTCGGCCTCACCCATAAAGGGACGCATCACCCTCTCGGGCTATGAGGGCTCGGAGCTTCTGGTCGGGCGCCTGCTGATCGAAAGCGGCGCGGACCTTCGCTATGTCGGCACCGCCTGCCCGCGCACCCGCTTCTCCGATGCGGATCGCGAATGGCTTGAGGCGCGCGGCGTCCATGTGCAATATCGCGCATCCCTTGAGCAGGACCTCGCCGCGATGGCGGAATTCCGGCCGGATCTGGCCATCGGCACCACCCCCGTCGTGCAGAAGGCCAAGCAGCAGGCGATCCCGGCGCTCTATTTCACCAATCTGATCTCCGCCCGTCCCCTTATGGGCGCAGCGGGTGCGGGCTCCCTCGCCACCGTCGTGAACGCCGCCATAGGCAATCAGGCGCGCTTCAACGAAATGAAGAGCTTCTTCGGCGATGTCGGCGAGGGTTTCAAGGCGGGCGTGTGGGAAGACACGCCGAAGGATCGGCCCGAATTCAAGAAGAAACAGCGCGCCAAACTTGGGCGCAAGCCTGTTGAGGAGATGGGCTCATGCTAGTCCTCGACCACGACCGCGCTGGCGGTTATTGGGGCGCGGTTTATGTCTTCACTGCGATCAAGGGATTGCAGGTGGTCATCGATGGCCCCGTAGGCTGCGAAAATCTGCCCGTGACTTCGGTGCTGCATTACACTGATGGCCTACCGCCCCATGAATTGCCCATCGTGGTGACGGGTCTGGCTGAAGAAGAACTTGGCCGCCACGGCACCGAAGGCGCAATGAAGCGCGCCCATGCGACCCTTGATCCTGATCTGCCCAGCGTCGTCGTCACCGGCTCCATTGCCGAGATGATCGGCGGTGGCGTGACGCCTGAAGGCACGGGCATCCAGCGATTCCTGCCGCGCACGATTGATGAGGATCAATGGCAATGCGCCAACCGCGCCATGAGCTGGCTCTGGACGGAATATGGCCCGAAGAAAGGCGCGGCGTCCAAGCGCAAGCCGCGAGCGCCCGGCGCCAAGCCGCGCGTGAATATCATCGGGCCCTGCTATGGCGTATTCAATATGCCCTCCGATCTCGCCGAAATCCGCAGGCTCGTGGAGGGCATGGGCGCCGAGATCAACATGGTCTTTCCACTGGGCAGCCATCTGGCAGATGTGCCGCGCCTGGCGGATGCGGATGTGAATATCTGCATGTACCGCGAATTCGGTCGCCTACTCTGCGAACAACTCGACCGGCCCTATCTGCAGGCGCCCATCGGCCTGCACAGCACCACAAAATTCCTGCGCACGCTTGGCGAACTGCTGGAGATCGATCCCGAGCCCTTCATCGAGCGCGAGAAACATACGACCATCAAGCCGCTCTGGGATCTCTGGCGTTCGGTGACACAGGATTTCTTCGGTACCGCGAGCTTCGCGGTGGTGGCGAACGAGACCTATACCCGCGGCCTGCGCAACTTCCTCGAAGACGAAATGGGCCTGCCCTGCAATTTCGCCATTGCGCGGCGCGCGGGTGAGAAGACCGACAACGACGCGGTGCGTACGCTGGTGAAAACAAAGGGGCCGCTGGTGCTCTTTGGCAGCTACAACGAGCGAATGTATGCGGCGGAGGCTGGCGGGCGCTCCATGTATATTCCCGCCTCCTTCCCCGGCGCCATCATCAGGCGCCACACCGGTACGCCCTTCATGGGCTATGCGGGCGCCACCTATGTGGTGCAGGAGGTCTGCAACTCTCTCTTCGACGCCCTTTTTCATATTTTGCCACTGGGCACGGAGATGGACAAGGTCGACCCCACGCCCTCGCGCCTGCACCAGGAACTCGCCTGGGAGGAAGAGGCGAAGGCCATGCTTGACGCCATTGTGGAGTCCAATCCCGTCCTCGTACGCATCTCCGCCGCCAAACGTTTGCGCGATGCGGCCGAGCGTGACGCGCGGCGCGCGGGCGAGAGCCAAGTCAGCAAGGCGCGGGTCAGCCGCGCCCACGAATTAATAACGGAAGGACGCGGCGCATGACCCTTTCACTCGACATGGAACGTCCCCACGAAAACGGCGCCGTACGCTCCCGGGTAGCACAGCCCCTGCGCAAATGGAGCGATTCCAGAAACCTCATGGGGCTTGACTGGCTCTCTTACAATCTGGTGTTCGCGCTCGCTTTCCCGGCCTTTTGCCTAGCGGAATTGCTACGCCGACATGATGCACGCGACGTGGGCATGAGCCCGCAAACCTCCTTGTTCGCGGAAGCGCGCAAGAACGAACATATCGCGCTGTCCTACGCGTTCATCGCGAGGAAGACGCTTCATCACTTTGGTCGTGAAGACCAGCCGAAACGCCCATCGTGACTTGCCATCACGATATTGTCGCTGCGTGAGGCGTGCGCGGCATCTAAACGGAGGTCAATGAAATGGCCAATGACAACGATAGATCGTCTCTGTCAGGTTTGACAGAGGCGGAAGCCAAGGAGTTTCACGCGCTGTTCATCACGAGCTTTATCGGCTTCACGGTGATCGCGATTCTCGCCCACTTCCTTGTGTGGAGCTGGCGTCCGTGGATTCCCGGTCCCAAGGGCTACGCACTGCTCGATGGCGTCGGCAGCGCCATTCAGAGCATCCTGCCTATGATCAGCTGAGGAGATGGGCGCGATGTACAAGATCTGGTTGCTTTTCGATCCCCGCCGCGCGCTGGTCGCGCTCGCCTCGTTCCTTTTCGTTCTGGCTCTGCTGATCCATTTCGTGCTGCTCAGCACGGATCGGTTCAACTGGCTTGAGGGCGCCAAGCCCAAGACCAGCGAGATCCATCAGACGATCCCCGGAATGCAACCTCAATCGTTCGCTTAAGGGCGCACGAGCATATGAGGTTCCCGCTGCGGGCGATGAGCCCATTTTCGCCCGCAGTCTTCCCACTCACTTGGGCCGTTTCGCTTCGTGTTGAATCGAAACCACTCTCGTTTCATTAGTTTTAAAGCGCTTTCATCACGCGAACAGGTATCCGCTTCGCTGGAGAACGCCATGAGAATCCGCAGGAGGTTCAGCGATGGCCATGCTGAGTTTTGAAAGAAAATACCGGGTACGGGGGGGAACGCTTGTCGGCGGCGACCTTTTCGATTTCTGGGTTGGCCCCTTCTACGTTGGCTTCTTCGGCGTCACGACAGCAATCTTCGCCCTGCTCGGCACCGCCCTGATCATCTATGGCGCAGCCATCGGCCCGACCTGGAACATCTGGCAGATCAACATCGCCCCGCCGGACCTGAAATATGGCCTGGGGTTCGCGCCTCTCAAGGAGGGCGGGCTCTGGCAAGTCATCACCATATGCGCCACCGGCGCCTTCGTGTCCTGGGCGCTGCGTGAGGTCGAGATCTGCCGCAAGCTGGGCATGGGCTATCATGTGCCCTTCGCGTTCAGCGTCGCAATTCTCGCCTATGTCACGCTGGTCATCTTCCGCCCGGTGCTCATGGGCGCCTGGGGACATGGTTTCCCCTACGGCATCCTGAGCCATCTCGATTGGGTGTCGAATACGGGCTACCAATATCTTCATTTCCACTACAATCCCGCGCATATGCTGGCGATCACCTTCTTCTTCACGACGACCTTCGCGCTGTCCCTGCATGGCGCGCTGGTTCTGTCTTCGGTTAATCCCGCCAAGGGCGAGGATGTGAAGACGGCGGAGCATGAAGACACCTTCTTCCGCGACGCCATCGGTTATTCCATCGGCACACTGGGCATCCATCGCCTTGGCCTGTTCCTGGCCCTGTCGGCTGTGTTCTGGAGCGCGGTCTGCATCATCATCAGTGGCCCGATCTGGACACGCGGCTGGCCCGAGTGGTGGAACTGGTGGCTGAACCTTCCTATCTGGCGCTAGGCGAACGGAGGAGCGACCGTGGCCTATTATCAAAACATATTCACACAAGTGCAGGTTCGCGCAGAGGCGCCCGACATGGGCGTCGCGCACGAGACCATCGAACGCACCGGCAAGGGCTTCTTCGTCCATCTGTTCGGGCGCTTCGGAAATGCGCAGATCGGCCCGATTTATCTCGGCAATCTGGGCGTCGTCTCGCTGCTGTGCGGCTTTATTGCATTCGAGATCATCGGGCTCAACATGTGGGCCTCAGTGAACTGGAGCCCGGGCCAGTTCCTGCGCCAGCTCTTCTGGCTGGCGCTGGAGCCCCCGCCGCCACAATATGGGCTGCGCATCATGCCGCCGCTGCGCGAAGGCGGGTGGTGGCTGATCGCCGGCTTCTTCCTGACCACATCGCTGCTGCTGTGGTGGCTGCGCATGTATCGTCGGGCGCGGGCGCTGGGCATGGGCACCCATACTGCCTGGGCCTTTGCGGCCGCCATCTGGCTCTATCTCGTACTGGGCTTCATCCGGCCGGTGCTGATGGGCCACTGGAGCGAGGCGGTTCCCTTCGGCATCTTCCCGCATCTGGATTGGACGGCGGCTTTCTCGATCCGCTACGGCAATCTCTTCTACAATCCCTTCCACATGCTTTCGATCGCGTTCCTCTATGGTTCGGCGCTGCTCTTCGCCATGCATGCGGCGACCATCCTGGCTGTCAGCCGCTTCGGCGGCGAGCGTGAGATCGAGCAGATCATCGATCGCGGAACAGCCTCCGAACGCGCCGCCTTGTTCTGGCGCTGGACCATGGGGTTCAACGCCACGATGGAATCTATTCATCGCTGGGCCTGGTGGTTTGCGGTCCTTTGTCCGCTGACCGGCGGCATAGGTATCCTTCTTACCGGTACTGTCGTCGATAACTGGTACCTCTGGGGCGTTCAGCACGGCATTGCGCCGGCCTATCCCCATGTGTTCCCGCCCGTCATCGACCCGGCCTCTGTCGTGGGAGCGGTCAAATGAAGCCCGACCTTACGTTACCCAAATATCTGGCCCTGGCCTATCTGGCCGTAGTCATCGTCGTGTTGACCACTGTATCCGTCTTCCTCGGCCTTGGCTGGACCGGAGAGCGGATTCACGCAACGCAAAACGGCTTCCGCGGCACAGGCATGGACCAGATCAACCGTCCATCCGCAGAACGCGCGCTGAAGGCAGCCAATGTCGTGCCGGAAGCGGCCGACCCAGCGTCCCCTGATGGCGACAAGGCGACCGACGTCTATGAGAACGTACAGGTGCTGAAGGATCTCAGCGCCGAGCAATTCGGCCGCGTGATGTCCTCAATCACCGAATGGGTGGCGCCTGACGAGGGCTGCTCCTATTGCCACAATGTCGAAAACATGGCGGACGACAGCCTCTATACGAAGAAGGTTGCGCGCCGCATGCTGCAGATGACACGGCACATCAACCAGGACTGGAAGGACCACGTCGCCTCCACTGGAGTGACCTGCTACACGTGCCACAAGGGCAATCCGGTTCCAGCCAATGTCTGGTTCGCCGATCCCGGCCCGCAGAAGAACGCTGGCCTGATGGCGACGAACGACGGCATGGGCCACCCTAACAAGACAAACGCCTCGTCATCGCTGCCTCTCGACCCTCTTTCTCCTCTGCTTCTGGGCAAGGAAGCCATCCGGGTGGCGGGAACGACGGGCCTACCCGCAAAGCCCTATGGCGCCTCCATCCAATCCACGGAGCGCACCTATTCCCTTATGATGCATATGTCGGCGAGCCTGGGGGTGAACTGCACCTTCTGCCACAATTCGAGGGCCTTCTCGAATTGGGACCAGAGCACGCCCCAGCGCGTCACCGCCTGGCATGGCATCCAGATGGTGCGGGACCTGAACACGACCTATCTGGATCCCCTGCAGCCCA
>CANBVC010000027.1 GCA_947372795.1 Beijerinckiaceae bacterium
GGCCGGGCGCGCTTGGTCTAAAAGATGACGCCGCCTGCCTGACGCCGCCGCCGGGGTGCGATCTCATCGCGACCAAGGATGCGCTGGTCGCAGGGGTGCATTTCTTCGCCGATGATCCGCCCGAAGCCATCGCGCGCAAGGCTTTGCGGGTGAATGTGTCGGACCTCGCGGCCAAGGGCGCGGACCCGCTTGGCTTCCTTCTGGCGCTGGCTCTGCCGGTCGGCGTCGAGGCGGACTGGATCGAACGTTTCGCGAAAGGTCTTGGCGAGGACGCCGCACGCTGGGGTATTCCGTTGCTGGGCGGTGATACGGTCAAGACGCCGGGTCCCGCCATGGTCAGCGTCACGGCGCTGGGCACGGCGCCCACAGGCCGCATGGTCCCCCGCACAGGTGTCATGGCAGGGGATATGATCTTCGTGTCAGGAACCATAGGCGACGCAGCCCTCGGCCTTCAGGCGCGGCTCGCGCCCCAGCGTTTCTCAGGTCTGCCTCAGGAGGCGCGAGACCATTTGCTGTCGCGCTATCTCGACCCCCAGCCACGCCTCGCCCTAGCTCCTGTTCTGCGCGCCCACGCGAGCGCAGGCATGGACGTTTCCGATGGGCTCGTGGGCGATGTGACGAAGATGCTTGGGGCTTCCGGCGTTACCGCAAATATTCGCTTGGGCGATGCGCCGCTGTCCGATGCTGCGCGGCAAGCTGTAGCCATGGACGTAGCGCTTTTCGCGACCGCAATGACTGGTGGCGATGATTATGAGCTGCTTGTCGCCGTCGCCCCGCAAAAAGCCGCAGCCTTGCAGGCCGATGCGCGCACCGCTGGCGTGCCGCTCACGCTGATCGGCGAGGCTGTCGCGGGCGCTGGGTCGCCGCGTTTCACAGGCGCCGGCGGCGCCGAGATTGTCTTCGCGCGGGGAAGCTTCACGCATTTCTGAATAGCCCCACTCGGAACCATGATCTTCACCGCGCATTTCAGCCCTGCGTCTTCAAAGGTTGTTGTGGGCGCGCATTTGTGGCAGGAACGGCCGCATCACCTTAAATGAATGGACAGCAATGCCTCCGTTACCCGGCCAAAAATTCCAAGACCGTCAAGCCACAGCCGCCAAGGCCCGTCAGGCCCTCGTGGAGAAGTTCCGCACTCGCCCCGCCGCTGATGACCCCGCTGTGCTGCAGCGCGAGGCCGAGCGCAAGGCTGTAATCGAAGCGCGCGTGGTTCGCGAAGCCCAGCGCGCCGAGGAGCGCCGTCTCCAGGAAATCGAAAACCAGACGCGTCTCGCCGCCGAAGCTGCCGCCGCACGCGAGGCCAAGGCCCGCGAGGACGCCGAGCGCGCCGAAAACGCGGCCCGCGACGCCGCCGAGCACGAGCGCCTCGCCGCTGAAGAGATTGAACTGAAGGCGATGCTCGAGGTCGAGAAGAAAGCCGAACGTGACGCTCGCTACGCCGCCCGCAAGGCCCGCAAGGTCGAGCGCAAGGGCGCCATCGACCGTTACCGCTGAGCCGCCCGTCATGGCCGCGTTGCAAAACCCGGCCTGATGGCGCAGCTTTCGCCAATGATAAGCGCAGCGCCCTACGACCCTCTCACGGCCGAGGCCGCCGAAGATCTCGGTGGCCGCACCCGGCCGCGCTGGTTCGTTGAGGGCGCGCGTCAGGCCTTGTCCGGGCCCATGTTCGTCGTGGCGGTGAGCTTGCTCAGCGTCGGCGGCCTGGCCCGCGACGCTGGCTTTTCCGTCGAAATCGCGGTGGCCTCGACGATTCTGCTCTGGGCGGGGCCTGCTCAGGTGCTCTTCTTCGGCGCTGTCGCCGCCAAGACGAGTTGGCCTGCCATCGCCGTCACGATCTCGCTGTCGTCGGTGCGCTTCGTGCCAATGGTGGTCTCGCTACTGCCGATGTTGCGCACAAAACGCACTGGCCTGCCGACTCTGATGCTGGCCGCCCATTGCATCGCCGTCACCGTCTGGGCGGAGGGCGTCAGGCGCATACCGCTCGTGCCCCGCGATGGTCGGCTCGCGTTCTTCTTCGGCTTCTCCTTCATATGCTTTCTGGGCACCTCAATCTCGACTGCCATCGGCTATGTGCTCATCGGCGAATTGCCGCGCCCGCTGGCCGCATGTCTGCTGTTCATGACGCCCATCTATTTCGTTGCGACGCTGACCCGTAACGCCAAGCGCCCCATCGACAGATGGGCCCTCGTGCTCGGCCTTGCCATGGCGCCGCTGACTGAGACCTTCGCCCCGCGCGGCCTTGATCTCATGGCGCTCGGCCTCGTCGCGGGTACGGGCGCTTGGCTCATCCAGCGCACGCTCGACGCTAGGGTCTCCGCATGAGCGAGGCTCTTGATCATGGGCTTTGGCCATGGCTCGCGCTGATTCTCTTCGGCTTCCTGCCGAGCGAGGTCTGGCGGATGCTTTCGGTCTTTCTGGCGCGGGGGATCGACGAATCCTCTCCCTGGCTCGCCTGGGTCCGCGCAGTCGCCACCGCTCTGTTGGCTGGCGTCGTCGGCAAGCTTCTGCTCTCCCCCAACGGGGCCTTGGCGACTTTGCCTCTGTGGGGGCGGCTCGGACCGCTGGCGGTCGGCATGATCGCCTTTTTCGCAATCCGCCGTTCTCTCTTCGCAGCCATCCTAGCGGGAGAGGCGGCGATCATCGCAGCCGGTTATTGGACCAATTAAGGGAGCGCGGCATGAGCACGATTTACGATTTTTCGGCGAAAGGCATTTCGGGCGAAGAGGTTCCCATGTCCACCTTCCGTGGCAAGGTTTTGCTCATCGTCAACACCGCCAGCAAATGCGGCTTCACCCCGCAATACGACGGGCTCGAAAAGCTTCATGAGGAGCTTTCGCCGCGCGGCTTCGCGGTGCTCGGCTTCCCCTGTAACCAGTTCGGCGCACAGGAGCCGGGCGACGAGCAGGAGATCCAGAAGTTCTGCTCCCTGAACTACAACGTCAGCTTTCCCATGTTCGCCAAGATCGACGTGAATGGCGACGGCGCCCACCCCATCTTCGCTTTTCTGAAGAGCGAGAAGCCGGGCTTGCTCGGCGTTGAGGCGATCAAGTGGAACTTCTCGAAATTCCTCATCGATCAGGACGGCAGGGTAGTCGACCGTTATGCGCCCACGACGACGCCCGCCAGCCTGAGAAGCGATATCGAGGCCCTGCTGGCGCGCTGATTGTTCAACCGCGCATCATCAAGTCGCGCGCGTGCACGATCGAGGCGCCGCGCGCGACCCCGTCCTCGGCGAATTGCTCGAGGGTCATGAGGGCCGATTGCGCGAGATGATGGGCCATCAATTTCGCGCCGCCTGCAGCGTCACCGCTTTCGCATGCTGCAAGAAGCCGGGCGTGTTCATCGTCGCGCTGAATCCACCACCTTGGCTCGCGCGTGCTGTTGAGCATGTATTGGAAGCGGGTCGACTGTTCGAGCAGGCTAAGGATCCGCGCCTCTATCTCAGGCCCGGCGGGCGCCGCCAGCAGACGGTGGAAGTCTCTGTGGGCCACAACCCAGAGATCGAATTCGGCGCGGGTCTCGGCGCGTTGCATCGCATCGAAGGCGCTGGTCGCTTTGTCCAGACTAGCCTCATTCATGTTGGGAATCGCGAGGGCGAAGGCAGCTGACTCCTGCAAGATGCGGGCGAAATAGGTAGCCTCGAGCGCGCCGGGACTGAAGCCTGTCACGCGCGCGCGGTTGTTGGGCTCGGCTTCCAGCAACCCCTCGTTTTGCAGCATGCGCATGGCTTCGCGCACGGGGGTGCGGCTAACGCCAATGTCCCGCGCAAGGCCCGCCTGGGACACAACTGCGCCCGGCGCGAGCCGCCCAGTCATGATCTGGCGGCGCAGGTGCTCATGGACGTCGTAGCTATTGTGGCGCTGGTTCAGGGTGAGGTCGGCCATGGGTCTCGATCAGGTTTTGAAAGAGTATACACTTCGTTGACAAGCTGCGTGAAGGCGCCATAGCTTTCGGGTCAAAGCTGGCTGAATCTGACCGGCTGCTTCAGGGGAAATGTCTGAAATGCGCGTTTTCGTTTTCGATCTTCTGGCCTACGATCGCCATTTCGATTTCGCCAAGCCCGACCGCTATCTGCCCTATCCTCTGCCCGGTGAACATTTCGATCCAGAGGTGGCTGCCCGCACCTATGAGGAGCATTTCGAAGTCTGGGACGAGATGGAGCGTCTGGGCTTCGACGGCCTCGGGCTCAACGAACATCACACCACGCCCCACGGCCTGATGAATTCGCCCAATATGTTCGCTGCGCTCGCTGCCCAGCGCACGAAGAACCTCAAGCTGCTCATGCTTGGCAATCTTTTGCCGCTGCATAATCCCCTGCGGATCGCCGAGGAGCTGGCGGTGGTGGACTGCATTTCGCGCGGGCGCGTCATGGCGGGCTTCGCGCGCGGCGTGCCGCGTGAATACCGGGTCTACAACGTGCCCATGTCGGAATCGCGTGAGCGGTTCGATGAGGGCATGGAGGTGGTGCTTGGCGCCTGGACGCAGAACCTCTTTTCCTATGAGGGCAAGTTCTGGAAGCACAAGGACATCTCGATCTGGCCGCGGCCCTATCAGCAGCCCCATCCCTCGATCTGGCTGCCCTTCAGCGGCTCGAAGGAGACGATCGAATATGCGGGCAAGCATAATTTCAACGCGGTGATCGCCTCGCCCCATCAGGGCGTGGTGGAGGATGTGGTCTCCTACTTCGCGAAATGTTTGGCCGATAACGGCCACGAGATCACGCCGGATCATCTGTGCTTCTTCACCGACGCCTATGTCGCCCCGACCAAGGCGCAGGCGCGGGAGGAATATTCGCCCTATTTCCTCTATTTCAACCAGACGCTCTGGCACCACGGCAGCCTGCCTTCGGCCAACCCTTCTGCGCCTGCTTCCGCGCCCTCGCCGGGGCCAGATCAGGCTGGCTCGACCTTCGATTATGTGCGGCCGGAGAACCTGCCTTTCGCGGCGATGGATCGCATGAAGATCCGCGCCATGAATCAGAGCGACATCGACGCCAATCTGGACTCCGGCGCCTTCGCCTGGGGCGACCCCAAAGAAGTCGCCGAAAAATTGATCGCGCGCGCTGAAGCTGCGGGCTCAAACAATCTGCTGATCAACATGAATGTCGGCGCCATGCCCAACAAAATGTTCCTCGAGCAGGTCCGGCGTTTCGGCCGCGAAGTGTTGCCAATCTTGCAGGCTCATGAGGTCAAACGCGTGCCCGTGCGCAAGATGTGGTGAAATTTCACCAATCCGCCCAGCGTGCGGCGCAGCTCTGCCTTGTTGAGGCCACGCTGCGCACGTCTCTGGAAATCTGCAGCTAACCTGTTGTCACTTCGTCATTTTGCAAATGATACGGTGCAGCTATCGCCGACTCGCGCCAGAACTTCGAAAGCTATAGATAAGCTTCTGGTTCGGTGATCGATTCTACTTTTGAGGGAGAGGGATGCATGTCTGACGCGATTGAGGAAGTCACGCACGAGGCGACCCACGAAGCCGCCCACAGCAACAACAGAAATTCAAAGCTGATCGGCCTGCTGATCTCGGTCCTCGCCTTATTCTTGGCCGTCTCCGAAATGCTTGGCAAATCGGCGCAGACCCACGCCCTCGGTTTGACCATTGAGGCCAGCGACACCTGGAATTTCTTCCAGGCCAAGACGATCCGCCAGACGGTGCTGCGCACGAATATCGAGGGGCTTAAGGTGCAGGCCGATGCGGGCAAGCCGGAGGTCGAAAAGCAATTGTCGACCTGGCAGGCCACCGTCGACCGCTGGGAAAGCGAGCCGAGCACCAATGAAGGCCGCAAGGAACTCATGAAGAAGGCCAAGGATATTGAAGCCAAGCGCGACGGTTTCCTTGAACAATATCATGCCTATGAATTCGCCTCGCTGCTGATCCAACTTGGCATCGTGCTCTCGTCCGTGACCCTGCTGACCTCGGTCATGTGGTTTTCGGCGGGCTCGATCGGACTTGGTCTCGGCGGTCTCGCAGTGCTGGTTGGCGCCTATACGAAGGCGCACTTTCTGATGGCTTTGCTGCATTAGAGTTTGCAGGGCAGGGGGCTTTGGCCTCCTGTCTGCTACTTGATCTCAGCCCATGACTGCGCGGATCTTCTCGGCATGGGCGGCAAGCACCTCCGGCTTTTCCATGGCGCCGGAGTGAGGCTTCAGGGCTACGCCTTCCCAACGGGGCAGGATATGGAAATGCAGGTGGAAGATCACCTGACCGCCTGCCGTCTCGTTAAACTGCTGCAGCGTTAGGCCCTCCGCTCCCATACCCGCCTTCACGGCGCCTGCGACCTTCTGCACGCGCTGCATGAAAGGCCCTAGCGCATCAGCGGGCATGTCGAGAATCCCCCGCGCCGGAACCTTCGGAATCACCAGCACATGACCATCCCCGCGCGGCATCACATCCATGAAGGCGAGGGCGATATCATCCTCATAGACCTTGGTGGACGGAATCTCGCCGCGCAGGATCTTGGCGAAAATATTGTTCGTGTCGTAGATGCTCATGAGCGCCTCCCGGCTATGCGTCGGCAGATGCGTTAGCAGACCCTGCGGTCAACGGAAATATTCGTTGTAGATCTTCGTCCACTGGGCGAGGTTCTCAACCAGCTTTTCCGGCGGCAGGTAGATGGCGCGGAACGTGTCAGGGCCGGGGCGCAGGGCGGCGACCTTGGGCGGTACGCTGGGCAGCACAGGCAATTCGCCGGAATCCGCCATCAGCTTTTGCCCTTCCTCAGACAGAATAAATTCAAACAGCAGTTTGCCGGCATTTGGATGCAGCGCGTTCTTGATGAGGGACATCGGCAGCACCACGCCCATCCCCGGCTCCGTCTTGAGGAAATAAACCGGCGCCCCGCGCGCCTGGCTGATGGTCGTGTGGTTATGGAAGATCTGGAGCGCGATGGGATATTCGCCCGCCACCACCTGATCGAGCACCTGACGCGCGGCTGCCTTCATGCCCACCACATCCTGTTTGGCAAGCTTCTCGAGGTATGTGCGGCCTTTTTCCTCGCCCATTTCCAGCAGGACAAGGCCCACAAAGCCCTGGCCTGCGGAGCTCGACGGGGTCGTGTTCCAGACCATCTTGCCCTTCCACTTGGGGTCGAGCAGATCCTGCCAAGTCTTGGGCTCAGAGCCCTTGGGGATCAGGTCGGTATTATAGCCGGGCATGAGGACATATTCCTGCGAGGCCATCCAGTACCCTTCCGGGTCCTTGTACCTGTCCGGCAGGTCCACATTCGGGGTCCATTTCTCAACAAGGTTCATCTTCTTGAGCGTGATCGAGGTGGTGGTGCCATCCACAAGGTCAGCCTGCACGCGTCCCGCTTTGGATTCGTTCGCAACCCGCAGCTCAATCTCGAGCGCATTGGAGCGAATGAAATTGACCTTCACGCCATATTTTTTCTCGAAGGCCTGCGCGGCGGGGCGCACGAACTGATCCACGATCGAGGTCGTGTACCACGTGACCTCGCCTTCTTTTTTCGCGGCGTCGATGAGAGCCTGATCGGCGGCTATGGCGCTCGATGACATGAGTGTGGCGGCGATAAGCGCGGCTGCGATGTTGCGCATGGAACCCTCCCCTTTTTATCGCGCCAGATTGGCCGGAACCGGGGGCGGAATCAACCCGGGGGGTATGGGGGGATTTTCCGTTAGCCGTGTCAGTCCCGCTCCTGCTGCAGCTCGCCCTTTCTGAAAGGCGTGTGCTGCGCATAAAGGTCGATCACCTGCTCCATCTCTGCGCGTTCGTGGCGCAGGAAATCCGCTACGGCTTTTTCGAGCCTTGGATCGGCGATGGCGTGGGCTGAAAAGGTTTCGATTGGCTCATAGCCGCGTAGCAGCTTGTGCTCACCCTGCGCGCCCGCCTCGACCCGCTTGAGGCCACGCGACAGGGCGAAGTCGATCGCCTGATAATAACAGACTTCAAAATGCAGGAACGGATGCTCCTCGATGCAGCCCCAGTTGCGCCCGTAAAGCGCATCGTCGCCGATGAGATTCAGTGCGCCCGCGATAAAGCGGCCCTCGCGCTTGGCCATGATGAGCAAAATCCGATCCGCGAGCTTTTCTGTCAGCAGCGTGAAGAACTTGCGATTGAGATAGGGACGGCCCCATTTGCGCGCGCCCGTATCCTCATAAAAAGCGAAGAAGGCGTCCCAATGGGCCTCAGTCAGGTCAGCTCCGGTCGCCCATTCAATCTCGACGCCTGCGCTCAAGGCGTCCTTGCGTTCGCGCCTGATAGCCTTGCGTTTGCGCGAGGCGAGGGAGGCGAGAAAGCCTTCGAAGTCGCCATAGCCCTTGTTGAAGAAATGGAACTGCTTGTTGGTGCGTTGCAGGAAGCCCTTGGCGCCCAGCAGATCCCATTCGGAGCGGTTGAGGAAGGTCACGTGGGTCGATGAAGCCTCGACCTTTTCCATAAGCGCCTGAAGGCCGCTAATCAGCGCCTCGCGCGCCTCATCAGCACGTGGCCCTGTCGCAACGAGCAGGCGCCGGCCGGGCACTGGCGTGAAGGGTGCGCAGATCTGCAGCTTGGGATAATAGCGCCCGCCCGCGCGCTCATAGGCCTCCGCCCAGCCCTGATCGAAAACATATTCCCCCATGCTGTGGGACTTGAGATAGCAGGGCGCAGCGGCGAGCAACTGGCCTGCGCCATCTTCAACCAAAACATGCGCCCCGCCCCAGCCGGTGCGCGCCACAGCCGAGCCCGAGGCTTCGCACGCGTTTAGAAAGGCGTGGGTTATGAACGGGTTGAATCGTTCTTCCTGATCATTGGAATCAGCGGGATTGGCGCATGCGTCCCATGCCGCCGGGTCGATGTCGGCGAAGGATTTTGCGATGCGAATGGTAAGGTCAGTCTCTGGCATGCTGCGCTCACAAACGTCCGGAGGCGGTAGGATAGCGCGCAAAGAGGCGGGAGACCACGAGGCCCGTCGCCATCAGCATGGCCATATTGAGGACGAGCCATCCGCGGCCCACATGGTGCAGCCCGAAGCCGAAAACGATGGGGCCAATCGCCTGACCCAGAAAAAAGGAGCAGGAATGCATCGAAAATGCTGAGGCGCGGGCGCTGGGCGCGAGTTCCGCCACTTCCGCCTGTACGGAATTATGCAGCATCATGAAGCCGAAGCCGGTCACCATGAAGCCGAGGCACATCAGCGGCCATGGAAGGGCGAGCGCCATGCCGAGCAGCCCCACGCCCGCGAGGTTCCCGCCGATGGCCATCATTTGCGTGCGACGGAAGAGCCGAAGGGTGATGGGCAGCGTAACTGAATAGGTAAGCCCGCCGATGCCAATCCCCGCCAGCGTGAAACCTGCCTCGCGCGCTGTGCCAAGGCCATTGTTCTCCAACAACTCGCCGATGAAAGGCGTGCAGCCGTACAGTGCGATGGCTTCTAGAAACACGGTGCCGAAACAAAACCATGATTTGGGATTGGCGAAGACCTTGCCATAACTCGTGGTGGCGTCAGAAAGGCGGATATGGCCTTTCGGCCTTGCTGGTTCATGCAGCAGCAGGGTTGCGCCAATGGCGGCGGCGAAGGCCATGCCTGCCGTGAAATAAAGAAAACTGCGCCAGCCAAAGCTCATAGCCATGATGCCGGCGAGGCTTGCCCCCAATATCATGCCGGTCAGTCCGGCCGTGAGAAAGCGGCCGATGGCGAGTTGCCTGACCGCTGGCGGATATTTGTCGCCGATAGAGGCCATGGCGACCGGCATGATGCCGCCCGCCGCTACGCCGCCGAGCAGGCGGAAGACGAGAAGAGTTTCGAAGGTAGGCGCGAAGATGCAGCCTACGGTGCAAAAACCGAGTAGCCAAAGACAGGCCTTCAACACGCGCGACTTGCCGTAGAAGTCGCCCACGGGTCCAAGCACCGGCTGGCTCAGCGCATAAGGAAAGGCGTAGGCGGAAGAGAGCAGGGCGGCGGTTGTGATGGGAATCGAAAAATCCCGCGCGATCATGGTGAGCAGCGGGTCCATCGATCGATTGGAAAGCGCGCTCGCGAAGCCGCAAAGGATGAAAACTAAGAACATCATGCACGTGTGTAGGGCGGGGCGGCTGAGGTGTCCAGAAGGCTCAGGGCTACCCCGTCACGTTGGGCTTTCGCTGGGCGACCACAGTCCCACCGACGATATGTCTTGCCCACCATCGTTCGCCCATAAAAAGGGTGGATTCCCACTTCAGCGGAAGCATTCAGCCCTTTTCGCTTTTATATGATTTCAACAAAGAAATTCGCTTTATTCGTGCGCCGCGAGAGCGTAACTCCGTGGTCTGATTTCCATTCGAAGCGAACCGATGAGGCCCCCCATGACCGCTCCCCGTCCGTTTCCCCTGAACGCCTGGTATGCCGCAACCTGGGATTCCGAGCTTCGCCACGAGCTTCTTGCCCGCACCATAACGGGCGTCAAAATGGTGCTCTATCGCACCGAGAACGGCGACGCGGTCGCCTTGCAGGACGCCTGCTGGCATCGTCTCGTGCCGCTCTCGATGGGTAAGCTGATCGGCGACGACGTTCAGTGCGCCTATCACGGCATCCGCTATAACTCTCAGGGGCGCTGCGCCTTTATGCCCTCGCAAGAGACGATCAACCCATCGGCGGCGGTGCGCAGTTTTCCGGTTGTCGAACGACATCGTTTCGTCTGGGTCTGGCCGGGCGATCCCGCGCTCGCCGATCCCGCGCTCGTGCCCGATCTGCACTGGAACAAGGATCCGGCCTGGGCAGGCGATGGCAAGACCATCCATGCCGCCTGTGATTATCGGCTGATCGTCGACAATCTGATGGATCTCACACACGAGACCTTCATCCACTCCTCCAGCATCGGCAACGACGCCGTGGCCGAAGCGCCTTTCGATGTAACCCATGGCGATCGCACGACCACTGTGACGCGCTGGATGGTCGATATCGAGCCCCCGCCATTCTGGCGTAAGCAGCTTGGTAAGCCGGGCAATGTTGATCGCTGGCAGATCATTCAGTTTCAGGCGCCTTGCACGGTGGCCATCGACGTCGGCGTTGCGCCCACTGGTACGGGCGCGCCAGAGGGCGATCGTTCTCAGGGCGTCAGCATGGTGGTGATCAATACGATCACCCCAGCAACCGAAAAGACCTGCCACTATTTCTGGGCCAATGTGCGCGACTATCGCATCGACGAGCAGCGGATGACCACGGAGATTCGCGACGCGATCACGAAGGTGTTCGGCGAAGATGAGCGGATCGTCGAAGCGCAGCAGCGCGCCATCGATGAAAATCCCGACCACGTCTTCTACAACCTCAACATCGACGCAGGCGCCATGTGGGCGCGCCGACAGATCGACTCCATGCTGGAGGCCGAGGCGCAGACCAAGCGCGGCGTGCGGCTCGCCGGCTGAGTGGGGAGACATCATGCGCTCGGATCGTAACTGGACCAACGCTACCGTCGCCCATATCCGCGACGCTGCAGATGGCGTTCGTGAAATCCTGCTGAAGCCGGAGGGGGGCGCAAGTCCCTTTCCCAGCGGCGCACATCTGGCCGTTCGCGTCATCATCGATGGTAAGACAGACCTGCGGTATTATTCGCTGATTGGCGAAACGCTTGTAGACGCGTGCTGGCGCATCGCGGTCAAGCGCGAAGAGCCCGGCCGCGGTGGTTCCCGCTATATGTGGTCCTTGCCTGTGGGCGCGCGGCTTGAGGTCGCCGAGCCCGACACGCATTTCGAGCTGACCCGTCAGGCGCCTGAATATCTGCTCATCGCTGGCGGCATCGGCGTCACTCCGCTCGTCGGTATGGCGGGGCGGCTCGTCCGTTCCGGCCGCAAGGTGCGCATGCTTTATGCGGGCCGTTCGCGCTTATCCATGCCATATCTCGACGATCTCTCGGCGGTTCTTGGCGATCGGCTTGAAATCTTCGCCGGTGATGAAGGCCAGCGGATGGATCTGGCCGCGGAAATTGCGAAGCTCGATCCTGCTGGCGAGGCCTATGTCTGCGGACCCATCGCGCTGCTCGAGGGCGCGCGTAGCCTGTGGCAGTCGAGTGGGCGCAGGCCTGAACACTTCGTCTACGAGACCTTCGGCTCCAGCGGACGCTTCGCTTCCGAGCGGTTCACTGTCCATGCGCCGCGCCTTGGCGTGAGCGTGGAGGTCGAGGCCGGACAGTCAATGCTTGATGCCCTGGAAGGGGCGGGGGTCGGCGTCGTGGCGGACTGCAGGCGCGGCGAATGCGGACTCTGCGTTGTCGATATCGTCTCCTTCTCCGGGACCATCGATCATCGCGATATCTTCTTCAGCAAGGCGCAGCATGCGGAGAACAAGAAGCTCTGCGTCTGCGTTTCGCGCGTATCGGGCGGCGAGATCACGATCGACGCGTCCTATCGCGGCGATGAGCCTTTGCTTTCTGGGCCGGAGATCAAAAGGGCTGTTTCGGCCTGACGGTCTCGCCTTCGAAGACGATCTGATCGCCATGGGCCAGCGCGATGGCCCGATCCGCCTGCGTGCGCACAGTCCAGATGGTGACGGGCATGGCGAGGCCCGTTCGGCATAGAAGCGGAACGGTATGGGGCAGATCGCGCAGGCTCCAGGAGAGGAACTCTGGACGCGTCTCCGCAAAATGCAGGAATTGCGCAAGCGCGCGCTTGTCCTCTGCGGCGAGATGCGACCATTCGCAATTCTCTTCTCCATAGTCCGCCTGCGCCACCATGCCCAAGGGAACATGGTCGATCCCGAGGGCCGCCCGTTGTCGCCGCAGATGAGCCATCACCAGTGGGTCAAAACTCTCGATGCAGATTGGCCCACCGTAAGCCGCAGCGCATGCGCCGACGCGCTCCGCGAGACGCATATCTCCATCGAAGCGGCTTTTGATTTCGCAGACGAGAGGCGTCGCTCCGCTGATCAGGTTCAGGAAGTCTGGCAGTGTCGAGATAGCGTCGCCTCGGCCGCCGCGCAGCCTGATGCTCCGCAACTCCCTCGCGGTGAAGGCGTTCACGCGCCCGCTATGGGCTGTCAGTCGCTCCAGGGTGAAATCGTGAAAGACGATGGCCTCGTCGTCTTTCGACAATTGCACGTCGCATTCTATGGCGCATCCAAGCGCGATGGCGGCTCTTGCCGCCGATGGCGAATTTTCGATCAAGGGGCCCGCGCCGCAATCATGCAAGCCGCGATGGGCTATGGGGCGCTGCGTGATCCAGCCCGGCGCGATCATCATTCGAATTCAATCATGGCTTCGATCTCGACCGCCGCATCTAGGGGAAGCTCGGCGACGCCAACTGTCGTTCGCGCGTGGCGTCCATGGTCGCCGAAGACCTGTACCATCAGATCCGACGCGCCATTCATCACTGCGGGGAGGGCTATGAATCCGGGCGTGGCGTTGATGAAGCCGCCAAGGCGGAGCACGCGGCGCACGCGGCCGAGATCGCCAAGGGCCACCTGCGCCTGCGCCAGCACATTGATGGCGGCGAGCCGCGCCGCCTGCTGACCTGCCTCGTTGAAGACATTCTTGCCCAGCTTGCCCTTGAAGGTGTCTGGCAGCTTGCCATTATCGAGGGGCAACTGCCCGGAGATGATCAGCAGGGAGCCCGTTCGCACGAAGGGAACGTAATTGGCTATGGGCGCTATGGCGGCCGGCAGTTCAACGCCAAGCTCCCGCAGTCGCGCTTCGATGGTTTTGGCGGCGCCTCGCATGATGCTCCTCCAGCAAGAATTGCTTGCTTGCGAGTTTGAATGGTTGCAGCCTGTTAGCCAAATCGTATTTTTGCCACGGGGGACGCGCATAGACCTCCCTAGTCACGCATGCAACCGGAGCCGTGCTTTGAAGTTCAGCAAGACGATATCCCTCAGCCTAGCGCCCGCGCTCACGTCGCTCATCGCGATAGGCGCCACTCATGCGTTCGCCGCCCAGCCCACCGCAGGCTTCATCGCCCATCGCGCGGTCTATGACCTGACCCTTGGCAAGGTGACTGGCGGCGTCGCGCCGTCCTCCGCCCGTGGACGTATCGTCTATGAATTCACGGGGTCGCCCTGTGAGGGCTACGTCACGAATTTCCGCCAGTTGACCGAATTGCAATCGGACGAAAGCGGTTCGCGCACGTCCGATATGCGCTCCACCACGTTTGAAGAGGGCGATGGTTCGGGTTTCCGCTTCAAGACCGATAGCTTTACGGACGGCAAGCTTGTCGAGAGCATCGACGGCAAGGCGAGCAAGTCGGCGGATGGCGGCTTGTCTGTCGCGCTTACCAAGCCCACGCGCGTGAAGTCTGACTTCGAGCCCGGCCCCGTCTTCCCCACCGCTCAGATGATGCAGATGGTTGATGTCGCGCGTAAGGGCGGCAAAACCGATGAGGTCAAGCTTTATGACGGCTCTGATGGCGGCATGAAGCTCTTCGATACATTGAGCGTCATCGGTCACGAAGCCGCAGCGCCGCCGGCCGACCCTTCGATCGCCGACGCTCCGGGCCTCAAGGGCGTGCGCCGCTGGCCAGTGACGGTGAGTTATTTCGACGGGGCGAAAAAAGACGGTGAGCCGAACTACGTGCTGGCCTTCGACCTCTATGAGAATGGCGTCTCGGGCGCGCTCAACATCAACTACGGCAACTATGCTCTGACGGGTAAGATGAGCAAATTCGAGCTTCTTCCCCAGAAGGCTTGCAGCAAGTAAATCAACGCGGCTTGCGCGGCGGGCTGAAGGCGATGCCCTTCACGACCGCCGCGCCGCCAAATTTGGCCCTGAGTGAATCGACGGCGGCTTCCGTCGCTTTTTCGCGGGCAGCCCGCGTATCGACGAGATCGCCATGGTCTGCGTCAGCCGCCTCGCACAGATCGCTCACACCCACGCCTATCAGGCGGAAGCGCTCCCCATTCGCCTCTTTCAAAAGCAGATCCCGCGCGGCTTCAAAGATGCGCCCGGCGAGTTGCGTCGGCTGCGGCAGGGCGCGGGCGCGGGTGCGTTGGCGAAAGTCGGCGGTCTTGAGTTTCAGGGTGACTGTACGGCCAGCGATTTCGCAAGCTTTGAGCCGGGCGGAGACTTTCTCGCTCAGTAGAAACAGGCTGCGTGTCAAAATATCGGGGTCGGCGATGTCGTCATCGAAGGTCGTCTCCGCCGAAGCGCTTTTCGCGTCGCGTTCGGGCTCCACCACGCGATCATCGAGGCCCCTGGCCAGACGCCATAGCCGCCCGCCTTCCGCGCCATAGCGGCGGAAAAGTTCTGTCTGTTCGGCCTTCTGCAGATCGCCGATGGTCACATAGCCATTCTGACGCAAGCGCTCTTCCGCCACCTTGCCAACGCCCCAGATCGCGCCGACGGGTTTCGGTTCAAGGATCGCCATCGTTTCCGCTCGCCCGATCACCGCAAAGCCTCTGGGCTTGTCGAGGTCGGAGGCCATCTTCGCCAGAAACTTGCAGTAGCTCAGGCCCACCGAGACGGAGATGCCGACCTCGGTCTCGATCCGCTTGGCGAAACGCGCCAGCGTGACGGCGGGGGAGGCGCCATGGAGACGGTCGGTGCCGGAAAGGTCGAGGAAGGCTTCGTCGATGGACAAGGGCTCCACCAGCGGCGTCAGTTCGTGCATCATGGCCCGCACTTGCCTGCCGACCGCGCCATATTTCGCCATGTCTGGCCGGATTACGACCGCGTCGGGGCAAAGGGTGAGGGCCTTGAACATTGGCATGGCCGAGCGCACGCCGTTGATGCGGGCGATGTAGCAGCAGGTCGAGACTACGCCGCGTTTGCCGCCGCCGATAATCACCGCCTTGTCGCGCAGCCCCGGATCGTCGCGCTTTTCGACTGCCGCGTAGAAGGCGTCGCAGTCGATATGGGCGATCTGTAGTTCATGCAGCTCCGCATGGGCGAGGAGACGAGGCGAGCCGCAGGCCTTGCAGCGACGCTGATCGCTCACCGCAGGGGCGAGGCAGTCCCGGCAGATGGCGAGCGTCACGCGCCCCAATCCGGCGTTGGGCCGGCGAGGGTCTGGCGCGCCTTCTCTATGTCAGCCGGGTTGTGCCCAGCATTTGCGGCGAAAGCCAGCAGCAGGCTTTCGTCCCCAGCCAGGTGATCAAGCACGGCGATGAGGAACGAGGGTTGGGCCGCCACCCGGCGCAGATTGCTGGGGTCGACGCCAGTCAGGCTCAGAAACGGCTCCAGTCGCTCTATATCGGAGGCGAGGAAACTCAGGGCCTCGATGGCGAGGGTCTGCGCCCAATCTTTCGCCCGGTCTTTTTGGCTGGAACGCATCAGGGTAGCCTCCGGGATTCTCTTTTCGTCAAGGAAGGTCTGTTAGACAGACCAAGGAGAGGGCCCGCAGGGTCCACGCGCCGATTGGATGCAGGATGACCAAGACCGTTCTAATCGTGGAAGACAATGAGCTCAACATGAAGCTCTTTAATGATCTTCTCGAGGCGCATGGCTATGTGACCGTGCAAACGCGCAACGGGATGGAGGCGATCGAGCTGGCGCGCCTGCACCGACCCGACTTAATCCTCATGGACATTCAATTGCCAGAGGTTTCCGGGCTTCAGGTGACCCAGTGGATCAAGAGCGATGAGGAATTGAAACATATTCCCGTCATCGCTATCACCGCATTCGCCATGAAGGGTGACGAGGAGAAGATCCGGCAGGGGGGCTGCGAGGCCTACCTGTCCAAGCCAATTTCCGTGGTGAAATTCCTCGAAACCGTCAAAAGTTACCTCGGCGAGCGCTGAATCGCCGATTCTGGCCCGAAATTAACCCAAACCATTTAGGTAAACAGTGCATGACGATGCGCATTTGCGTTTCGCCGATTGCAATTGCGCGCGCGCCCTGTAGCCTCGCATTGCTGGATGCCGCAAGGGTCTGGCGAACTTCCAATACCCTACGGAGTGCTCAGGTCCGCCGCATCTCCTGGGTCCGTGGGGTTGGCTGGTCGGCAGTGGCGGGAGTGGCCTCCTTTAACGCCCTGTCGACCGGCCACCTAAATTAAATCTTTGATTTAAAACGAAAAAAGGCGCTCCAACTGGAGCGCCTTTTTCGTTTGGAGCCAGATCAATATTACTTGATCTTGGTTTCCTTGAATTCAACGTGCTTGCGAGCGACGGGGTCGTACTTCTTCATCGCGAACTTTTCGGTCTTCGTACGCGCGTTCTTCGACGTCACGTAGAAATAACCGGTGTCAGCGGTCGAGAGCAGCTTGATCTTGATATTGGCGGCCTTGGCCATGGTCGTCGTCCCGAGTGGGCCCCGCTGGGGCGCAGATGAAGGATCTTAAGCGGCGGAAACAGCAAAAGCCGCAAGCGCACCCGCCCCGGCTGGTTAGCGCGCACCATACGGATGGGGCGGCGTAAGTCAAGATCATCAGGCTTCGGAACGAAACCAGCCCTGCCGTCCTGTACGATAGACGGGGATTGGCAGGAACCGGCTCATGCCCTTTTCGAGCCGCGCTTCAAGTTCCCGGAAGATCACGGTGGTGATGAGGGGCATGGGCAGGCTGCGCGCCTCGGTGATCGTCACCCAGACAAGCTCCACCAATTCGCTGTCCCCATCGACGATACCGTCGATTTTTGCAGCGATTCCAGAGGCATCGGCTGTGAAGAAGAAAGTGTCGAAGCGCCGCTTCATGCGCGGCGGCGTCACCGCGCGGGCGATGAAATGCATATCTTCGAGGTTGGGATAAAGGCCCAGCGCGGCGAAGCCGCTCCAGGCGCCGGGTGGCGGATCATCCGGGGCGCCATAGTCGTCGACGCCAAGGGCCAGCCCGGTTTCCTCGAAAGTCTCGCGAATCGCCGCTAAGGCCAGCGCGCGCGCAGTCCCTGCGGAGGGGCGATCGAGGCATGCCATGACTTTGGCTTCGGTGACCGGGTCGAGCGCGCCTGCGACGACCATTTGTCGATCGCTGAGCTCAACGCCACCGCCTGGAAAAACGAAAACACTGGGCATAAAGGTGTGGCGGTCATGGCGCTTGCCCATGAGAACGCGCACCTGCGGCCCACTCTGGTCCAGCAATATCAAGGTGGCGGCCTTGCGGGGCCGCTCCTTGTTCGCGGGCTGCGACATGATCTTGGCCCACATTTCCCGATTAAGGAGGGCGGCGAGATCCTCGTCCTGCGGAAGCTCGTGCGTCACCTTCTGCGGCTCACGTCAGGCTTGGGGCGGAGGCGGGGAGGGTGGCGGCCTCTTCGTTTCCACCGAAGCCGTGCATCCGCAGCGCCCACTGCAAGCCAATCAGCGCGCCCTTCATGTGCGGGAGCAGCCAGAGGCAGAGGATAAGAGTGATGACAGCCCAGCCAGCGCCCTGGACCCAGTCTGGCACGCCAAAGTCACGCTCTTCCATGAAGAGAATGCCCGCGCCGATGATATGGCCGACTACGAAGATCGTCATATAGGGGGGCGCATCGTCCGCGCGCTGGTGATGCAGCTCCTCGCCGCAGGCGGGGCAGGCGTCGGAAACCTTCAGATAGGCTCGGAACATTCGGCCTTCGCCGCAATGTGGGCATTTGCCCATGAACCCGCGCTTGACCGACAGCCACTTGTCCCGTGGGGATTTCGTCTGCAATTGCGTCGTCATTTGCGTTTCCGTTTCTCACCAAACGGGGACTTCTTACCACGCCCTATGGCGTTTTTGTGCGCCTTGGTGTCGCGGTGCTTCGATTTCCCGGTTTTCAGCGCCCCTGCGCCCGCCGCCCGCCGGTTGCGGCCTTCACTGAGCAGTTCAAACCGCATGGCGCCGGCGAAGGGCGATACCTCGACGAGTCGGACTTCAACTATGTCGCCAAGCCTGTGCATCTCGCCGGTGCGGCTGCCGATCAGGGCGTGCAAGGCCTCGTCATAGCGGAAGTAATCCGCGCCCAGGGTTGCTGCGGGAATGAAGCCATCGGCGCCCGTCTCCGCCAGTTTCACAAAGAGGCCGACCTTCGTCACGCCGCCTATGCGCGCCTGAAAGGTTGCGCCGACCCGGTCAGCGAGATGAGTGGCGATAAGACGGTCCACCGTCTCACGTTCCGCCGCCATGGCGCGACGCTCTGCGACCGAGATGCGTTCGGCGATCTCGGCGAGTTGTTGGGGCGTCAGGTCGGGCAGGCCATCGGGGCCAAGGCCGAGAGAACGGATCAGGGCGCGATGGACGATCAAATCCGCATAGCGGCGGATCGGCGAGGTGAAATGCGCATATCGCTTCAAATGCAGGCCAAAGTGCCCGTAATTTTCCGAGGTATATTCCGCCTGCGCCTGCGAGCGCAGCACGATTTCATTCACCACATGCATATGTTCGGTGTCGCGCACACGGTCGAGAATACGGTTGAAATGGTGCGGGCGCATGGCCTCGCCCTTGGCGAGCTTGATGCCAATTGTGGAAAGGAATTCCGCCAGCGCATTGATCTTCTCCTGCGTCGGTTCGTCATGGGCGCGGTAGATCAACTGTTGCTGTTTTTGCTCCAGCGTTTCGGCGGCGGCCACATTGGCGAGGATCATGAACTCCTCGATCAGTTTGTGGGCGTCGAGGCGCGGAGGAATGATCACCCGATCAACCGATCCGTCGGGCTTCAGCAGGATCTTGCGCTCGGGCAGATCGAGATCGAGGGGCGAGCGTTGGGTCCGCTCAAGCTTCAGCGACTCATAGGCGCTCCAGAGCGGGCGCAGCACATTCTCGAGGATTGGATGCGTCACTTCATCGGTGTGCCCGTCGATGGCGGCCTGAGCCTGCGTATAGGCGAGCTTGGCGGCCGAGCGCATCATGATTCGATGGAATGTATGGCCGCGCTTGCGGCCGTACTTGTCGATGACCATTCGCACAGCGAGCGCGGGCCGATCCACCAGAGGCTTCAGAGAGCACAGATCGTTTGAAATGCGCTCGGGCAGCATCGGCACGACGCGGTCTGGGAAATAGACCGAGTTGCCGCGATCGAGCGCCTCACGATCAAGGGGGCGGTCAGGACGCACATAGGCCGCCACATCCGCGATGGCCACGGTGAGGATGAAACCGCCCTCGTTGTTGGGATCGGTGTCGGGCGTCGCGTGGATCGCGTCGTCGTGATCCTTGGCGTCGGCGGGGTCGATGGTGACGAGGGGCAGGGCGCGCCAGTCCTCGCGCAGGTCCATCGTGGCCTCGCGCGCACTCTCGGATTCGGCGATCGTGTCGGGACGGAATTCGTTGGGGATGTTGTGCGTGTGGATCGCTATCAGGCTGATTGCCTTTTCGCTCTTCACCGATCCCAGTTTCTCACGCACCTTCGCCAAAGGCAGGCCAAAGCGTCTGTCGCGTTGCAGATCGACTGAAACGAGATCGCCATCGACCGCGCCGCCTTCGGAGCCTGCGGGAATGTCGAGTTCGCTCGGCTGGCCCTTCTTGGTGATTGGGATCAGGCGCCCGCCGCCCTCGGGCAGAGCGCGAAACACACCCAGAACCTGCGTGCGCGCCTTGGAGATGAGCTTGAGGACACGCCCCGTATAGGGCGGGGCGCCGTGCTCGATATGGCGAACCGGCTCAACGCGCAAAAGCGCGCGATCATTCAGGCCGGGGATCGGCTCGCCGGGGCGCGGCTTGCGGGAGACGCGCACCAGAATGCGTGGGGCGGGGCCATATTCCGCCGTATCCCATTCCACAGGCTCGGCGATGAGGTCGCCATCCCGGTCGCGGGTCGTGACATCGGCGAGCACAACGTCGGGTAGGGCCCCGACCTTGGTCAAAGTCTTTCCACGGCGCTCGATCTCGCCTGCGGATTCAAGCTCCTTGAGGAGATGCTTCAGCTCGATCCGGTCCGCGCCCGTGATCCCGAACGCCCGCGCGATTTCGCGCTTGCCGATCTTTGCTGGAATGGCGCCGGCGCTCGCCTCAGCGGATGCGCGTTCCCGGGCGACGAAGGCCAGAATCTCCTCACGCGTGGGGAGGGGCTTCGGCGTGGTGGCTGGCCGGGCTTTGGGGGAGAAGGGCTTTTTGGACAATCGTGTTTCCACGTCGAGGGGGAAGATTCGCCCTCGACGTTACACCATGTGGCCACGGAGTCCCGGATTTTCCAGAACGCCGCGTCCTCAGACCTTCTTCTTCACGGCCGCTTTCTTGGCTGGCGCTTTTTTCACGGCGCTCTTTTTGGCTGCTGACTTCTTGGCCGGCGCCTTGCTAGCCGGGGCCCGGGCCCTCGGCGCCTCGTCGATGTCAAAGGGGACCTCGTCAGAGTCGTCTATGGACTTGGCGGCCTCACCCGCAGGCTTCTTTGCTGCGGGCTTCTTGGCTGCCCCCTTGGCCGTTCCCTTGGCCGGAGCCTTGCGGATGGCTTTCTTGTCGGGGCCGCCCTTGTCGTCGATCCAGCCGATGGCGTCCTGAAGGGTGACGCTATCGATCGGCGTTCCCTTGGGGATGGTGGCGTTGACCTTGCCGTGGCTGACATAGGCGCCATAGCGCCCGTCGCGCAGGGTGATGGCGCCGCCGAGGGGATGCTCGCCCAGCGCCTTGCCCTCCGCAGGGGGCTTGGTCGCCAGAAGCGTAATTGCTTCGGCAAGGGTCACGGACTCTGGGTCTGTTCCCTTGGCGATCGTCACATTGGTCTTGCCGTGATTGACATAGGAGCCGAACTTGCCGGTCTTCACGCTCACCACGCCGCCATCGGGATGATCGCCCAGAGGCCGACCCGGGCCGCTGGCGCCAAAGCGTCCGCCGCCCTGTTCCTTGGTGATGATGAGATCAATGGCCCGGTTCGCGCCGATGGTCAGAATATCGTCGTCGCGGGTGAGGCTGGCGTAGGTTTTCGCATGCTGCACATAGGGACCAAAGCGTCCGATGCCGGCGACGATGGGCTCCTTGCTTTCGGGATGGCGCGCCACTTCGCGCGGCAGCGAGAGCAGGGCGATCGCCTGTTCGAG
>CANBVC010000028.1 GCA_947372795.1 Beijerinckiaceae bacterium
ATTCCTCGCCGGGGGTGGGCGTGGTTCCGCATCTGGCTATGGAATATGTGAAAGGCCGCTTTGGCCTCGACATGGCCCATGTGCCCTATCGCAACACGCCGCAGTCCATTCTCGACATAGCCTCGGGACAGGTGCAGTTGGGTTTCGTCGAGGTCGGCGCATCCTTGCCGCTGATTCAGGACGGCAAGTTGAGGGTCCTCGCGGTCTCATCCGCAACGCGCCTTCCAATCCTGCCGGATGCCCCGACCTTTGCGGAAGCGGCCAATGCGCCCGACTTCGAAGCCGTCTCATGGCACGCGCTGCTCGCCCCTGCGCACACGCCCAAACCCGTTCTCGATCGCCTTCACAAAGAAATGAAGACGATCATGGCCGACCCCGAGATCAAGACGAAAGTCGCCAACCTCGGCCTCATTCCCGTCGACACGCCTTCTCCCGAAGGCATTGAAAGCTATTTCGGAGGCGAGCGCGAAAAGTGGGGCGCACTGGTGCGCAAGCTGGGATTGGAGGGGTCGCAGTAGGGCGGTTGCCAAGCGACCCAACCTGTCGCACAATTCGCAAAACCCGCGCCAAAGCGGGATGAGGAGGAGAATACGTCATGCAGGCTTGGCACTTCACCGAGATGCCCTATCCCCATCTTCCGCCTTTTGACGAGCTCTCGACAATCCGCGTCACCCTGCCAAGCAAGCATTTCGATCCGAAGATCGGCGCCGATCTTTATAATCGCTATCTCGACGAACATATGATCGCCGACGATCTCGGCCTCAACATGATGGTCAACGAGCATCATCAGACCGCGACTTGTCTTGATGTGGCCGCGCCTTTGTCGCTCGCCATTCTCGCCCGCCAGACCTCGAAGGGCCGGATCTGCATTCTGGGCAATCCGATCGCCAATCGCGGCGACCCCATCCGCATCGCCGAGGAAATGGCGATGATCGATTGTATTTCGCGCGGGCGGCTCAACGCCGGTTTCGTGCGCGGCGTGCCTTATGAAATTTTCGCCGCCAACACCAATCCCACCTATACGCTGGAGCGTCTGTGGGAGGGTGTCGACCTCTGCGTGAAGGCGTGGACCTCGCATGACGAGCCCTTCAACGTGGAGACGAAATTCATTCATCGCCGCTCGGTGAACATCTGGCCGCGCCCCTATCAGTCGCCCCATCCGCCCGTCTGGGTGACCGGATCGAGCGATATTGTTTCGGTGCGGCGCGCGGCCTCAAAGGGCTTTGTCTTCGCCACCTTCCTGCAGCCCTGGCGGAAGGTGCGCGAACTCTTCGACGCCTATCGGGAGAGCTATGTCGATAATGGCCAGCCCGGCGGGGGCGGCCTCGCCTTCATGCCCATCGTCTATGTGGGCGACACCGAAGCGGAGGCGGAGCGCGGCGCGAGGGAGCTGACCTGGTACCTGAAGGCCAAGGTCGAACCACAGTTCCGCAACCCTCCCGGCTATGTGCCGGTGGAGTCGACGGCCATCGCGCTCAAGGGCAACGGCGATGCGCGCTCACGCACCAATGACGGGTTGCGTCAGGTGACGCTGGAGGAGCAGCGCGATCTTGGCGTCGTGATGTATGGCACGCCCGATCAGGTGGCCGCGCAGATCCGCCTCGAATATGAGCGCGTGGGCGGCTTTGACCATCTGCTCATGATGATGCAGGCGGGCTTCCTCGACCACAAGAGCACGGTGCGCAACATGACGCTCTTCGCCAAGGAGGTCTATCCGCAGATCCGCGACCTTCCGGGCATGCAGCAGATGCGGGCCGCAGCCGAGTAAGCGCGTCGCGTGACGCTTATTTCAAATGGCGGGCAAGGTGCTTGTTCATCTCGAACATGCTCACCTTGTCCTTGTTGTCGAAGATGGCCGCGAGCTTCACATCAGAGATGATCTCGCGCTTGTTTGCTTCGTTCTGGAGCTTATGCTCCTTGATATAGGCCCACATCCGGCTCACAGCCTCAGACCTGGCCAGAGGCTCGGCGCCCACGATGGCGGCCAGCTCCTTTGAGGGATGAAGTGGTTTCATGAAAGCACCGCCAGCAGCGCTGGGGGCGACCTTGTCCTTACCGCTCTTGCTCGGCGCCATTGCAACCTCCGCTCATCAGCGCGGCAACACCTGCGGAGCGTTGTTTGTTCCCGAAGTGGCGGTCAGAGGCTGATATCCGAAAACGGATTGACGATCCTCAGATCGCCGAAACTGCGCTGATGTTGCAGGTCTTCGCTGAACAACGTGTCGCAACCCGCCTCAAGCGCCGCAGCAACGATCAGGGCGTCGTACAAATGAAGGCCGTGGTCACGAGCAAGGAAGATGGCGGCGGCATGGGTTTCGAAGGTCAGCGGCGTAGCCTTGTCGAGAGCATTGTCGACATCCTCAAGGACCTTTTCGATCTCCGGCCAACTACGTCGAAATTTCTTTCGCAAAACATTGACCAGCTCATTGAGCACCTGAACGCTGATCAGGCCGCCCGCAGCCAACAACTCCCGCGCCCGATCGCCTTTTGGACCCGTTTCTTGCGCATATACAAGAATGTTGGTGTCGAAAAAAGCGATCAACGGGAATTGGCCTCATCGCGGTCAAATTTATAATCAACGGGCGCAATCCATCCGCGTAAACGCATATTTTCCAACGCCTGTTTGCGGCGTTGGTCCTTTTCTACGATCAAGGTGCGATCAAGCGCTTCGACAATGTCGATCTGATCGCCTTCCTTCAAGCGCATCTCGTCCACGAGTTTCTTGGGCAATCGAACAGCAAGACTATTGCCCCATCTGGAAACTTGCATGACGACCTCCATGATATCCTTGTAAGAAGTATATCATGGCTATCGCGCCGAAAACCAGCCCCTTACCCCGGAAATGCGTAGTGCCCGCGCCCGTCACGCTTCAGCCCGCGCCTCTGGCGCAGGGCGTCAAGCTCGCGCACCACTTCGCGGCCATCCCGGCTGCCGACGGCCGCCATCAGATCCTCGAAGCTCTTGGGTCCGTGATCAAGCGCAGCCTCGACGCTGGGGAAACGTTCCCCGGCAAAGCGCGGCGCTTCAGGCACGGAATTGTCGAGCCTGCCGCCTGAGCCGAAGGGCCAGGTGAGGTCGAAGCCCGCCTTGCCGCCAACCTTCGCCTCGGCGAGAGAAGGGTCGAGCGGCAGCGTGCGCATGCCCGAAAGCACCACAAGATCGCGGTCGGGCTGGAAGCGCGTCGCCAGCGCCCAATCGATCTGCTCGTCGGAATAAATGTCGATGTCGGGGTCGACGACGAAGACATTCTTGATATTGCCGAGGCAACCGAGCGCGGCCGAGATGGCGTTGCGCGCTTCGCCCGGCACGCGCTGGCGCAGGCTGACGCGCACATTGAACATGCCGCCGCTGGAGCCGGTGGCGTAAACATCGAGCGGTTCACGCACGGCGGTTTCGAGCGCGCGCCAGACCATGACCTCGGTGCGAATAGCGTTGAGCTGAGCCGTATCGGTGCGAGCCATGGTGCGCCCGCCAATGCTCATGCTCTGAAACAAGGCGTCCTTGCGATGGGTGATCGCGGTGACATGGAAAACAGGGTTACGCTTGAGCGCCCCGTAGTAGCCAAGAAATTCGCCAAACGGCCCTTCTGGCTCCACATGGCCGCGCTCATCAAGATAGCCCTCGATGACATATTCAGCGTCGGCGGGCACGCGAATGTCATTAGTCACGCATTTGACGACCGGAAGTGGCGCAGCGCGCAGCGAAGACACAAGACCAAGCTCGTCGATCGGCACGCGCATCATCGCGGCCATATAATCGATGGGGTGAGCGCCAATCACGAAGGCGACGGGGAACGGGCCGTTCTTCACATTGGCTTCGTAGATCGCACGGAAGTCGCTGGGCGAAACAAGATCAATGCCCGCCTCGCGCGGACCGCGCAGCATCAGCCGGCGGATGCCTGAATTCGTCATGCCCGTGCGCGGATCGACGACGAAATCCATGGCCGCTGAAATATAAGGCGCGCCATCTTCGCCATGCTGGAGATGCACGGGCAGGCGCGTCAGATCCGCCTCTTCCCCGGTCAGCACCACTTGCTGCACAGGTGCTTTCGCGCGGTCGAGCTCGACGATTTCAGGCGCAAGGCGCAGGCGCCGCTGCACCTCCTCGCGTACCTTGCCCGGGGCGACGCCGAAGGCCAGCGCGAGGCGCGAGCGGCTGCCGCAGACATTGGCGACGACCTGCTGCGCCTGCGGGCCGACCGACGTCATCAGAACCGCCTGCGCCTCATTGTCGATCAATTCTGGCAGATCGACGAGGTCGCAAGGCGCCGCATGGGTCTTCAGCTCACCGGCTGCGGATAAGCTTTCAACAAAGCGACGCAGACGAAAGCGTTCAAGATCGTCGTTGGAAATAGTCATGCCTCGCCCCAAATCTCGCGAGCTGTCTCGACGATGAGCGCCAGCTTTTCGAACTGACGCTCAACCGTCATGGTTTCGCCGCCGATGCCGCTGGAGAAGCCGCATTGCGCGCTGAGCGCGAGCTGATCGAGCGGCGCATATTTTGCGGCCTCTTCGACGCGGCGCTTTAACTCGTCCTTCGTTTCCATGGCGGAGTTTTTCGTCGTCACGAGGCCGAGCACCGCGACCTTGCCCTTGGGCAAGAAACGCAGCGGCTCGAATCCGCCAGCGCGCTCGCTATCGAATTCGAGGAAATAGCCGGTCACATTCACCTGATTGAAGAGCAGGTCGGCGACAGGCTCATAGCCGCCCTCGGCGATCCACGCGCCTGCGAAATTACCACGGCACAGATGCATGGCCATGGTCATATCCTGCGGCAGGCCAGCGATAGAATCGTTGATGAGCTTGGCGTAGGTCGCAGGCAGCTTCTCGGGATCTTCGCCAAAGCCCACAGCCTGACTGCGCAGCACGGGGTCGCAGAGATAGGCGAGGTTCACCTCATCGATCTGCGCATAGCGGCAGCCCTTGGCGTAGAGGTCGGAAAGCTCTTCGCGATAAACCTGCGAAAGATCGGCGAAGAACCCGTCCATATCCGGGTAAGCGACCTGATCGACCGAGCTACGCCCCCCACGGAAATGCAGGATCGTTGGCGAGGGCATCGTGACTTTGGGCGTCGCCTTGGCGACGGAGGCGAGATATTCGAAGTCGCCCACGAACATGGGGCCGGGACGGGAAATCTTGCCGCGCACCTCAAGGGTCGGCGGCTTGTGGTCGCGCGCGCCCGCCTTCGAATGGAAGCGCACATTGAGCTTGGCTTCGGCAGGCGCAACATTTTTGATCTTAAGCAGGAAGTCGCGCTGCCACGAGAAACGGTTGAACTCGCCGTCGGTGACGACCTTCAGCCCTATCTCCTCCTGTCGGCGCACCACATCGCTGATCGCGTCATGCTGGATCTTGAGCAGTTCGGCCTTATCAAGACTGCCCTTCTGCGCGGCCTCGCGAGCGTCGATGAGCGCTTGCGGGCGAATGAGACTGCCAACCTGGTCGGCGCGGAAGGGCGGCGTGGCGCGAGCGGACATTTCAACTCCCTGACGTTGGCGGCTCCAAAAGCTGGAGCGCTGCGACGCAATCTGCATAAACGATGGCCGGGCTGACGAAAAGCCCGCAAGCGCAAGCGCAAGCGCTCTGCACGAGGCCCCTTGCGCGAAGACCCCTGAACGCGAGAAAAGAGGGCTGGAAGGGCATCGCGCACAGACGCAGCCCTCAGCGGAGGATCGTCCATGCATTTGCGTTTCATCAAGCGGTTTGCGCCCATCGCCCTGATCGGCCTCTCCTGCCTCGCGGCCTCGGCGCAGGCCGCTGAGAAGGTCAAGATCGCCATCATCGGCGGCACAGGCGATATTCCCTTCTATCTCGCGGACGCCAAGGGCTGGTTCGCGCAGGATGGGCTTGAGGTGGAGATGATCACCTTCGACTCCGGCGCGCGCATGATCGCGCCTATGGCGAGCGGCGATATCGATGTGGGCACTGGCGCGGTGGCTGCGGGCCTCTACAACGCTTTCGAGCGCGAGATCACCATCCGCATCGTCGCCGACAAGGGGCGCAATGTGAAGGGCATGTCGTTTCAGGGGCTGATGGTGCGCAAGGCGCTCGTCGAGTCTGGCGCAGTTCGCAAGGTGGCCGATCTCAAGGGTCGCAAGATGGCCTTCACCGGACCGGGCGCGAATGATTCAGCCGTGATTGATGAGGCCATGCGCAAGGTGGGCGCAACCTTCAACGACGTCGAGTCGGTCTATCTTGGCCTTGGCGCACAACTCGCCGCCTATCAGAACGGCGCCATCGACGCGAGCATCATGCCCGAGCCCTTCCGCACCAATGTAATGAAGACAGGCGCCGCGGTGGAGCTTCTTCCCGTAGCCGAATTGCGCGACAACGACCAGACGGGCGTGGTCATGTATAGCGATACGCTCATTCGTAAGCGCCCCGACGTAGCGGCGAAGCTGATGAAGACTTATATCCGCGCCTCGCGCTACTATAACGACTCGTTGAAGGATGGGAAAATCGCTGGCGTCAACGCCGATGAAGTCATCGACGTCATGGCGAAATATTCTTCCCTCAAGGACAAGGACGCCCTGCGCGTCATCGTGCCGAGCGCCATCGACCCCGACGGGCGCCCGAGCATGGAAAGCCTGCGGGCCGACCTTGATTTCTACAAGGCGCAGGGCCTTGTGAAATCCGCGATCACAGTTGATCAGGCCGTCGATATGTCGTGGGTCGAGCAGGCCGTAAAAGAACTTGGTCCTTACAAGGCCAAATGACTTTAATGAAGCGACGCAGCTGCGTTGAATGAGGACGAATGATGAAACCTAGAGCACTCGGTTATCTCGGCGTGAATGCGAAGAGCGTCGCTGACTGGGCCGACTATGCAACCCGCCTCGTCGGCATGCAGGTCGCGGAGAAGACCGGGGGCAATCTCGCCCTGCGCATGGATGATCGCAAGCAACGCCTCGTCATCGAGGAGAATGGCGGCGATGGCATCGCCTATTTCGGCTGGGAGATGGACGACGCCGATGCGCTGGGCGCCTTTTGCGCGACGCTCGACAAGGCGGGCGTGCGGGCTGACCATGGCTCGCGCGCGCTCGCCGATCAGCGCCGGGTTAAAGATCTCGTCGTCGTCACTGACCCCATCGGCTACCGGCTGGAATTCTTCCATGGCGCCGAAGTCAGCGATCGGCCCTTCAATGGCGGGCGCGTGCATTCAGGCTTTCGCACCGGCCCGCTCGGCCTTGGCCACGTCGTGACCACAGCGGAGCGCGTCGCCGACGCCGTGCCCTTCTATCGCGACATCATGGGCTTTGGCCTCAGCGATTATTACTACAAGCCTTTCGAGGCCTATTTCTTCCACGTCAATCCGCGCCACCATTCCTTCGCGCTGATCGAAACGGGCAAGCGTTCGATCCATCACATGATGATCGAACATTTCAGCCTCGATGACGTCGGTCAGGGGCTCGATCTCACGCTGAAGGAAGAGGGTCGCCTCGCCGTGACGCTTGGGCGGCACTGCGGGGATTATATGACCTCCTACTACACCCACACGCCCTCGGGATTCATGACCGAGCATGGCTGGGGCGGTCAGCTCATCGATCCCGCGACTTGGCAGGCGAGCCATCGTACGGAGGGGCCGAGCCTTTGGGGACACGAACGTTCGTGGATGACGCCGGAAGGCAAGGTCGCCGCGCGCGAACTCTGCATCGAAAACGCTGATCGCGGCCTGCGCAGGCCCGTGCAGGTGATGGAAGGCAACTACAACCTCATGCCCGGCGCCTGCCCCTGGTGGGACAGCGTGCCCGGCAAGCAGCGGTGACATTGCAAATCGCCCTCCCCTTTGGGGGAGGGCAATAAAAAAACGGCCCGCCGAAGCGAGCCGTTCAAACTTTTCAGATCAAGGAAGACCAATCAAACAGCGGCGGCGACAGCCTGCTTCTTAACGATCTCACGCTTGATGACGCGAGCGCCCTGCGACAACTCCTCGTCATGAGCCTTCATCAAGAAGGCGTCGAGGCCGCCACGATGCTCGACCGAACGCAAGGCCGCAGCGGCGATGCGCAGGCGCACGCCGCGCTGCAGGGTGTCGGAGATCAAGGTGACGTTGCACAGGTTCGGCAAGAACCGGGTGCGCGTCTTATGATTGGAATGGCTAACAAGATTACCGCTCTGGACGGCCTTGCCGGTCAGCTCGCAACGACGGGACATGGCACGCTTCCTTTCGAACTCATCTGCGCAGTCTTGCGACTGCGTCCGGACATCCGGAGAGACTATCGGGCGGAACGAACCGGGGCTTTAGAGCCCCCTGACAGAGCCGCGCTGAAAAGACGCGCAGGCCCCAACGGATCGGACCGCTCGGGTGATTGATCGCGGGTGTATAGTGGAGCCGCTGGGATGCGTCAAGCCAGAGCGCCCGCCAAACCGCGCCCGATCGACCGCCGCGTTGCCCAAATGCAAAGCGGCCACGCCACGAAAGCGGCGGATTCCCAAGGCCATGATGAAAGGCTAGAAGCGCTTGGGCGCTCCAGACGGTCTGATTCGATGACGCAAATACTGCATAGGCACCGATTTCAGCTCAAGGGCGCAGCCGCTCTGGCCCTGCTTTCGCTCGCGATTCCGTCGAGCGCGGCGATGGCGGACGGGTTCAAGGCCCGCTACTCCGTCAAGCTGATCGGCCTTTCGCTTGGAAGCGCCACCCTCGAAGGCTCTGTGGAGCCGGACGCCTATCAGATCGACGCCACCGCCAAGCTCTCCGGCGTCGCTGCGCTCGTTTCGAGCTCTCGGGGCGCGGCGAGCGCTTCGGGCCTCATGGCCCAGGGCCGCATTGCCCCCAACGCCTACGCCACGACCTCCGCCAACGCCACCATGACACGCACCGTGCGCATGGCCATGGCGGCGGGCAATGTGAAAGCGTCGGAAATCGCGCCGCCCTTCGAGGAGCTGCCCGGCCGGGTTCTCGTGACGGAGGCGCATAAGCAGAAGATCATCGATCCTCTGAGCGCTCTCATCATGACCACACCTGAAGGGGGCCCCGTCATCGGCCCGGCGGCCTGCAACCGCTCCCTGCCCATCTATGACGGCTGGGCGCGGTTCAACGTCGTTCTGACCTATGTCGGCCTCAGACAAGTGAAAGTGAAGGGTTATGAAGGCCCGGTGGCTGTCTGCGCGGCCCGCTATGTGGCGGTCGCAGGCCATCGCCCGGATCGAGCCGCCACGAAATACATGGAAAACAACAAAGAGATGGAAGTCTGGCTCGCCCCAGTGGGCGCCAGCCGCGCCATGGTGCCCTTCCGCATCTCAGTCGCCACCATGGTCGGCACGACCGTGATCGAGGCGACCGAGTTCCAGACCAGCCCCCCGGAAAAATCAGCGTCCCGATAGACGCCTTCACCTGCGCCATAATGGGACAGGCGTTAAGCTTGGGCCCGGTCGTTCGACCCTACGCGAACCAATTGGCGATCTTTTTTGCGCGTCTCTAGTAGCGCAGACGGGAGCGAAGCCCCAGATATGGCGTGAACAGGCTGGGAATAGAGGGCTAAGAGTGATTCGTCGCCGATTCGTTCAGGGTTCGTACGGAAGGTTAATCGCGACGCCTCAAGATTATCCGTTGACAGCGGGGCGCGGCGGAGTCCGCCCAAGAGTCGAAACGAGTCATCATCTTGGGGGGCCAGAGTCCTGCCGATTCTCAACACTTAGCTATCCTATGAAGGAATCTATCCAGATCTTGCGGTGAACAAATCAAGACTCAAACAGAGTCGCCGATTCGGGCGCGATTCGTTCCCATCCCGTTCGAAGTATGAACGAAGACTCGACGAACTGTGCCAAATCGGGCAGACGGAAGTTCCCGTGCAGGCCATCGCGCGCAAAAGGCGTCATAGATGAATCTCGCATTCCCTGCGCCTGCCCCGCACCCCTCGCAGCGCCACAAGGGCGTCACCGCCGTGCTGGGGCCCACCAATACCGGGAAAACCCACATCACTATCGAGCGGATGCTGCAGTATCCAAGCGGCATGATCGGGCTGCCGCTGCGCCTGCTCGCACGCGAGGTCTACAACAAGGTGGTGGAGAAGGCCGGCGTTAACGCTGTGGCGCTCATCACCGGCGAAGAGAAGATCAAACCGCGCAATCCGCGCTACTGGATCTGCACCGTCGAAGCGATGCCGCGCGACCTCTCCCTCGATTTCGTGGCGGTGGACGAAATCCAGCTCGCCGCCGATCTTGATCGCGGCCATGTCTTCACCGACCGATTGCTGAACCGGCGCGGTCGCGAGGAAACGTGGCTGATCGGCGCCTCGACCGTGCAACCGCTGCTTGAAAAGCTTCTGCCCGGCCTGCCCGTGGTGACACGCCCGCGCCTTTCGACTCTGACCTTCGCAGGGGAGCGACGCCTGTCGCGCCTGCCAGAGCGCAGCGCTATCGTGGCCTTTTCAGCCGAAGAGGTCTACGCGATCGCAGAATTGATCCGCCGCCAAAGGGGCGGGGCCGCCGTTGTGCTCGGGGCGCTCAGCCCCCGCACCCGCAACGCCCAGGTCGCGCTCTATCAGTCAGGCGAAGTCGATTACATCGTGGCGACCGACGCCATCGGCATGGGGCTCAACCTCGATGTCGGCCACATCGCCTTCGCCGGAAACCGCAAATTCGACGGCTGGCAAAACCGCCTCCTGAACAACGGCGAATTGGCGCAGATCGCAGGCAGAGCGGGCCGCTATATCAAGGACGGGGCCTTCGGAACGACGGGTCGCTGCCCCGCGCTCGATCATGAAACCGCGCAGGCGATCGAGACCCATCGATTCGATCCGCTCATGACCTTGCAGTGGCGAAATTCCGCGCTCGATTTTTCTTCCATAGAAAGTCTGCAGGCTTCGCTCGATATGACGCCGACGGAACCGGGCCTGACCCGAGCCCCCGTGGGCATCGATGTCGTGACGCTCGACCATCTCTCCCGCGACGATGACGTGAGGCGGCAGACCAAGACCAAAGCCGACGTGCAGCGACTCTGGGAAGTATGCCAAATACCTGATTATCGTAAGGTTTCCCCTGCCGCCCATGCGGACTTGGCCCTCACTTTGTTCCATTTTGTGGTGCGCGCCGGGCGGGTTCCTGACGACTGGTTCCAGCGCCAGCTCGCCCAGTTCGACCGCACCGATGGGGAGATCGACACGCTCTCCGCGCGCATCGCGCAGGTGCGGACTTTCAACTTCATCGCCAATCGTCCCGACTGGCTGCGCGATCCCGAGCATTGGCAGGGCGTCACGCGTCAGGTAGAGGACAGTTTGTCCGACGCTCTTCACGAGCGCCTCGCCCACCGGTTCGTCGACCGGCGTACGAGCGTGCTGATGCGTCGCTTGAGAGAGAATGCAATGCTCGAAGCGGAAATCACCGGGTCCGGCGACGTCATGGTCGAAGGCCAGCATGTAGGCAACCTTCACGGGTTTCGTTTTACGCCTGACCCGCAGGCGGGGGGCGACGTCGCGCGCACCCTGACCGCCGCCGCGCATTCAGCGCTGGCCAGCGAGATCGAAAGCCGCGCCACGCGCGTCAACGAGGCGGTGGACGAGGCTTTCGTTCTGGCGAATGACGGCGTGATCCGCTGGCTCGGCGAGCCCGTCGGCAAGCTGGCCCCCGGCGAGCAGATCCTTAGCCCCCGCGTGCGGGTGCTGGCGGACGAACAGCTGACCGGCCCGGCCCTTGAGATGGTGCAGCGGCGGCTGGATCTGTGGACCGCGCAACATATCAAGAAGCTGCTCGGCGGCATTGCTGAGCTGGAAGCTGGCGAGGGCCTTGAAGGCATCGGGCGCGGCATCGCCTTCCAGCTAGCCGAGGCGCTTGGCGTGCTGGAGCGCTCCCGCATCGCCAACGAAGCGAAATCACTCGACCAGACCGCCCGCGCCGCCCTGCGCAAGCTTGGCATTCGCTTTGGGGCCTATCACCTCTATCTTCCCCAGCTACTGAAGCCGGCGCCCCGCGCGCTGGCCGCCCAGCTTTGGGCGTTGAAGCATGGCGGCATCGAAGGCGTGAAGGGCCTCGACGAAGTGGCCCATCTCGCCTCGACCGGCCGCACCTCCTTCGCGGCTGACAAGGATACGCCCAAGGGGCTCTATCTTGCGGCTGGCTTCCGCGTGTCAGGCGAACGCGCTGTGCGCGTCGACATTCTGGAGCGTCTGGCTGATCTCATCCGCCCCGCCATAGCCTATCGCCCCGGCGTCACCGTCGGCGAGCCGCCAGCTGGCGCGGCCGATGGCGACGGTTTTGTGGTGACGGTCGCCATGACGTCGCTCGCGGGCTGCTCAGGGGAGGCTTTCGCCTCGATCCTGAAGTCCCTCGGCTATGCGGCTGAGAGCCGCAAGGGTCCGGCCATCACCGCGCAAATCCTGAAGCCTGCTCCCATGCAGCCGATCTCGGCGCCTGCGGAGCCGGTCGAAGGCGCTGAAGAGACCCAGACGGAAGACGCCCACGCGGAAGCCGCCGAGCCTGCGGCTGAGGCGCCTGAGACCGAGGCCGTGGAAGCGGCGACGCCGGAGGCGCCTGTCGCCGAAGCCTTTGCTGACGAGCCCGTGGCGCAGGAAGTTGCGGCTGAAGTGGTCGCCTCCGAAGCTCCCGCCGCTGAAGCGCGCGCAGAGCACGCCGAAGTCTCCGCCGAGCCCACGCAAGAAGCGGTGGCTGAAGAGGCGCCGGCGGAAGAGACCCTGATCGAAGTCTGGCGCCCGAGCCGCAGGCAGCATGAGGGCCGCCGGCCCGAGCGTCCGCGTGGCCGGGGAGGCGATCGCGGCCAGCGCCGTGACCAGCAGGCCCAGCGTCCCCGCGACGGCGCCCAGCCGAGCCCAGCAGGCGCCGAAGGCGAGACCGCAGCGCCCGGCGCGGCGCAGGAAAGGCCACAGCAGGGCCGTCGCGACCAGCGCCGGTTTGAAGGCTTCAAGGCGAGGCCCCAAGGGGACCGTCCTCAAGGGGACCGTCCGCAGGGCGACCGGCCACATGGGGATCGTCCGCACGGAAAGCGCCCTGGCGACCGTCCCTTTGGCAAGGGCCGCCCGGAGCGCAACGAACAGGGCGGCGGGCGCACCTTCGCCAGTGCGGAACGCCCCGCGCGCGACCGCCAGCCGGACCCCAATTCGCCTTTCGCCAAGCTTTTGGCCCTGAAGGCCGAGCTTGAGAACAAGGGCAAGAAGGACTGATGTCCAATCGGCTGTCCCCTCGCTGATGGCGGGCCGGGATTCCCGAAAGGACCCGGACGTCCCCTACGGGGAACGCCAGAGGCTGGACAAATGGCTCTGGTTCGCTCGCGTGGTGAAATCCCGGGCGCTGGCGACGAAACTGGTCGAGGCGGGGCATGTGCGCCTCAACGGCGCCCGCGCAGCGGGCCCCGACAAGCCCGTTCGCAAGGGGGACGTGCTAACCATCGCGCTCGAACGACAGGTGCGGGTCCTGCGGGTCGAGGCGAGCGGGGAGCGTCGCGGGCCCTATGAGGAAGCGCGGCTGCTCTACACGGACCTGTCCGAGGGTCTCGACGCCGGGCGCCTCGCGCCTGACCCTGACGCTACCCTTTGACGAGATCGCCTGATCTTGCGCCTTTACGCCAAAGGGGGTAGCAAAAACTCAGATGTGTGGGTGGATTGATGGGCCACGCACGCCAGGAGATGTCCGAATGACCTACGTCGTCGTCGAAAACTGCATTAAATGCAAATACATGGATTGCGTTGAGGTATGCCCCGTGGACTGCTTCTACGAGGGTGAGAACATGCTCGTGATTCACCCCGACGAATGTATCGATTGCGGCGTCTGCGAACCTGAATGCCCCGCCGAGGCGATCAAGCCCGACACAGAGCCGGGCCTCGACAAGTGGCTGAAGCTTAACGCTGATATGTCGAAGTCCTGGCCCAATATCACGGTCAAGAGGGACTCCCCGGCCGACGCAAAGGAGTTCGATGGCAAGGCGGACAAGTTCGCCACGCATTTCTCCCCCGAGCCCGGCGAAGGCGACTAATCAACCGATTAGCCCGTTTTCCGGCCTTTTTGGAGGCTACGAAAGTGCGGCGCATAAGCCACAGTGAGCAAACATTTTGAAGTCTGCATCTTTTGTGGTATAGGATTTATTAACAGTCGATCAAGGCGTTTTCTGAGCTTCGCGCGACCACCATGCGAAGCGAGGGTATCTTTTCCCCATGTCGGCCCGGCCCCTAAGGGAGCCGAGGCGTTTTTTGCGGGAATTTGCGCTCCAGCGCGTGATCGGTTCAGGAGTCTTTGCTCGCGTATGGTTCGAGCCAAGGTCTCCGATCTGCTCACTGAAGGGTGAGCGGCCGCCGGTCCCGTCTCCAAAGCGGGATGACAGAGGGAGTACCCGAGTATGCCTTCGCCAGTTAAGTCGTCGCGGACGGGCGCAACGCCCAAGACCAATCCGCCCGCAGCCGCCAGAAACTCTACTGGCAAGACAGCTCCTGCTGGAAAAGCCGCCGTAACCAAGGCGCAACCAGCCGATGCGCAAAAATCCGGTAAGGCGAAGACCATAGCTCCCGCCAGCAAGTCTACGGCCGCAGCGCCCAAACCAGCGACGAGCACCATTGCGGCCGCCAAGGCCCCTGCTGCGAAGGCGCCAGCCAAGGCCGCAGCAAAGACCACGGCGACGGCCAAGAAGGTAGAGATCGCCAAGGCTCCCGCTGCGAAGAAGCCAGAGATGAAGGTGACCGCTGCGAAGACCCCGGCTGCGAAAGCGCCCGTGGCGGAAGCTCCGGCCAGCGCCAAGACGGTCGCTGCACCAAAAACTCTCGCGCCGAAGGCCACGGTTCCTGCCAAGGCGCCCACGGCGAAAGCTCCTGCCGCGACAGCGGAGGCGCCTCTCGCCAAGGCTTCAGTGGTGAAGGCCCCCACGGTGAAGACAGAGGTCGTTAAGGCTCCTGCTGCTAAGGTCGCAGCCAAGCCTGTGGCCGAGGTCAAGGCGTCCGCCAAGAAGCCCGAGGCTGCGGCGCCCAAGATTGCGCCCGCCAAAACCGTCAGCGAAAAAGGATTACAGACCGCAGCAGCCATTACGACAAAGCCATCAGCAACGCCTCCGGCTGCAAGCAATGCGCCCGGCTCGGCCACAACCGCGCCCGCCGCCACGGCGCCGGGAGCCCATTCATCCGCAAAGCCTGCGGTGAAAATTCCTCAGACAAATGTTGGGACTGTGACCCTGAAACCTGCAGCAATAGTGAATGATTCCGCCCCTGTTTCAACACCAGTCCAGGCCGCTGCCGCGCAGACCGCCGCGCCCGCACCCGTCAAGCCAGCCCCCAAGCCGGCCGGCCATCGCAATGGCTTCAAGGCAGGCGAGCATATTGTTTACCCCGCCCATGGCGTCGGGCAGATCACCGCCGTCGAGGAGTTGGAAGTCGCGGGCTTCAAGCTTGAGCTGTTCGTGATCTCCTTCGCCAAGGACAAGATGATCCTCAAGGTTCCCATGCCCAAGGTCATCGCAGGCGCCATTCGCAAGCTTGCGGACGCCGACACTGTGAAGAAGAGCCTCGACACCCTGACCGGCCGCGCGCGCATCAAGCGCACCATGTGGTCGCGGCGTGCGCAGGAATATGAAGCCAAGATCAATTCCGGCGACCTCGGCTTCATTGCTGAAGTCGTGCGCGATCTCTATCGCTCCGAAGCCCAGCCCGAGCAGTCCTACTCCGAGCGTCAGCTTTACGAATCCGCTCTTGACCGCATGGCGCGCGAGATCGCAGTCGTGCAGAAGTTGACGGACAGCGAGGCGCTGAAGCTCATTGACACCCATCTCCAGAAGGGCCCCAAGCGCGGCTCGAAGGCTGATCAGGTGGTCGACGAAGCTGCGGACGGCGAGATCGAAGAAGCCGCTTGAGCATTCAGGCTTGCAGAAAATCAACCCGGCCTCGCGGCCGGGTTTTTTTATGGACGGCGACAATGAAAAACGGCGCCCCGAAAGGCGCCGCTTGTCATCGTTGAAGCTGTAGTCGCTTCGAACCCGGTTTCACTTCGGCCGGTTGGCGATCAGGTCGTCCACCACCGAGGGGTCGGCGAGGGTCGAGGTGTCGCCAAGGGCGCCGAACTCGTTCTCGGCGATCTTGCGCAGGATGCGACGCATGATCTTGCCGGAGCGGGTCTTGGGCAGGCCAGGCGCGAACTGGATGACGTCGGGCGAGGCGATCGGGCCGATCTCCTTGCGCACCCAGTTCACCAGCTCCTTGCGCAGGGCCTCGGTGGGCTCTTCGCCGGTCATCAGGGTCACATAGGCGTAGATGCCCTGACCCTTGATATCATGGGGGAAGCCGACGACCGCCGATTCGGAAACCTTCGGATGGGCGACGAGCGCGCTCTCGACTTCCGCCGTTCCCATGCGGTGGCCGGAGACGTTGATCACATCGTCAACGCGGCCGGTGATCCAGTAGTAGCCGTCTTCATCGCGACGGCAGCCGTCGCCTGTGAAATAGGTTCCCGGATAGGTCGAGAAGTAGGTCTGCACAAAACGCTCGTGATCGCCAAAGACCGTCCGCATCTGGCCGGGCCAGGAATCGGTGATCACGAGATTGCCTTCGCAAGCGCCTTGCTGGGGCTTGCCTTCGGCGTCGACGATCTGCGGCTGCACGCCAAAAAATGGCAGTGTCGCAGAACCGGGCTTCTGGCCGATGGCGCCGGGCAGCGGGCTGATCAGGACGCCGCCGGTCTCGGTCTGCCACCAGGTGTCGACGATGGGGCAGCGACTGTCCCCGACCACGCGGTGATACCATTCCCAAGCCTCGGGATTGATCGGCTCGCCGACCGAACCGAGCAGGCGCAGGCTCGCGCGCGAGGTCTTCTTCACGGCTTCCTCGCCGGCGCCCATCAGCGAGCGGATCGCGGTGGGTGCAGTATAGAAGATGTTGACCTTGTGCTTGTCGATCACGTCCCAGAAGCGCGATATGGACGGATAGTTCGGTACGCCTTCGAACATCAGAGTCGTCGCGCCGTTGGCGAGCGGACCGTAAACGATATAGCTGTGGCCCGTGACCCAGCCCACGTCGGCCGTGCACCAGTAAATATCGCCCTCGTGATAATCGAAGACGTATTGATGGGTCATCGAGGCGTAGACGAGATAGCCGCCGGTCGTGTGGACCACGCCCTTCGGCGCGCCGGTCGAGCCCGATGTGTAGAGCAGGAACAGGGGATCTTCTGCGTTCATCAGCGCGGGCGCGCAATCGCTGGAGACCTTCGCCGCCTCGTCCTCGTACCAGAAGTCGCGGCCGGCCTGCATGTCGATCTTGCCGCCGGTGCGCTTGACGACGATCATCGAGCGAACGATGTCGCCGGTCTTGTTGCGGGCTTCGTCGGCATTGGTCTTGAGAGCGACCTTGCGTCCGCCACGCAGACCTTCGTCAGCAGTAATGACGACCTTCGACCGGCAGCCTTCGATACGGCTCGCCAGCGATTCCGGCGAGAAGCCGCCGAAGACGATGGAATGCACGGCGCCGAGGCGCGCGCAGGCGAGCATGGCATAAGCGGCTTCGGGGATCATCGGCAGGTAGATGGTGACCGTATCGCCCTTGCCAACGCCGTGCGCCTTCAGGACGTTGGCGAACTTGCCGACTTGCTGATGCAGTTCGCGATAAGTGATGTTCTTCGATTCGTTCGGGTCGTCGCCTTCCCAGATGATCGCGGTCTGGTCGCCGCGCTTTTCGAGATGGCGGTCGATGCAATTATAGGCGACGTTGGTGACGCCATCCTCAAACCATTTGATCGAGACGTTGTGCGGGTCGAAGCTGGTGTTCTTGACCTTGGTGTAGGGCGTCATCCAGTCGATGCGCTTGCCCTCTTCGCCCCAGAAGCCGGCGGGGTCCGAGATGGACCGGGCGTACATGTCCTTGTATTTCGCCTCGTTGATGAAGGCGCGCTGCGCCCATTCGGCGCTGACGGGATAGATTTTCTCTGACATGCCTGCTCCTCCCGGCGAACAATACCGCGCGCGCGGCTGCCCTGACCGACTGATTGTGAGCTGATTATGCGCCAGTCACGGCCTGCGAAACAAGCAGGCGCCGCCTCACACTTTGGTCGGCGCTACTTTTGGTCAAGCACTGTCTTGAGCGCTTGCGCTGAGCCCACAAAAGCAGACTACTGGCATTCCTTGGTGGCGCGATCCAGCGCTGCGCCGACACCCGCAAGCGCATAGGTGTCGGTCGTGGTGTTGCCGCGCAAGGAATCAGCCTTCACGATCAGGCGGGGGCTCTTGCGCAGCGCGGCGACGAATTCGCCTTCCTGCGCGGCGTTCTTGAGCCAGAGATTGCCACCCTTGGCGATCATGGCGAAATTCGTGGAGCCGACCTCAGCCTTGGGCGTTGAATCGGGCTTCACATCAAAACCCATGACAACAGAGACTTCGTTGCGCACGCCCTCGCCCGGCCGCTGGGTGATGAAGACATAGCCAGGATCGCGCTTGAGGGTCTTGGGGGCGCGTTCCTTGGGTTCGGCGAGCACATAGCAAGCCTTGGTCTTGCCGGCGCCTGCGGCATAGACGCCCCAGTCATTGATCTTGTCGATCGCGGAAGGCTTGAGAGCGGCGGGCGCGGTCTTCGCGTCCTCTTTCTTCGCCTCAGGCTTCTTGGCCTGCGCGAAAGCGGAGCCAGTGCCAAGCAGCAGCGCGCCGACGGCGAACATGATGACGGGAAAGGTGGTCGAGGCAGGGATCGAGCGAATCATTTGAGTATTTTACCCCATGTCGCGCCCAAGCGCGCGGCATAATGTCCGCAGCTGGACAGAGGAAACGGGCAAAATTCAGCCAAAGCGCAGCATTCGACGACTCTTTGGTTTTACAATGGGCTGGATCGTGGCAGATTAGGGACTTCGATGCTGGAACGCCGCCACACACAATGACGCCACTCGCCCACGAACATGCCGCCCTTATGGCGTCGGTGGCCGAGCGACGGGATCGCGCGGCCTTCGCGACGCTTTTCGATTACTACAGCCCCCGCCTCCATGCTTATTTGCTCCGGCTGGGCGCCGACAGCGCCACCGCAGAGGAGATCACGCAGGAAACGATGGTCACGCTCTGGCGCAAGGCGGAGCTTTTCGATTCCACTAAGTCCAGTCTCGCCACATGGCTCTACCGGGTGGCGCGCAACCGGCGCATCGACGTCGCGCGCCGCGATCGAGTGGATTTCGTCGACCCTTCAGAATACACGCTCGACATTGCCGACGATCAGGCGCCAGACGCCGACGGCCAGCTGGACGCCCAGACGCGAGAAGACGTGCTGCGCGGAGCGATGGCGGAACTACCCGAAGAGCAGCGCGCCCTCGTGCGCCTCGCCTTCTTCGACAGCCTGTCCCATTCAGAGATCGCGACCCGCACTGGCCTGCCGCTGGGGACCGTCAAGTCGCGCATCCGCCTCGCCTTCTCCCGCCTGCGGCGGGCGCTGGAGGCTGGCGGCGTAGAGGATGCGGCTTAGTCGCCGGCTTGACCGCCCAATTGGCCAAGGTGACTCTGATGGTCTGGGGTGTTTCCTTCACAAGGTGACCCGGAGTCGGACCAGCCGTGAAGAAATCAGTCGCCCCCGCCCCTTGCTCGCTCGCCCTCGCGAGCCTTTCCCTGCTTTTGTCGTTTCCCGCCCCGGCAGTTGCGCGAACACGCTTCATCGAGCCCACCGCCCTGCACTCAGCCGGTTGGAGCGAAAGGGCGCCGTCACGCTGGCCGGAAAAGGCGAAGGGCCCCGTCATTCTGGCGGTCTCCCTTGCCGATCAACGCCTGACCATTTGGGATAACGGGCAGGTCGTCGCGCGCTCGCCAGTCTCGACAGGCGTGGCGGGGCATGAGACGCCGCGCGGCGCCTTCACCCTTTTGCAAAAGCAGCGGATGCACCGCTCAAATATCTACAGCAACGCGCCCATGCCCTTCATGCAGCGCATCACCTGGTCGGGCGTCGCCCTGCATCAGGGCCATGTGACAGGGCGGCCGGCCTCCCATGGGTGCATCCGCCTGCCTGCAGATGTCGCGAAGAAGCTTTTCGGCTACACGCGGATCGGCGCAAGGGTGATCGTCACGGACCAGCCGGTGACGCCCGCCGCATTCGAACATCCAAAACTGTTCAGCGCTCTTGCGCCGGAGCCCGCGCCCTCTGCTCTGGCCCCTCCGCAAGCCGAACCCGTGCGCCTCGCCGCCCTCTATCCGGGTGGAGAGACGGACCCGCCCAAGGGGGAGTTGATCCTTCCGGCAGCCACCGGCCAGCCGGAGCCCGCGCCCCAGGCCGAAACGCCCAAGAGCCCGGTTTCGCGCCAGCCCACAGGCCATGTCTCGATCTTCATCAGCGGCAAGGAGCGCAAGCTCTTTATCCGGCAGGGCTTCGAACCCGTTTATGAGAGCCCGGTCGAAATTCGGGCTGGCGCCGCGCTGGGCGCTCATCTCTTCACCGCCATGGAGGTCGACCACAAGAGTAGCGCCGTGCGCTGGTCGCGGGTGAGCCTGCCCGTGAAAGGCGTCAGCGTGAGCGGCCCCGCCGAGGCTCTGGAGCAGATCGAGATTCCGCAGGAGGCCCGGCTAGAGGTCGGACGACGCCTGAGCGCGGGGGCCTCTCTCATCATCTCGGATCAGGGACTTGGACGCGAAACAGGAAAGACTGCGACGGACTTCATTCTGCTGACGCCGTGAACGACCCGGCGCAGAACCACGCCCGTTTCTGATCACGGAGGTTGTCATGAATCCTACTCTCACGCGCTTGCGCGCCCTTGCGGTCGTCGCCCTGCTGGGACTGAGCGTCGCTGGCTGCGGCTACAATACGATTCCCACGCTTGAGGAGACCGCCAAGGCCCGCTGGGCGGATGTGCAGAACAACTACCAGCGCCGCGCCGATCTCATTCCCAATCTCGTCGCCACGGTGCAAGGCTACGCCAAGCAGGAGCGCGAGGTACTGACCGCCGTCGTGGAGGCGCGGGCCAAGGCGACGCAGGTGCATGTCGACGCGTCCCAGCTCACCGATCCCGAAAAGATGAAGCAGTTTCAGGAAGCCCAGAGCCAGCTATCGGGCGCGCTCGGGCGCCTGCTCGCGGTAAGCGAGAATTACCCCGACCTAAAGTCGAACCAGAACTTTCTCGCCCTGCAATCGCAGCTCGAGGGAACCGAGAACCGCATCACCGTGGCGCGGCGCGATTATATCGACGCGGTGCGCGCCTATAATACGGAGCTGCGGACCTTCCCCAGCGTTATCTGGGCCTCGACCGCTTTCCGCGCCAACAAACCCATGGCCGAATTCGCCGCCAGCGAGACCTCGCAAGCCCCGCCGCAAGTGAAGTTCTAGGACGAGCCCCCGATGCGCGCGATGAGGCGAGCGGGCGCCGTTCTGATCGGCCTTCTTGTCGTCGCGGCGCTGGCGCTAGCGGCGCCGATTTTTCCTGCGCTAACGGGCCGCGTCGTCGATGACGCCAATGTCATCCCGCCGGCCACGCGAGCGAGCCTCGAGACGAAGCTCGGGGATCTCGAGACGAAATCGAGCATCCAGCTCGTGGTCGCCACGATAAAGTCCCTCGATGGTCAGGCCGTCGAACCCTACGCCAATGAACTCTTCCGAAACTGGAAGCTTGGCGACGCCCCGAAGAACAATGGCGTGCTGCTGTTGATCGCCCCAAAGGAGCACAAGGTCCGCATCGAGGTGGGCTACGGGCTGGAGGGCACGCTGACCGACGCCCTGTCGAAGATCGTCATCGCCAACGCCATCGCGCCCCGCTTCAAGGCCGGGGATTTCGGCGGCGGCGTGGA
>CANBVC010000029.1 GCA_947372795.1 Beijerinckiaceae bacterium
GTCGCCGCTCTTTGAGCAGGCGCCTGTGGCGCTCACCGTCGTCACGATCGTCGGCGCGACGACCGCTTTCTTCGCGGCGACCATCGGTCTCGTGCAAAACGACATCAAGCGCGTCATCGCCTATTCGACCTGCTCGCAGCTTGGCTATATGTTCGTGGCTCTGGGCGTGGGCGGTTATTCTCTGGGCATTTTCCATCTGTTCACCCACGCCTTCTTCAAGGCGCTGCTGTTCTTGGGCGCGGGCTCGGTCATCCACGCGATGCACCACGAGCAGGACATGCGCAACATGGGTGGGCTGCGGAAGGACATTCCCTTCACCTTCTACATGATGACCATCGGCACGCTGGCGCTGACGGGCTTCCCGTTTACGGCAGGCTACTTCTCGAAGGACGCGATCATCGAGGCCGCCTACGCTTCTGCGCTGCATTCGAACGCGGGCGTCTACGCCTTCCTTTTGACGGTGATCGCGGCGGGCTTCACGTCCTTCTATTCTTGGCGCCTCGTGTTCATGACCTTCTTTGGCGAACGTCGTTCGGCTCATGACGATCATGGCCATGGCGCTCATGCCCACGCCAATGACGATCATGGCCACGATCACACCCCCCATGAATCGCCCAACGTGATGCTGATCCCGCTCGGCCTGCTCGCCTTCGGCGCGCTTGCTGCTGGCCTTGTCTTCCATAACGCCTTCATCGGCCATGGCTATGATGAGTTCTGGAAGAAGGCGCTCTACAGCGGCCCGGACAACCACATCCTCCACGCCATGCACGAGATCCCCCATGCGGTGGGCTATGTGCCCTTCGTGATGATGTTGGGCGGCTTCCTTGGCGCGCTCTATGTTTATGTGATTGCGCCCGGCACGGCCCAACGCATCGCGGCTTCCAATCCGCTGCTCTATAAATTCTTGCTCAACAAGTGGTACTTTGACGAGCTCTACGACCTCATCTTCGTGCGTCCGACCTTCTGGCTTGGCCGCCTCTTCTGGAAGGGGGGCGATGGGCGCATCATCGACAGACTTGGTCCTGATGGTATTTCCGCGCGCGTCATTGATGTGACGAACCGGGTCGTGCGCCTGCAGACCGGCTATGTCTATCACTACGCCTTCGCCATGCTGATCGGCGTCGCCGCCCTGATCTCCTGGTACCTCGTGGGAGGGGTGCGCTGATGTTCGGCTTTGGACTACTTTCCGGTCTGATCTTCCTGCCGCTGGTCGGCGCCGCTTTCATCCTGCTTCAGCGGGGCGATGACGAGGCTGTGCGCTGCAATGTGCGCTGGGCCGCGCTCATCACCACGCTGGTCACTTTCGTGCTGTCACTCTGGGCCTGGCGTCAGTTCGACACCTCATCCGCAGCGTTCCAGCTGGTGGAGGAGCGTAGCTGGATCGGCGCCGGTCTCGTCTACAAGCTCGGCGTTGACGGCATTTCGATGCCCTTCGTGCTCCTGACGACTTTCCTGATGCCCTTCTGCATCGGCGCGTCCTGGGTCACGATCGAACATCGCATCAAAGAATATATGGTCGCATTCCTCGTGCTGGAAGCGCTGATGATCGGCGTGTTCTGCGCGCTAGACCTCGTGCTCTTCTATGTCTTCTTCGAAGGCGGCCTGATCCCGATGTTCCTCATCATCGGCATCTGGGGCGGCAAGCGGCGCATCTACGCCAGCTTCAAGTTCTTCCTCTACACATTGATCGGTTCGCTGCTGATGCTCCTTGCCATCATGGCCATGTATGGTGTGGCGGGCACGACCGACATCACCGCGCTGCTGAAGACTGACTTCCCCGTCTCAATGCAGAAATATCTGTGGCTCGCCTTCTTCGCCTCCTTCGCGGTGAAGATGCCGATGTGGCCGGTGCATACCTGGTTGCCTGACGCGCACGTCGAGGCGCCCACGGCAGGCTCGGTGATCCTGGCCGGCATTCTTCTCAAGATGGGCGGCTACGGCTTCATCCGCTTCTCGCTGCCCATGTTCCCCGACGCGTCGCAATATTTTGCGCCGCTCGTCTGGACGCTCTCAGTCATCGCCATCGTCTACACCTCTTTGGTGGCGCTGGTGCAGGAGGACATGAAGAAGCTGATCGCCTATTCCTCCGTCGCCCACATGGGTTTCGTGACCATGGGTCTCTTCTCCATGAATGCGCAGGGCGTTCAGGGCGCCGTCTTCCAGATGGTGTCGCATGGCTTCGTGTCGGGCGCGCTCTTCCTTTGCGTCGGCGTGGTCTATGACCGCATCCACACCCGCGACATCGCGGCCTATGGCGGGCTGGTGCAGCGCATGCCGCTCTATGCGCTGGTTTTCATGGTGTTCACCATGGCCAATGTGGGTCTGCCGGGCACTTCGGGTTTCGTCGGTGAATTCCTGACGCTCATCGGCATCTTCAAGACAAACGCCTGGGTGGCCTTCTTCGCGACGACCGGCGTCATCCTGTCGGCGGCCTATGCGCTTTATCTTTATCGCCGCGTGATCTTCGGCGTGCTGGAGAAGCCCGCGCTGGTCGGCATCACCGATCTTGATGCGCGCGAGATTGCGCTCTTCGCGCCCCTGCTTTTGCTCACCATCTACTATGGCGTGCATCCGGGGCCGATCCTTGACGCCTGCGCCGCCTCCGTCGATCAGCTGCTGAAGGGCGTTGATGCGGCGCTCGCCGCCACCAAAACCGCTGCGCTCGCGCTGCACTGAGGACATGAGAATATGACTCCCATCTCCTTCGCACTCGCTCACAGCCTGCCGGAAGTGGTTCTGGCGCTCGGCGCGCTGCTTCTGCTCCTGCTCGGCGTTTTTCGTGCGCGCGACGGTCGCGACTGGATCATCAGCGAATGCGCGATCGCGGTGCTTGGCCTCGCCTTCCTGCTGCTCTTTGTGGGCGCTGGTCCCAAGACGGTCGTGTTCGACGGGGCCTTCATCGATGACGCCTTCGGTCGTTATATGAAGGGCCTCGCGCTGATCGGGTCCATCGTCACGCTGCTGCTTTCGCTCGACTATATGCGCCGAGAGAAGATCGACCTGTTCGAATTCCCCGTGCTCGTCATTCTTGCGACGCTCGGCATGCTGATGCTGATTTCAGCGCAGTCGCTGATCTCGCTCTATCTCGGCCTCGAGCTGATGAGCCTTGCGCTCTACGTTATCGCCGCCTTCCATCGCGACAATGTGCGCGCGTCGGAAGCTGGCCTGAAGTATTTCGCCTTGGGCGCCCTCTCTTCGGGCATGCTGCTTTATGGCGCTTCGCTGCTCTATGGCTTCGCTGGCACGGTTTCGCTCGACGGAATCGCGACCGCCATTCAGGGCAAGGCGACGATCGGCGTCGTCTTCGGCCTCGTCTTCCTGCTGGCCGGCCTCTCGTTCAAGATGTCCGTCGTTCCCTTCCACATGTGGACGCCCGACGTTTACGAAGGCGCGCCGACCCCTGTGACGACCTTCTTCGCTTCGGCCGCCAAGATGGCCGCTGTGGCGATCACCGTGCGCGTGGTCATGACCGCTTTTCCAGGCGTCACGGACCAGTGGCGCCAGATTCTGGTCTTCGTCTCGATCCTCTCCATGGCGCTCGGCGCCTTTGCGGCCATCGGCCAGTCGAACATCAAGCGTCTGATGGCCTATTCGTCAATCGGCCACATGGGCTTTGCGCTGGTCGGTCTGGCGGCGGGCACGGAGCAGGGCGTCCAGGGCGTTCTGGTCTATTTGTCGATCTATCTCGCTATGACGCTGGGAACCTTCGCGGCCATTCTTTCGATGCGCGTCGGCGACGTTTATGTGGAGAAGATCTCTGACCTTGCGGGCCTATCGCGCACCAACGGCCCCATGGCGCTGTTCCTTTCGGCCATGATGCTGTCGCTGGCGGGCATTCCCCCGCTCGCTGGTTTCTTCGCCAAATGGTACGTGTTCAACGCCGCCATTCAGGCCCACCTTTATCCGCTCGCCGTCATCGGCGTCCTGATGAGCGTGGTCGCGTGCTTCTACTATCTGCGCATCGTGAAGGTGATTTATTTCGACGAGCCCGCGCCCGCTTTCGAGCGCGCGAGCCCGGCGGTGACCGCTGTGCTGGTGGTGGCTAGCCTTCTTGTTGTGTTCTTCTCCTTCTGGCCGGGACCGCTTGACGTGGCTGCGGCCGCTGCGGCGAAATCGCTATTCTGAGCGTGCGCCTTTCGGCTCCCGTTTTGGGTCGAGGCTATCGGCTTGAGGTTTTCGATAGTCTGCGCTCCACCAACGACGAGGCGATGGCGCGGGCGCGCGAGGGAGACCCTGGCCGTCTGTGGATCAGGGCCGAACGACAAACAGGCGGCAAGGGCCGGCTTGGCCGCAATTGGGTCTCGCCCGAAGGTAATCTTTATGCCAGTCTGCTGCTGGTCGACGCGGCGCTTCCCCAGCGTGCGCCTGAGCTTGGATTTGTGGCGGGCGTAGCGCTCGCATCTGCGCTCACGGGGCGTCTTGGTTCCCGCTTGCGGTTGAAATGGCCCAATGACGCCATTGTCGATGGGTGCAAGATCGCTGGCGTGCTGCTTGAGGCGTCGCAAACGCACGGTGGCGGCTTCGCCTGCGTCATCGGGGTCGGCGTCAATTGCGCTTCGCATCCGCAGGGGCTGCCCTATGGCGCGACGGATCTCGCCAGCCTCGGGCATCTGATGAAGCCCGATGAGCTGCTCGAAGTTTTCGCGCAGGAATTTGCAGACTGGCTCGACCGGTGGGACGAGGGCAGGGGTTTTGCGCTGGTGCGCGCCGCATGGCTCTCATACGCTGCTGGCATGGGCGAGCCTGCTGTGGTCAGTGTGGGCGATCAGCGCATAAATGGCGTGCTGCGCGGGCTCGATGAACACGGGCGTCTGCTGCTCGACACGCAAGCCGGCCTGCGGACAATCGACGCCGGCGATGTATTTCTCCCGGGCCTCACCGAGGCTGCAGGGCAACCACAGGTATGGGAATGAACAATTCCAACGACGAACTCGTCTTCGCGCCGCTTGGCGGTCTCGGCGAGATCGGGATGAATGCGGCCCTCTACGGCTTTGGCCCTCCCGGCAAGCGCAAGTGGATTCTGATTGATCTTGGCGTCGCCTTCGCGGGGCCGGATCTGCCGGGCATCGACCTGCTCATGCCAGACCTCGCCTTTATCGAGCGGCACAAGAAGGATTTGCTGGGCCTCGTCATCACCCATGCCCATGAGGACCATGTCGGCGCCATTGCGGATCTGTGGCCAAAGCTCCAATGCCCGGTCTATGCGACGCGCTTTTCCGCCTCCTTGCTTGAGACGCGTCGCCTTTCCGAACCCGGCGCGCCGCAGATCAAGATTAATGTGGTCGCGCAGGGCGCCACCATTGAACTTGGGCCGTTCTCGATCGAATTCGTGCCCATGTCGCATTCGGTGCCAGAGAGCAACGGGCTCGCTATTCGCACCCCGCTCGGTCTTGTCATGCACACCGGCGACTGGAAGCGGGACCCGACTCCTGTGATCGGCCTGCCGACCGATGAAGCTCGCCTGCGCGCCATCGGCGATGAAGGCGTGCTGGCGCTGATCTGTGATTCCACCAATATCATGCGCGAGGGCGAGAGCCCCTCCGAGGCCGATGTCGCCATCGCCTTGAACGAGGTGATCGCTCAGGCCAAGGGCCGTGTGCTCGTGACGACTTTCGCCTCCAATGTGGCGCGTCTGCGCTCAGTGGCGGAGGCTGCCGCCGCTGCTGGCCGTCAGGTCGTCATCGCGGGCCGGGCCATGGAGCGCACGATCGCGGTGGCGCGCGAATGCGGCTATCTCGAAGGAGTCGCTCCGTTTTTGCCGGTCATGGCTTATTCCAGCCTGACGCGTGACAAGGTCGTGCTGCTCGCCACGGGCAGCCAGGGCGAGCCCCGCGCGGCGGTGGCGCGCATCGCCGAGGGCGATCATCCCGAGATCAAGCTTGATCAGGACGATCTCGTGATCTTCTCCTCGCGCACCATTCCCGGCAATGAGCGCGAGGTGAATAGCATGATCAACGCGCTGGTCGTCCAGGGCGTCAAGATCATCACCGATCGCGACGCGCCGATCCACGCTTCGGGCCATCCGCGCCGCGGCGAAGTGCAGCGCATGTATGAATGGATCAGGCCGCAGATCGCCGTGCCCGCCCATGGCGAGGCCCTGCATCTCTCCGTCCATGCCGATTTCGCGCGCGCGCAGGGCGTGCCGCATGTCTTCACGCTGCGTAATGGCGCCATGCTGGCGCTGGCTCCCGGCAAGCCAGGCGTCATTGATGAGATCCCCCATGGGCGCCTGATGAAGGACGGCGACGTTCTTCTGTCTGCGGGTGACGAGGCGATGAAGGACCGGAAAAAGCTCGCCTTCGCGGGGATTGTCTCGATAGGCGTCGCCATCAACGTCAAGGGTGATGTCGCGGGCCGTCCTGACGTGGTGTTGGCGGGATTGCCGGCGCGCACCCGCGATGGCAAGGAAATGGCGCAGATCGTCGATGAGGTGGTCTTCTCGGTGCTCGACAGCCTCCCGCGCTCGGTGCGTCGAAACGCAGACGCCACCGCCACGGCGATCGAACGGGGCGTGCGCAATACGGTGCGCAACCATTGGGGCAAGCGCCCGACGGTTCATGTGCTTGTGATGGAAGTCTAGCGGGGGCTAAGATGATCGGACGTCTCAACCATGTAGCCATCGCGGTGCGCGACCTCGCCAGCGCCACGGCCCTCTATCGCGATACGATGGGGGCCAAGGTCTCGGCGCCGATCGCCCAGCCCGCCCATGGCGTGACGGTCGTCTTCATCGAACTGCCCAACACCAAGATCGAATTGCTGGAGCCCTTGGGCGAAGGCTCTCCCATCGCGAAGTTTCTTGAGCGCAACGCCGACGGCGGCATGCATCATATCTGCTATGAGGTTGATGATATCATCGCCGCGCGGGACCGGCTGAAGGCGGGCGGCGCGCGGGTGCTGGGGGATGGCGAGCCGAAGATTGGCGCCCATGGCAAGCCTGTGCTGTTTCTGCACCCCAAGGACTTCAACGGAACCTTGATTGAACTGGAGCAGGTGTGAACCTGCAACGCACCGCGACCTGCAAGGAGACTGCTCCATGACGCTGCCTATGGGCCTCGCCATTTTCTTCACCCTGTGGTGGATCGTGCTTTTCTCGGTCCTGCCTTTTGGCGTTCGCTCTCAGCATGAGGACGTTGACTTCGCAGCGGGCACCGATCCGGGCGCTCCCGTTGCGCCCAGATTGCTGATGAAGGCCGCCATCACCACCCTAGTCACCAGCGTGCTATTCGCTGCGCTCTGGTGGTTCATGGAGCATCAGTGAATTATTCGTCGGTCTTCCAGCGGCGCACTGAACCGGTATCAATGTCGAAGAGATCAAGCAGACGTCCAACCGTATGGTTGATGATGTCGTCCAGCGTTTCCGGCTTGTTGTAGAAGGCCGGAACCACCGGGCAGATCACAGCGCCCATTTCCGACAGTTGCAGCATGGTGCGCAGATGGCCCGTATGTAGCGGCGTCTCGCGCACCGCCAGCACGAGACGGCGACGTTCTTTCAGCACAACATCGGCGGCGCGGCTCATCAGGGACCCTGTCACGCCCGTGGCGATCTCGCTCATGGTGCGGATGGAGCAGGGGGCGATGAGCATTCCGCGCGTATGGAAGGAGCCCGATGAGATCGAGGCTCCGATATCCACCTGCGCATGATGCTCATCGGCGATCGCGCGCAGATCCTTGATCGTGTAGTCGGACTCATAAGCCATGGTCATTTCCGCCGCCTTGCTGACCACAAGGTGGGTTTCGACGCCCAGTTTTTTCAGCACCTGAAGGGCGCGGATGCCATAGATGACGCCAGAAGCGCCGCTTATGCCGATGATGATCCGATTGGGTTTGCTCACGTCCGGAAGTCTCCGATTTTAGCGAAGGCGACGAGCAGGGCTTCGACCGCGTCCGAATCAAATTCTGCGCCAAGGCAGGCGCCATAGGCCTCTATATTTGCTTTCGCTGCAGCGGGCGCGGGCGCCGACGCTCCGAATTTTTCAAGCGCAAAGGTGGCGTAGAGCGCTTCTTGCTGCAACCGTTCGGCCTCGAGCTCAATCGCCTTGACCCTCTGCCGCAACGCATCTCCCCCTTCAAATCCCTGCGGCGCCTCGCGCAAAAAGCGCCGAACGCCACGCAGGGGAACAACGACGCTGCTGCGCCAAGGTTCGATGAAAGCGATGATGGCGGAAAGGTCTGTGGAGGAAAGCTGGCGATTCTGGGTGGCGGCGAAAAGGCTGAAAAGCAGCACATTCACGTCAACGCCCGCGCCATCCTGCAGGGTAAGGCAGGCGGCCGGAACGCCGGTTTGCCTATAGATCCTTAGGGAAAAGGACCAGAAAGGGGACGCTGGGCGGTCCTGATCTGCGCTGTCCGGCCGCTCGCTCATGTCGCTCAGGTTCCTGTTGTGGAACCTTGATTATCATGTTCGATATCTACGCGGCAATTCAACGTGCCGCGCCGCGCGCTATTGACCGAACGGCTGTGGACGGGTAGTCAACGCGAAGCCTTTTTGAGGCAAGGCGCAGTCAGGTCTCGGCCTGTCTTCCCGTCACGCTCAAGCAAGGCATTCTGGTCGTCGGATTTTTCCGCGACAAGGGCGGTGAGAGCTCGTAGCTCAGTTGGTAGAGCACGTGACTTTTAATCATGGGGTCATGGGTTCGAATCCCATCGAGCTCACCATCCTGCCGATCATCTGTATCGACGAGTCGTAATTCGGAGGCAGGTGTGGCGCGCGCCTCGTCTTTTCGCGCATCTGGAATTCGGTTGTGACGCTTCCCGAATATGGCTACATCTTCGCCCAACACCACTGGGGGAGACAGAGGCATGACGGCGTCAGAGATTTTCGACGCAGGATTTCGCGTCGAAGCCGCCGCAGCGCTGGAGCAGACGCTCGTCGCGCGCGCTCGCGAACTTGGCCCCATCCTGCGCAACCGCGCCATTCAGACCGAGAACCTGCGCCGCATTCCCGATGAGACCGAAGCCGATTTTCGGAACGCAGGATTCTACAAGGCTCTTCAGCCTCGCGAATTTGGTGGCTACGAGCTGGCATATGGCGCCCATACGGTGATCGCCTCGGAGATTGCGCGCAACTGCGTCTCCAGCGCCTGGGCCTATAGCGTCACAGCTTGCCATGCATGGATTCTGGGCATGTTCCCAGCGCAGGCGCAGCAAGATCTGTGGGGCGCGACGCCCGACGCCACAGTGGCCAGCACCTTCCTGCCAGCCGACATGCGGCTTGAGCGGGTAGAGGGCGGCTACAAGGTGAGCGGACGCTGGCGCTTCTCCAGTAATGTCGATCATTGCCAAGCCTGCATCCTCTTGATCATGGCGCAGCAGGAAGGCCAGCCGCCGAAGCAATTTTTCGCTTTGATGCTGCGCGACCAATATCAGATCGAAGACACCTGGAACGTCGTGGGGTTGACGGGCTCGGGCAGCAACGACGTTCTCGTCGAGAACGCATTCGTGCCTGACCATCGCTTGCTTGATGTCATGACGACGCGCGAGGCCATGAGCCCGGGCGCGGATCATCATGATGGCGATCTCTATAACATGCCGCTCTTCGCTCCCTTCGCCCATAGCCTCGTAGGCGCTGCGGTTGGCGGCGCAGAGGGCGCGCTTGATGTGGTGCTGGAAGAACTGGCGGACCGTCGTTCCGCAGGGCAGGTTCCGCTTGCGCAGCAACAAAGCGTGCAGATGCGCGTCGCTGAAGCCACCGCCGAGATTGAGGCGGCGAAGGCGGTGCTGGCGGTCGACCGCATGAAGATCGTCGCTGGAGCGCATGCGCGCGAGCTGCCCTCCTACGAGCAGCGCGTGAAATACAGGCTCAACACCGGCTATGCGGCGAAGCTGGCCGTTCAGGCTGTCGAGCGCCTGCTGCCGCTGTCGGGCGGGCGCGGACTTGAACGCACCCATCCCCTACAGCGCGCCTGGCGGGACGTGCATGCAGTCGCGCAGCATATTGCGCTCGTCTGGGACGTGCAGGCGCTGAATTACGGCTCCGTGCGGCTTGGTTTCAAGGCTATGGACCCGCGCATTTGAAGGCGATCATCTAATGGGCCATGGCGAAAACCCGAACGGACTTAGCGCGGAACGCATGGAGGCGATCCGTCGCTCGTGGGACGTGGCGCGCGTCACCCCCTTATGGGAAACTGCGGTTCACCGCGTAGCGGCTGGCGCGCCGCAGGGACACCATTGGCGCTGGAGCGACATTCGCCCCCTCATTGACGACGCGGTGCTCGTCACCACGACCGAGAACGCCGAGCGCCGGGTGCTGGCGCTCAATAATCCCGATGCGCGCGGCGGGCGTAATACGGCCACCAACATCAACGCGAATTTTCAGGTGCTGATGGCGGGGGAGACCGCGCGCCCGCACCGCCATACCGCCAACGCCTTGCGTTTCGTGGTTGAGGGTTCAGGCGGCGTCACGACGGTCGATGGCAAGGAATGCCTGATGACCCCGGGCGATCTCGTCATCACGCCGGGCGGCTCATGGCACGAACATGCGCACCGGGGCGAGGGCGTGCTCGTCTGGCTTGATGTTCTCGACGTGCCTCTGCACCAATATCTGGGCACGCAGGTCTTCGAACCGGGGCCAGTGAAAAACCTGCCGCCCACTATCGCCGATTCCGCTTTTGCGGGCGCCGGCCTTGCTCCTGTGCTGGAAGGTCCGCAAGCCAATTATTCGCCGCTGTTCCGCTTCCCCAAGGCGGCATGGGAAGCAGCCCTTGAAGCGGCGCCGCCGCATGGGGATGGCGCGCGCAGCATCCGCGTCGTCAATCCGCTTACTGGCGCGCCTGCGATGCCCCTGATGGATTGCCGGATGATGCGGATCAAAAAGGGCCAGGCGACCGACGCCATGCGCAGCAACGCCAATGCAGCCTGTTTCATTGTGGCTGGCCATGGGCGCTCGCGCGTCGGTGATCAGACCTTCGAATGGAACGCGCATGATGTCTTCACCATGCCGGGACATAACGTGGTGACGCATGAATGCCTGTCTGACGAGGCGACCCTGTTTCTGGTCAGCGACCGTGAAGTGCTGCGGCGTCTTGATCTGTTGGTTGAAGAGCGCATGAGCGCCGCCGGGGGGACATTGTGATGATCATTTCGCGTCGGGGACTATTGGCGCGCGGCGCGATCGCGGCGGCTCTGTGCCTTGCGCCTGTTGGCGCGGCCTTCGCTGACGCCATTCAGGATTTTTATGCCAGCAAGACCGTCAACATCATCGTGAGCACAGGGCCGGGCAGCATCTTTGATTCCACGGCTCGTATGTTGTCGAAACATATGCCGCGTTTCATTCCCGGCACGCCTTCCGTCGTCGTGCGCAACATGCCGGGCGCAGGGCATATGCGCGCGACGCAGTTCATGTTTACGCAGGCGCCGCGCGATGGAACTTATCTCGGCGTCGTCAACAATGGCGTTCCGCTGGAGCAATTGGTCACTGGTCCTTCTGTTCGCTTTGATGTGCGAAAATTCAACTGGGTCGGCTCTGCTGGCCTCAGCAATCTGCTGACCATGGCCTGGCACACGTCGGGTGCGAAAACCATCGAGGATGTGATGACCCGCGAGGTCATCGCGGGCGCGACGGGCGTCAGCTCCAATGGGTTTCTTTACGCCAATGTCATGAACGTGCTGCTGGGCACGAAGTTCAAGATCGTCGCTGGCTATGGCACGAGCGGGGAGGCCGATCTTGGCATGGAGCGCGGCGAGGTGAGCGCACGGGCCGGATTCAGTCTCTCCGCCGTGCAGCTCGAACATCCCGACTGGCTCCGCGACAAGAAGGTCAATGTGCTGTTCCAGACAGGCCTCAAGCGCGAGGCGGCGCTGCCAGATGTTCCCTTGATGCACGAACTCGCCAAGACCAATGAGCAGCGCGAAGTGCTGATGCTACTGTCGGCTTCGGTCGGGCTGGGTCGCCCCTTCTTCCTCCCGCCGGATGTTCCCGCAGATCGCGTGGCCGCCCTGCGCAAAGCCTTTGACGATACTCTGGCTGACCCCGAGTTCCTCAAGGAGGCCGAACAGACCAATCTCGACATTCGCTATATGAGCGGAACGCGACTTGCTGAACTCGTCAACACCATCGTCGATGCACCCGAGGCCGTCGCCGAGAAGGTTCGTTCCGCCTATGGCCGCGAGCCGGGCGCCATGCCCTGAAGCAATGCAGGACTTATGAAGCTTATGAAAAATTCCGTCATCCAGACGCCTGTTCTCATCGCGGGGGGCGGCTCGGTAGGTCTTGCGATCGCCATCGAACTGGGCTCGCGCAATATTCCGTGCCTCGTGCTGGAGCAAAGCGATCGTCCCGCCGAACATCCGCGCGCGACCGCGCTCAACGCGCGCTCCATGGAGTTCATCCGTCGCTGGGGTCTCGTCGACGCCATTCGCGCCGCCTCAGCCCCGCCTGATTTTCCCCATACCGCGCTCTATTGCACCGCGCTGAATGGCTTTGAAGTCGCGCGGGTGGAGCGGCCTGATCATGGCGGCTCGCGGGCCTCTTCCATAAGTCCCGAAAGCGCGCAACGCTGCAACCAGATCTGGACCGATCCGATCCTGTGCGCGGCCGCTCGGAAGTTTGATTGCGTCGACCTGCGCTTTCGCTGGCGCTTTGAGGCGCTTGAGCAGACGGACGATGTCGTGCGGGTCACCGCGACCGACCTTGCCGATGGCGAGCGCTATGTGATTGAAGCGCAATATTTGGTGGATTGCACCGGCGCGCATACGCCGATCCGTCGCGCGCTCGGCGTGGCGCTTGGCGGCGGCGAAGGCATGACCTATCACGTGAGCGCTTATGTCCGCGCGCCGAACCTGTGGGATCATCACGACAAGGGCAAGGCGGCTCTTATCAACTTCGTTGGTCCCGGCGGCATCTGGCGCAACCTTGTGTCGCTTGATGGCCGCGAGCTTTATCGCTTCGGCCTTCGCGGCAAGGAATTCTACGACAATACCGAAGCTATCGACGTTCCCAAGCTGTTCCGCGAAATCGCAGGCGACAAGGCCCCCTTCGAGGTGATTTCAGTTGGGCGCTGGACTGCGCGCAATGTCGTCGCTGACACCTATCAGGTGGGCCGCGTGTTCTTTGCAGGCGACGCCGCGCATCTCAATCATCCGGCGTCTGGCCTTGGCCTGAACACGGGGCTTGGCGACGCTACCAACATCGGCTGGAAGCTCGCCGCCACCCTGTCTGGGTGGGGCGGCGCAGGTCTGCTCGCCTCCTATGACGCCGAGCGCAGGCCCATTGCGGCGCGCAACGTCGCCCATGCCGAGCGCATGAATAAAAATGATCGAGGGCAGAAGCCGCCTGCCGAAATCGTCGATGACAGTCCCGCAGGCGCGCAGGCGCGCACACAGATGGCGGAGCGTATCGCTGCTGGCCTCAAGCAGAAATTCGTCACCAACGGTCTTGCGCTTGGCTACAGCTATGCAGGCTCCCCGATCTGCGCCGTGACCGAAGATCCCGCCCCACCCGATAGCGTCAGCGAATATATCCCCTCGACCTATCCTGGCGTGCGCGCGCCGCACGTGTGGCTATCGCAGGAGACGTCGACGCTCGACTTTTTCGGCGACGGTTTCACTCTGCTCGCTTTCACTTCGGACAAAGATGCGGCAGCGCAAATCAAAGCGGCTTTCGACGCCCGCAAGGCGCCCCTGCGTGTGGAGACGCTGAGCGAACCCGCCGTGCGCGCGCTTTATGAGCGCGACTTCGTGCTGGTGCGCCCCGATGGCCATGTCGCATGGCGTGGCGATGAAGCGCCCGCCGATCCGCTCGCGCTCGTTGATCGTTTGCGCGGCGCGGCCTGACGAACATCATTCACATTCCAAAGGTTGGATAACCCATGAGCAAGAAACCAGTCGTCATCGACTTCCACGCCCATTCCATGACGCAGGAAGTCTTCGACGCCACTTACGAGCGTTCGGTGCTTGGCCAGATCCGTTCGCAGGCGGGCGGCGCCGTGCGCGCCTTGCCCGAGCATCTTTTGCAAAAGATGATCAACCTTGATTTGCGCCTTGCGGATATGGACGCCATGGGCGTCGACATTCAGGTGGTGAGCCCGAATATCCTGCATCAGTGCACCTATGCGGAAGATCCGTCAGAAGGCCTGCGTCTTGAGCGGCTCAATAATGATTACATGGCTGAACTTGTCTCACGTGCGCCCGATCGCCTGATCGGCATCGCTTCCGTGCCCCTTCAGGACGCTGATCTCGCCATTAAGGAGCTTGAGCGTGCGGTGCTTGATCTCAAGCTCAGGGGCGTTGTGGTCGCCTCTCGCGTGAACGATCTGGAGCTTGGCGACCCCGCTCTGCGGCCATTCTGGAAGCGGGCTGAGGCCTTGCAGGTCCCGGTTTTCATCCATCCTGCGGGTAATCCCGATCCGCGTCTGCGCCGCCACAGCCTGCTCATATCTTTGGGCCAGCCGCTTGAAGAAGCCTATGCGCAGACTTCGTTGATCTATGACGGCGTACTTGACGATTGCCCGAACCTGAAGATCGCTTTCGCCCACGGCGGCGGCTTCATTCCCTATTATGCGGGCCGCTTCGACTGGATCTATCGCCGCGGTTCGACGCCGCAGATGCGTCACGACTTCAGCACCTATTTGAAGTCCTTCTATTTCGAGACCGTGCTGTTCAACATCGACGTGCTGGAGTTTCTGGCCACTAAGGTTGACGCCTCCAAGATCATGCTCGGATCGGATTTCCCCTTCGGAGAGACGCATCCTGTGGAATTCGTGATGAGCTCGAAGCGTCTGTCAGACGAGGTCAAGACCGACATTTTGGGTGCAAACGCTGCGAAATTCCTCGGACTGAGCATATAAAGCGCGCGGTTGAGCCTTCGTGGGCGTGAATCTTCGCAGTTTTGACGTAAAAAGCTGCGAGGAATTCGACCGTTAGCTCAGAATCAGCTTATTTGGGCGGCATATGGTGGCGTTTCAGCCGCCCCCATGCCGGCGCTTTCTGCGTCGGTCGGCTGCGCAGGAAAGATACGTCTGAAATGAAATTCAACACAAGCTTGGCATTGACGCGCCGGACATTTTTGGCGTCTGTTCCTTTTGGCCTCGCGGGTTGCGTTGGCGATAACTCCTTGGCGCCATCTGATGGCGCGGCAGCCTTCATCGGCCTTTATCCCGAACTGACCGACGGCGGTCACACCATTCCAGCGCTAGATGTGTCCGAGATCGATCCGCGCTTCTTGCGGCAGGTCGTCGCCTATCGTGGATCGCAGAAGCCGGGCTCCATCGTAGTCGATACGCCGCGCCGCCATCTTTATTTCGTGCTCGCTGGCGGCAAGGCCATCCGTTACGGCTGCGGCGTCGGAAAGGCGGGGTTCGAGTTCAAGGGCGCCGGCGTGATCGGCCGCACGGCGGTCTGGCCCCATTGGGCTCCGACCCCCAATATGATCGCAGTGCAGCCCCAGCGTTACGGCCCCGTGCGCGGCGGCATGCCGGGCGGCATCGATAACCCGCTTGGCGCCCGCGCCCTTTATATTCACCGCGACGGACAGGAAACCAATTACCGGGTCCATGGCACCGACGAGCCCTCAACCATCGGCGACGCCGTGTCGAGCGGCTGCATCCGCCTGTTCAACCACGACATCATCGACTTGCACAGCCGTGTGCCTCGCGGCGCCCCCATCATGGTTCTGCAGGGCCGATCCGAAGTGGTTTGAGGAGACCGCTGCGCTTAAACGCGGCCCCCCTTGCGCTTCTCTCCCGCTGCGTTCAAATGCCGTCCACTGAAAAACCCGCGTGGGAGGAGACGAGCATGAACGAACGCGTGAACACACCCATATCGACCGCCGAACTCGAGCGTCGCTGGGGGCTGATCCGCGCGGAGATGGCCGCGCAGAAGATCGATGTTCTGCTCGCCCAGGCGAACAATGATTTCATGGGCGGATATGTGAAATATCTGACCGATCTGCCCGCCACCAACGGCTATCCTTTCACCGTCGTTTTCCCGCGCGAAGATCTGATGACCGTCGTGGGGCAGGGGCCCTTCGGACAGGTTCTGCGCCTTGACGCGGCGGGCGACGGGATTCGGCGCGGCGTCGGCCACGTCATGGGTTCGCCGAGCTATGTGGCGATCCACTATACCGCGACCTATGACGCCGAATGCGCCCTGCAGTCGCTCAAGGGCTATGAGAGCGCCACCATCGGCTTGCTGGGCCCCTCCGCCATCTCCTTCGCCATGGTCGACCACCTGAAGAAGCACCTGCCGCGCGCGACCTTCGTGGACGCCTCGCCGCTGGTGGACGCCATCAAGGCGGTCAAGAGCCCGGAGGAGATCACCCTCATCCGCCGCATGACGGCCATGCAGGACATCGCCGCCGAGGCCGTCACCAAGGCCCTGCGGCCCGGCATGCGCGACATGGAGATGGTGCAGGTCGCCCGCTCGATCAGCACGTCGCTGGGCAGCGAGCAGGGCTGGTACATGGCCGCCTCCGGCCCGATTGGGACGCCCGCCGTGATGGGGCCGCCCCATCTGCAGAACCGCACCATCCGCGAGGGCGATCAGTTCTGCATGCTGATCGAGAACAGCGGGCCAGGCGGCTATTATGGCGAGATCGGCCGCACCTGGGTTCTGGGCAAGGCCTCTCAGGAAATGCACGACGAATTCGCCTTCGTGCTGCAGGCGCAGCAGTTCACGCTCGAACTCTTGCAGCCCGACGCCGACCCCGCTGACATTTTCGCGCGTTACAACGATTTCATGCGCAAGAATGGCCGCCCCGAGGAAACCCGGCTCTACGCCCATGGTCAGGGCTATGACATGGTCGAGCGTCCCCTGATCCGGCACGACGAGACGCTGAAAGTCGGGCGCAACATGCTCTTCGCGGTCCATCCGACCTATGTGACCGCCCGTACCTATAGCTGGGTCTGCGACAACTATCTCGTGGATGAGCATGGCCGGGTCGAAGCGCTGCACAAGTTCCCGCAGAAGATCACCGAACTCTGAGAGGCCGGGGCTGGGGGCGGCTTTCCGCGCCCCGGCCGATGGCCTATAAGCAGGCGAACCCCAAGCACACCAAGGATCGGCAATGCCCAACTATCGCTCCAGAACCACCACCCACGGCCGCAACATGGCTGGCGCGCGCGGGCTCTGGCGCGCCACCGGCATGAAGGACGGCGACTTCGGCAAGCCGATCATCGCGGTGGCCAATTCCTTCACCCAGTTCGTGCCCGGCCACGTGCATCTCAAGGATCTGGGCCAGCTCGTTGCGCGCGAGATCGAGAAGGCTGGCGGCGTCGCCAAGGAGTTCAACACCATTGCGGTGGATGATGGCATCGCAATGGGCCATGACGGCATGCTCTATAGCCTGCCCTCGCGCGAAATCATCGCCGATTCCGTCGAATATATGTGCAACGCCCATTGCGCCGACGCGATCGTCTGCATCTCCAACTGCGACAAGATCACGCCCGGCATGCTGATGGCCGCCATGCGCCTCAACATTCCCGCGATCTTCGTTTCGGGCGGACCCATGGAGGCGGGCAAATATATCCATGAGGGCAAGACCCGCTCCGTCGATCTCATCGACGCCATGGTCGCCGCCGCCGACGACTCGATCAGCGACGCCGAGGTCGATGTTATCGAACGGTCCGCTTGCCCGACCTGCGGCTCCTGCTCGGGCATGTTCACCGCCAATTCCATGAACTGTCTCACCGAGGCCCTCGGCCTGTCGCTGCCGGGCAATGGCACGGTGCTGGCGACCCATGCGGACCGCAAGGAACTCTTCCTTCAGGCTGGCCGCACGATCGTCGAACTCGCCCGTCGATATTACGAGCAGGATGATGAGAGCGTGCTGCCGCGCAATGTCGCGAGCTTCAAGGCGTTCGAAAACGCCATGACCCTCGACATCTCCATGGGCGGCTCCACCAATACGGTGCTTCACCTACTGGCGGCTGCCTATGAGGGCGGCATTCCCTTTGGCATGGCTGACATCGACCGTCTATCGCGCGCTGTGCCGGTGCTCTGCAAGGTCGCGCCTGCGGTCGCCGACGTTCATATCGAGGATGTGCACCGCGCGGGCGGCATCATGTCCATCCTTGGCCAGCTGGAGCGCGCTGGGCTCATCCATGGCGATACGTCGACCGTGCATACGCCCACCATGGGCGAGGCGCTTGATCGCTACGACATCTCCCGCCACGCCAGCGAAGAGGTGAAGACCTTCTTCCGCGCGGCGCCGGGCGGCGTTCCCACCCAGACGGCTTTCAGCCAGGACCGTCGCTGGGACGATCTGGATACGGATCGTTCCGCTGGCGTCATCCGCGACTCCGAACATGCCTTCCTCAGGGACGGCGGCCTTGCTGTGCTCACCGGCAATATCGCGCTGGACGGCTGCATCGTGAAGACGGCTGGCGTTGACGAGAGCTGCCATGTGTTCGCAGGCCCCGCGCGGGTCTTCGAGAGCCAGGACTCGGCGGTGGACGCCATCCTGCGCGGCAAGATCAAGGCGGGCGACGTGGTGGTGATCCGCTACGAGGGACCGCGCGGCGGCCCCGGCATGCAGGAAATGCTTTATCCCACGAGCTATCTGAAATCGAAGGGCCTCGGCAAGGCTTGCGCGCTGATCACCGATGGCCGCTTCTCAGGCGGAACCTCGGGCCTGTCCATCGGCCATGCTTCGCCTGAAGCGGCCGAAGGCGGGGCGATCGCGCTGGTGGAGGAGGGCGATCGTATCGAGATCGATATTCCCCACCGCAGCATTAAAATCGCCATTTCCGACGAGGAGCTGGCCGCCCGCCGCACCGCCATGGAGAAGAAGGGCGCCGACGCCTGGAAGCCAACGGAAAAGCGCACCCGCAACGTCTCTATGGCGCTGAAGGCCTATGCCGCGCTGACAACGAGCGCCGCCACGGGCGCGGTGCGCATTGTCAAGTGAGCTACTGCGAATAGTAGAGTATGAAGGCGAAGAAGAAGGGGAGCCCTATGGCCGCCCAGAAGGCCAGCGTCTTGAAATGGGCGTAGGTCCGCAGGTGCTCGGCCATGTCCGGGTCATCGCGCAGCTCGGTCGTCTGCATGTCCAACGTGGTCATGTGGGCCCTCCTCTTGCCTAGAGGCGAACGCGGGCGGCGCTGAGCTGTTCCAGCTTCACTTCTTTTTCGCTGCGATCATTGCTAAGACCGGCAGATCGGAAAGACTGCCGAGCCTGGGGGAGTTTGCATGGAACGCCAGAAGATCATTCTCGTGGGCGCAGGTCTCGGCGGGCTCGCCGCCGCCATCAGCCTGCTAAAGGCTGGGCATGACGTCGAGATCTATGAGCAGGCGTCGCAGCTTGGCGAAATAGGCGCGGGCATCCAGCTCAGCGCCAACTGCATGCATGTGCTGCGCTCCTTCGGCCTTGGCGATCAGCTTGACGCGGTTGGCGTGCGCCCTGGCGCCTATGTGTTCCGCCTGCACGACACGGGCGAGATCCTCCAGCGTTTCGAACTCTCCGAAGATCACCTGCGCAAGCATGGCGCCCCCTATACCCAGCTGCACCGTGCGGATCTCCACGAGATCCTCGCCACCAAGGCGCAGGAGCTTAAGCCCAACCTCATTCACCTCAACCATCGCGGCGCCAAATTCGTTGAGCGCGAAGATGGCGTCGAGATGCATTTCACCAATGGCGCTGTCGCCCGTGGTGATCTTCTCATCGCCTGCGATGGCCTGAAATCGGCGATCCGTGCGCAGATGTTCGGCGATACGACTTCGATTTACACCGGCGACGCTGCATGGCGCATCGCCGTGCCGGTGGAGCGCCTGCCCGAACCTTTCCTCGAACAGGTGATGTCGGTCTTCATGGGCCCGGGCGGCCACGCGGTTTGCTATTATCTGCGCGGCGGCAAGCTGATGAATTTCGTCGGGCTGATCGAGACCGAAGAGGTCTTCGAGGAGTCGTGGACCATGAAATTCTCGTGGGACAAGCTGAAGAAGGATTTCGAAGGCTGGCATCCCGCTATTCAGACGATCATCGACACCGCTGACAAGGATGAGTGCTATCGCTGGTCGTTGCATGGTCGCCAGCCCCTGCACAATTGGAGCTCGAAGCGCGTAACCCTGCTGGGCGACGCCGCTCATCCCACGCTGCCCTACCTTGCGCAGGGCGCCGCCATGTCGATCGAAGATGGCGCGGTGCTGGCGCGGGCTCTCGACATGCGTGACAATATCGCCGACGCTTTGCAGCTCTATCAGCGCAACCGCATCGACCGCACGGCGAAGATCGTCAACCAGTCAACGGCCAACCGGGCCCTGTTCCATCTGCCGTCGGTGCAGGCGATGCGCGACGCCTTCGCCAAGCGCAACGAGGGCGAGGATCGCAACGCCTGGCTTTATTCCTACAACCCGCTCACCGTCGAGCTGGTTTGAACCGCTTCGCAAGAGGACATGACGTGACGATACAGCTCTACACCTGGGACACGCCCAACGGCCGCAAGATCAGCGTCGCTCTGGAAGAGATGGGGCTGCCTTATTCGGTCCATCCCGTGAACATCAGCAAGGGCGAACAATTCGACCCGGCCTTCCTCGCCATCAGCCCCAACAATCGCATCCCCGCCATCGTCGATCCCGACGGGCTGGGCGGCAAGCCAGTCAGCGTCTTTGAATCCGGCGCGATCCTGCTCTATCTCGCCGAAAAGACCGGCCAGTTTCTGGCGGCCTCGGGGCCTGAGCGCATCGCGGCTTGGGAATGGCTGATGTGGCAGATGGCCGGCTTTGGCCCCATGCTCGGCCAGCGCCATCACTTCGGCGATGTGAAGGACGAACAGGACCGCCGCTACGGACTCGAGCGTTATTCCAAGGAGACGCTGCGTCTCTATGGCGTGGCCGAAAAGCGGCTGGCGGAAGTTCCCTTCTTCGCAGGCGACCATATTTCGGTGGCCGATTTCGCGATACTCGGCTGGGCCTGGCGTCACCCGCGTCACGAGGTCGATCTGGC
>CANBVC010000030.1 GCA_947372795.1 Beijerinckiaceae bacterium
CGTCATGGGCTGGATCCATGGCTGGAAGCGCAACGGCTGGATGACCTCGGCGAAAAAGCCGGTCAAGAACGTCGAATTATGGAAGCGCCTTGATGAGGCGAGCGAGCGCCATAATGTGGAATGGCACTGGGTGAAGGGCCATGCGGGGCACGACCTCAACGAGCGCGCCGATGAACTCGCGCGTGCAGGCATGGCGCCGTTCAAGAGGGGCGGTTAGTTACGCGCAACGCTGGTAGCTCCCCTCCCCTTGTGGAGAGGGGGACGGGGTGGGGGTCGTGAGGCCTTTGCATGTGAGCGATGCAACTACGCTCAAGATCAGCGCCTCACGACCCCCACCCCGTCCGCTATGCGGCCGACCCTCCCCACAAGGGGGAGGGTATTAAAAAGCTCAGACCTGAGTCAGCATCTTGTCGACGCCAGACTCTTCGGTGCCGTTGGCTTCTTCGAGGTTCATGGTCTTCACAACGCCGTCGTCGACAAGCATCGAGAAGCGGCGCATGCGCACGCCAAGGCCGCGCTCGGTCAGGTCGAGGGTAAGGCCTGCAGCCTTGGTGAAGGCGGCGCTGCCGTCGGCCAGAAATTCGATCTTGTCGCCGCAGTTGGTGGCGTCGCGCCAGGCGCCCATCACGAAGGCGTCGTTGACGGAGGTGACGGCGATCGTATCGACGCCCTTGGCCTTCAGATCATCGAATTTGTCGCGATAGCCCGGCAAATGGTTGCGATGGCAGGTGGGAGTGAACGCGCCGGGAAGGCCGAACAGCACGACTTTCTTGCCCTTGAAAATCTCGGATGAGGGCTTGGGCTTGGGGCCATCGCTGGTCATCACCGTGAACGTCACGTCCGGAAAATGGTCGCCAACCTTGATCATGTATCGTCTCCCTCTTGCTCGATGGGGTTCATCGATGCACCGCGTATCTTTTAGGGCTTCGCCCGCCCCGCGTCGAGACCGGTTCTGATTTCGAAAGCTTGGCCCGGGTAAACGAGCGTCAGCGTCACCTCGACGGGTCCTTGGGCAGGTTCGATGGGCTTTTGCGCAAGGATCATGTCAAAGCCCTCGCCCGTACGCTTCGTGTCAAAAAACCAGTCCTGCGGGCCCTCGGCGAAGACATCGGTGGGCGGCTCTCCTGAAAAGCGCAGGGTCCAGACATCAGGGCTCTGTCCCCCCGTTACGACAATCTGCGGCGCGGCGGGGTCATCGGCGCCGCGGGGCGTGCGGGCGAGCCATGCGCGCAAACGGCTGGCCTCACCGCTCACGCCCAGCCCCGGCGACAGATCAATGCGCAGATTCGCTTGAGCGGGAATGCACAATTGCTCGCAGGTCGCATAGTCGAGCTTGAGCATTAGCGCGACGGGCTGGGCGGGGTCTATGGGCGTGATCAGCAGCGGAAAGACCACCTCGTCCATATAGCCGAAGGCCTCCCCGCCAGCTTCAGGAAATCGGCGGGGCGGGGGATAGAGCGGCTTGGCGCTCGCGAGGTTCTTCGACCCTTCGAAGGAGAAGACCGGCGGCACGCCGGCGTCGCCGGGCAGCTTCCAATAGGTAAGGCTTTTTGGCGCGAGGCTGATCTCGACGCCAGCCAGATAGCGCCCCGCATCTGGTCCGCCTGCGCCAAGCAGCCGCGTCTGCGACTTCTCGTTCTGCGCCCATGGGGACGCTTGCGCCAGCGCGCGACCGAAGCCCGCCGCGCTCAGGATCATGAGGGCGCCCACAATGGTGAAGGCTTTGGCTGCGGTCGCTTTGGACATGGAACGCTTGTACTCCCTCGCCTGTTGAGGCGCCATATGATCCTGGATGATCCTGGAAGGGGCGGCGTTCGCTGCTTCTTGGCGCCGCCGCGATGAAGGCATACGATGACCGCCATGAGTCTAGACAAGATCAGGTCCAGCCGTAAGCGGCGCGGTTATCTCGATGGGCAGATCCTGGTCGCCATGCCTGGCATGACGGACCAGCGTTTCGCCAGATCCGTGATCTACCTTTGCGCCCATTCCAAGGAAGGGGCCATGGGCATCGTCATCAACCAGAAGGCCAAGCGGGTCACTTTTCCCGATCTTTTGGTCCAGCTTGAAGTGATTGACGAGAAGGAGGCTATCCGTCTGCCCACGCGCGCCGGCGGCGTGCAGGTTCTCAAGGGCGGCCCTGTGGAGACGCAGCGCGGCTTCGTGCTGCATTCCTCCGACTATCATGTCGAAGAGACCACCATGCCCATCGACAAAGCTGTTTCGCTGACCGCTACGGTCGATATCCTGCGCGCCATAGCGCAGGGCGCGGGGCCTTATCAGGCGGTGCTGGCTTTGGGATACGCTGGCTGGTCGCCGGGGCAGCTTGAAAAAGAGATCCAGCAGAACGGCTGGTTAAGCTGCGAGGCGGATCCCGATCTAATTTTCGGCGCTGATCTTGCGTCGAAATATGGCCGCGCCATGCGAAAGATCGGCATCGATCCGGCGATGCTGGCGAGCGAAGCCGGGCACGCCTGAAGCCCGGGATCATCTGAAGCCTTACGCGGCGACGTCCGTCGAAGCGCCCATCAGCTTTCGGGCTTCAACTTGCGAAATATTCTGTCCAAAGACGCTGCCCTGTCCGAAGGCGCAGCCGATCTGGAAGAGTTCAATCACATCGCTTTCGCTCTCGGCGCCTTCCGCGATCACATCCATGTCATTGTCGAGCGCCATGGTCACCATGGAGCGCAACATGCGCGAGCGCGAACCCCTTGAGGACATCTGTACGAAGGAACGGTCGATCTTGATCGAGTCGAAGACGAAGCGCTGGAGGTAGGACAGCGAGGAATAGCCTGTTCCGAATCCACCAAGCACGAGGCCCGCGCCCAACTCCTTCAGCCGCACCAGCAGCTGGGCGGAATGTTCGGGGTTTTCCATCATCAGATATTCAGGAATTTCGAGCTTCAGCGAACCGCGGCTGACGCCTGAGCGCGTCAGAACTGATTTCACATCCGCGACAAGGTCGTGACGCATCAGATGGCGCGATGGAATGCGCACCGTCGCATAGATCGGGGGATCGACATTGAGCGCGGTCTGCCACGCGCTAAGTTCGCGCGCTGCGCGTTCCAGCGCGAAGACTCCGAGGTCGCCGATCAAGCCCGTTTCTTCAGCCAGAGGCACGAAGTCGGCTGGCAGCAGCCGCCCAAGGCGTGGATGATTCCACCGCAACTGACTCTCAAAGCCGGCGATGGTCCGGTCCTGCAGGCGCACGATGGGCTGGAAGAAAATTCCGATCTCGTTGCGCTCCAGCGCCCGTCGCAAATCCGCTTCAAGCGCTTGCCGGTCAGAGCGGTTCGCGGCCATGCTTGGCTTGAACGTCTCGACCCGATTGCCGCCGTTCCGCTTGGCGAAGGCCATGGCGATTTCGGCGTCTTTCAACATGTCTTCGGATTTGGCGTTTGGCTGCGAGTCGCCCAATGATATGCCGACAGAAACCGAAAGCGCGATTTCCCGATCGTTGAATGTCACTGGCATGGCGACGGTCTTGCGCACCCTGTCGGCCAGCGCTGTGACGGCTGCGGACCCGCTTTCGGACAAAATCATGATCGCGAACTGGTCGCTGGCGATGCGCGCTAGCGTATCCTGCGGATTGAGCATGCGGCCGAGCCGGCGCGCCGAGGTCAGAAGCACAGAATCGCCCGCCGCAAGACCGGCGGCGTCGTTGACTTGCCGGAAACGGTCAAGATCGACCGCGATGACCGAAGGCCTGAGCTGGCCCGTGGCGCGCGCATTGCGCAGCGCGACATTGAGGCGGTCGAAGAAAAGCTCGCGATTGGGCAGGCCCGTTAGATTGTCATGCACGGCGTCGTGCAGCATCCGTTCTTCGGAGACCTTGCTTTCGGTGATGTCGGCGAGCGTGCCGACCACGCGGATCACTTCGCCATCGGCACCGACCACGGGCCGCGCTTTCAAGATGAACCAGAGATAATCGCCATCCTCGCCGCGCAGGCGGATTTCAAGGTGGATGCGTCCGCGCCTTTGCTCAAGCACTGTATCGAGGCATGTGCTGTAACGGTCGCGGTCGAAGGGATGCAGCACATTGAACCAGCCGGACGCCGGGCCATCGAGCGTGCCCGGCTCCATGCCCAGCGATTGCTCCGCCTCGTGGCTGATGTGGATATGGTCAACGGTCACGTCCCAGTCGAAAATGATATCGCCAGCGCCCGTCAATGCCAGCGCCTTGCGCTCCACGTCCGAGACCGCGCCCTGCGCGAGGCCGCCGCCGGAAAAGGCGTTCTGCATGACCGTGAAGCCGATCAGCATCACGATCAGCACCAGCCCGCCAACCAGCGCAGGAGAAACCAGATCATTGGTGAGATAGCCGGTCACCGTGAAGGCCGCCGCGCAGACCCACATGAACAGCAAGAACCATGTCGGGATCAGCATCACCGCGCGGTCGATGCCGTGAAGCGCGAGATAGATCACGAGAATGAACCCGACGATCGCGACGGTCGCGAGCGAGATGCGCGCCACGCCCGCCGCCACCGGGGGATCATAAATCGCGATGCCCGCAAGGATGGTCAGCAGCGCCAGCCAGCCGATGACGACGTGGGATGCGCGCACATGCCAGCGACTGAGGTTGAGATAGGCGAAAAGGAAGACCGATAGCGTGGCGGCCAGAAAGGTCTCGGCGCTCGCGCGCCAGATCTGGTCGCTTGAGCCTCCCGAGCCCAGGATTTTCTGCCAGAAGCCGAAGTCGATGCACACATAGACCAGCACCGCCCAAGCGAGCGCCGCTGCGGCAGGAAAGATCACGGCGCCCTTCACCACGAAGACGATGGTGAGGAACAAGGCCAGAAGGCCCGCAATGCCGATGACGATGCCCTTGTAGAGGGTGAGGCTCGTAACCTTGTCCTTGTAGGCGTCGGGCTCCCACAAATAGAGCTGGGGCAGGTTGGGTGTGCGCAGCTCGGCGACATAGGTGACGGTCGTGCCCGGATCGAGCGTGAGGCGGAAAACGTCAGCGTCGCCGCTCTCCTCGCGCTCGGGGGGGAAGCCCTGGCTGGCGGTGATGGCCGAGACGCGCGAGGCGCCGAGATCCGGCGAGATCACGCCCGAGCCCACAAGCCGGAAAAAGGGGGCGACGATCAGCCGTTCGATCTGCTCTTCGGTGTCGTTGGTGAGCGCGAAGACGATCCAGGCGGGCTTGGTGCCTGCTTCTCGGGCGCTCACTTCGATGCGGCGCACGATGCCATCCGAGCCCGGCGCGGTCGAGACTTGCAGACGGTCGCTCTGGGAATCGTTGCGTTCAACTGCATTGGTCAAGTCAATCGCCTGCGCATCCAGCGGCACGCGCACGGACTCAACCGCGCTCGCGAGCGGGGCAGCGCCGATTAGCGCGGCGATCAGGAGGATGAGATGCAGTATGCGGCGCACTGGGACCTGATTATCAGCGGGGCTCACTGGAGCGCGAGAAGCTTTGACCTGAACCCCGACCGTGTCGGAAATGTGATTGGTATAGGGTGATAGGGGTCCAGACAAGCCGCTGGCTCAGCGCGGCGTGCTCGGACGCACAGGATCATTCTCCAGAAGGCCATAGAGAACGTGATCTTGCCAGACGCCGTTGATCCTCAGATAGGCCCGCGCGTAGCCCTCTCTGGTGAAGCCGACGCCTTCCAGCAACTGCATGGAAGCAATATTATGGGGAAGGCAGGCCGCTTCCACCCTGTGCAGGCGAAGGTTCGTGAAGGCGAAGCCCGCCGCAGCCCGCACTGCCTTGGCCATATGGCCCCGTCCCGCGTGGGGCTTACCCATCCAATAGCCAAGCGTCGTCGTCTGTGCGACGCCCCGGCGCACCTGTCCCAAGGTTAGGCCGCCCATCAGCACATCGTCGCGGGCCCGGAAAATGAAGAAGGGATAAGCTCGATCCCTCTCGATCTCCTCTGTGTGCCGGCGTAGCCGACCGCGAAATGCGCTCCTTGTATGATCGTCGTTGTTCCAGGTCGGCTCCCAGGGGATCAGGAAATCGCGGCTGAACTCGCGCACCCAGCGCCACTGCTCAAAATCACGCATCAGGCCGGGGCGAAGGTAGATACCGTCGCCCTTGATGAAATGCGCTTCGTCTATGGATGGGCCGAGCCGGAAGAGTGCCATTGATTAACTTTAGAGCGAAGCGAGCCTTTGTGCGACTCTGTCGGGCGTGGGCGCCTTGGCCGCATCGCCCACGACGGCGACAGTGGGGGCGGTGCGCAGGGCCGCAACGCCCGCCAGGCGGATCTCTTCCAGCGTGAGCGCGTCAATTTGATCGATCATTTCCGCGCGTGTGATGAGCCGCCCGAAGGCCAGCATTTGCCGAGCGATCTGGTCTGCGCGGGCGGCTGGTGATTCGAGCGCGGTCAGCAGCGACACCTTGGCTTGAGCTTTGGCTCTTTGCATTTCATCGGATGTGAGGCTTTGCGCCGCGCCTGCGATGCAATCGAGCGAGACGTTTACGAGGTCGGGCACATCGCGATGAGAGGCCGCCGCATAGAAGCCGAAGAGGCCCGTATCCGCATAGCCCCAATGGAATGAGTAGATGGAATAGGCGAGGCCCCGCGCCTCGCGCACTTCCTGAAACAGCCGCGAGGACATGCCCCCGCCAACGGCGTTGGCGAAGACATGGGCCGCATAGGTCGCAGGGTCATTGTAGGAGGCGCTTTCGAAGCCGATCACTACATGGGTTTGTTCGAGCTTGCGCTTCTTGCGCAGATCGCCGCCCCTGTATTGGGCCGGCGCAGCTGCGCTGGTGAGGCGCGGCAGTCCCTCGAAACGTGCGGCGGTTTCATCGACGATTCGCTGATGATCGAGCGCGCCCGCCGCCGCGACGACGGCGTTTGGCGTGCCGTAATGCTGGGCGAGATAGGCGCGCAGCGCAGGCGCCCCGAAACTCGCGATACGCGCAGGCGTGCCAAGGATCGGACGCCCGATGGGCTGGTCGGGATAGGCGGCGTCGTTGAAGAGGTCGAAGACGAGATCGTCAGGCGTATCATGCGCCTCGCCGATCTCTTGCGTGATGACGCCTTTCTCCCGCTCCAGCTCTTCAGGTTCAAAGGCGCTGTCGGTCAGGATATCTGAGAGGATGTCGAGAGCGAGGCCGCTGTCCTGCGCCAGCAGGCGCGCCTGATATGAGGTATATTCAACGCTCGTCGCCGCATTGAGATCGCCGCCCGCGCTTTCGATCTCCTCGGCGATGGCGCGCGCGCTGCGTCGGCGCGTGCCCTTGAAAGCCATATGTTCGAGCAGGTGCGAAATACCATGCTCGTGCTCGGTCTCGTTGCGAGCGCCGGCGCCGAGCCAGACGCCAAGCGACACTGTTTCGACTTCGCGCATCGCGTGCGTGACGATGCGCAGGCCCGATGGCAGGGTCGTGATTTCGACGCTCATCGCGCTCCATTTCCTGCGGCGCGGGCGCGCGCTTTTACGAAGGTTTCGATGGCGGCCTGATCGTTGGGCAGAACGGTGAACCGCTCCTTGCGCTCGAGCAGGCCTTCCATATGGGCGGGCAGGGGCGTGCGCACGCCAGCAGCTGCGAAGACGGCGTCGCCGAATTTCGCGGGATGCGCTGTGCCAAGGGCCACCATGGGCACATGCGGCGCCTTGGCCAGAGCCTTGCGTGCGCCATGCACGGCGACGGCGGTATGAGGATCGAGCAGATAGCCAGCCTCTTTGTAGACGCGGCCGATCTCCTTGGCGGTTCCTGTCTCGCCGGTTCGCAGCGCGTCAAATTCGCTGCGAATGCGCGCCAGCGGGTCGGCTGCGATCTCGAAACGTCCGCTCTGCGACAGTGCGCCCATGAGGCCGCGCACGGCCGCCGCGTCGCGGTCGAAGGCGTCGAAGAGGAGGCGTTCGAAGTTGGAAGAAACCTGAATATCCATTGAGGGCGAAGAGGTCGCATGCACGCCCTTCACCTCGTAGGCGCCTGTGTCGAGCGTGCGGGCGAGAATGTCGTTCTCGTTGGTGGCGATGATGAGGCGATCAATCGGCAGGCCCATGCGCTTGGCGATATAGCCCGCGAGAATGTCGCCGAAATTGCCGGTGGGCACCGTGAAGGACACCTTGCGATGCGGGGCGCCAAGCACCGCTGCGCTGGTGAAATAATAAACGGTCTGCGCCATGACGCGCGCCCAGTTGATGGAGTTGACGCCCGACAGGCGCATACCATCGCGGAACTCGTGATGATTGAACAGGCCCTTCAGAATCGCCTGGCAATCATCGAACGTGCCTTCGACGGCGATGGTGTGAATATTGGGAGCGTCGACCGTGGTCATCTGGCGGCGCTGCACATTCGACACGCGCTGGTGCGGATACATGATGAAGACGTCGACCTGTTCAAGGCCACGGAAAGCTTCGATGGCCGCCGCGCCCGTATCACCTGAGGTCGCGCCGACGATGGTGGCTCGTTCGCCGCGCGCTTTAAGAACATAATCCATCATGCGCCCGAGCAGCTGCATCGCCACGTCCTTGAAGGCGAGCGTCGGGCCATGGAACAGCTCGAGCACGAAGAGGTTGTCGCCGATCTGCGTCAGCGGCGTCACCGCAGGATGGCGGAAGCACCCATAGGCCGCCTCCAGCATGGCGGTGAAATCGGCTGATCCGATATCATCGCCAATGAAAGGGCCTATGACCTCTTTCGCCACCTGAGCATAGGGTCGCCCGGCGAAGCCTGCGATGGTCGCAGCGTCGAGGGACGGGTAGCTTTCCGGCACATAGAGCCCACCATCGCGGGCGAGCCCGGCCAGAAGGGCGTCGGTGAAGGAGAGGGTCGGGGCTTCGCCACGGGTCGAATGATAGCGCACGCTGGATCCTGCTGATGGGATGCAATGTGCAGGGGTCTAGCACAAATCGCGCGCGCGCACAGAGTCCGCGCTTGCGGCTAATGGCGAAAGCCGCGCCCATGGTCTAATGCAGGGTGTCGAAATAGTGCGGGGACCCCCAATGGCGGAGGAATCAGCGACGGCGCCGCTTGGCGGCAATGGCGCCAGGATCAGCATCTGGCTCAAGACCCTTCCGGCCGTCTTCGTCTTCCTGTGGTCGACCGGCTTTGTCGCCGGCAAATATGGCATGCCCCATACGGGGCCCTTCACCTTTCTCGCCATCCGCTACCTCGTCGTCATCGTGCTGCTGAGCGTCGTGGCGGCGGCCATGGGCGCGCCCTGGCCGAGCCGCAAACAGATCCTGCCCATCGCCCTGTCAGGGTTGCTTGTCCATGCGGGCTATCTCGGCGGCGTCTTCGCCGCGCTTTCGGTCGGCGTGGAGGCGGGTGTGATCTCGCTGGTGGTGGGGCTTCAGCCGGTGCTGACGGCGGCTTTAGCGGGGCCACTTTTGGGAGAAATCGTCACGCGCCGCCAATGGGTTGGTCTTGCCATGGGATTGGCTGGCGTGGCGCTGGTGGTGCGCACCAAGCTGGGGCTTGGCCTTGGAACGCCGCTCGGAATGGGCTTTTCCATTTTCGCCATGTTCGCCATTACGGCCGGCACGCTGATCCAGAAGCGCTACTGCGCCTTCATGGACCTGCGCACGGGATCGGTCGTCCAGTTCGTCGCCTCGGCTATCGTGACCCTGCCCATCGCGATCTTCATCGAGGGCTTTCGCGTCGACTGGACCATGGATTTCCTGCTGGCGCTGGCCTGGCTCTGCCTCGTGCTTTCGATTGGCGCGATTTCGGCGATGTATGTGCTGATTCGCCGGGGCGCAGCCGCTGAGGTCGCCAGCCTCTTCTTCCTCGTGCCCCCAACCACGGCTGTCATCGCCTGGGTCATGTTCCATGAAACGCTGGATGCGCTATCGCTCGGCGGCATGGCGCTGGTGGTGCTGGCGGTGGCGATGGTGACGTATAAGGGACGGCGATAAGAAATATTGTGAAAAAATAACAAGCCTGTTATTCTTTTCGAAAGGAGGCTCGCCATGGCGACCATGACAATTTCTTTGCCGGAGCCCATGAAGGACTGGATCGAGAACCGCATCACGCAAGGCGATTACGCAAGCGCAAGCGACTACGTGCGGGATCTCGTTCGACGCGACCGCGATCAGATTGCAAGGCCTGAACTGACCATTGAGGATGTCCGCAGAATCGTAGCTGAGGCGCGTTCTGGTGGCGTCAGCACCCGCACGGAAGAAGAATTTTTCGCTGAGGGTGATCGCGTAGCTAAGGCGCGCGGCTTCTACCGTGAGTAGGGTCCGGCTGTCGGACAAAGCGGACGCCGATTTCTTCGAGGCCTATCTCTATGGAATCGAGAAGTTCGGCCGCGTTCAGGCCGTTCGATTCATACGCGACCTGCGCAATACGTTCGTGGTGTTGTCTGAGCACCCTCAGCTTGGCAGCTTGTGGCGTTCTATTGACCCAAGGGTTCGTCGGCACGAACACCGTTCTTATGTCATTTTGTACGAAGAAACGCCGGAGGGTATTTTGATACTCGCTGTCGTCCATGCGAGCAGCTTGAAGCGCCTCGATATTTGACGCCATTAACTTCCCTAACCCCGCCTCCGCCTCCACATGAAATAGCCGAACACCCCGACCAACGTGGCCGCCAGACCGAACCAGGTGCCTGCGTAGGAGAGGTGGTTGTTTGGGATGTCGAGCACGGTGGCGCCGCCTGCGGGGGCTCCTGAGGCTGCTACATGAACGTCTTCGTCGATAGAGAAGGGCGCGGGGTTCGGCAGGCCAAGCGTCGCCGCGATGGCGCTGGGGTCGCGCGTGTACCACTGCCCCTTCCCAGGATCATCCGCTGGGGTGAAGAGGTTGCGGTCCTCGGGCGCGCGCATGAGGCCGGTGAGCGTCACCTCCTGACCCTTTTGCGGATCAGGACGGGTTGCGGGCTCCTTGTTCGCGAGCGGCACGAAGCCTCGGTTCACCAGCAGGCCTGACCCATCAGCCAGCAAAAGCGGCGTCATCACCCAATAGCCCGGCTGCGCGGCGCCTTGGCCGACCTTTCCCACGCCCCGGAAAATCAACGCCTCGCGCGTGGGGTCGAGCCGTCCGGTCACCTGCACATGGGTGTATTCATAGTCGAGCGGCTTCAGGCCGGCCCAGCTTGAGCGCTCGGGTAAGGCGCGGGGCTGCGCGTTGAGGCGCGTCTCCACCTGCGCCATCAGCGCCTCTTTCCATTGCAGGCGCTCCACCTGCCACATGCCCAGCGACACGAGAATTGCAAAAACGATCAGCGCGAAGAGGCTCAGCAGCCATGGAAAGCCTTGAGCGGAAGGGGCGGCCTTGTCTGTCACGTCATTTCTCCAACTGACCCAACCCGGCCTTGTTGCGATATTGCAGGCTGACGAGCACGCCCTTCAGGGGGCGCAGCATGCCAAGGCATACGATGAGCGTCAGCGGCAGGAAGATCGCAAGGTGCAGCCACATGGGCGGCTCGTATTTCACCTCCACAACGAGCGCGGCGCCGACGACAATGAAGCCCGCCAGCAGCGTCACCAGGACCGCTGGGCCATCGCCTGAATCGGCGAAGCCGTAGTCGAGTCCACAGGCCTCGCATGATGGCGCAAGCTCTATGAAACCCCTGAACAGCTTGCCTCCTCCGCAGCGCGGGCAACGGCCCAGGGTTCCTGTTACATAGGGTGACGGCGGCGCATCATTGTCGTGGCGCATGAGGTCCTCCGTTAAACGAAAAAGGGCGGCATGAAGCCGCCCTTAGTGAAGCTATTGCGTGGTGGCTCAATGGCCATGGGCGATATGCGCGCCCATCGAGGCCCAGACGTAGATGCAAGAGAAGAGGAACAGCCAGACCACGTCAACGAAGTGCCAGTACCAGGCGGCGAATTCGAAGCCCAGGTGATGGTTGGGCTTGAAGTGGCCGGCCATCGCGCGGAACAGGCAGACCAGCAGGAAGATGGTGCCGACGAGAACATGGAAGCCATGGAAGCCGGTCGCCATGAAGAATGTAGCGCCGTAGATGGAGCCCTTGAAGGCGAAAGGCGCGTGGGCGTATTCATAAACCTGCACGCAGGTGAAAAGCGCGCCGAGTACGATGGTGAGCAGCAGGCCCTTCTTCAGACCGTCGCGGTCGTCGTTAAGCAGGGCGTGATGGGCCCAAGTGACGGTGGTGCCAGAGGTCAGCAGCAGCAGGGTGTTGAGCAGGGGCAGGTGCCAGGGGTCGAGCACCTCGACGCCCTTGGGGGGCCAGATGCCGCCGGTGAACTCGACGCGCGAGGCCTGAATGGCCTCGTTGGTGAAGAGGCTGGCGTCGAAGAAGGCCCAGAACCAGGCTACGAAGAACATGACTTCGGAAGCGATGAAGAGGATCATGCCGTAGCGATGGCTGATCTGGACCACGCGGGTGTGGTCGCCGGCTTCGGCTTCATGGATGATGTCGCGCCACCAGGCGGCGGCCGTGTAGAGCAGGCCGATCATGCCCGCGCCGAAGACGAACGAGCCAGCCTTCATGCCGCCAACGCTCATGCCTTTCATCCACATGATGAGGCCGACCGCTGACATGAAAGCGAAGATCGACGCGACCAGCGGCCACGGGCTCGGATTGACGAGGTGATAGTCGTGGTTCGGTTTCGCGTGGCCGTCCGACATGATTTGTCCCTTTATCCCCTTCAGGCCGTCGCCGGCCGTTCGCTTCAGTCCGCGCCGCCGGTGAGGGCGGCGTTGTTCACAGTCTAGGTTGGCTCGACCCAACGTCAGCCCGTGCGCCGGGCTGCTTCTTGGAGGCGAAGAATGTGTAGGAAAGCGTCACGCCTTCAACGCCCGCCATGGTCTCGTCTTTTTCTAGGGCGGGGTCGAGATAGAAGACCACCGGCCATTCGGCGCTTTCGCCCGGCCCCAGCGTCTGTTCGCTGAAGCAGAAGCAAGAAATCTTGTTGAAGTAGAGCCCCGACTGGTCCGGCGCGACATTATAGACCGCGTTCGCCGTCCACTGCCGGTCCGAGTGGTTGGTCACCTTGAAGAAGACGGTTTGCGTCTCGCCCGTGCGCGCCTTGAGCACGGGAATCTCGGGCTCGAAAGTCCAGGGCAGGCCCTTACCGACATTTGCGTCGAAACGGACGGTCAAGCTGCGCTCGCCCCGTGTCGCAGAGCCCTGCGTCGCCACCTGTGTGGTGCCGCCATAGCCCGTAATCCTGCAGAAGATCTGGTAGAGCGGCGCGGCCGCGAACGACATGCCTGCCATACCCGCCACCATGCCTACCACCGCAAGCGCCACCATACTGTGGCGGCGCGGGCTGGCGCTGGTTTTTGGCGCGGGGATGGTCATCACATGCCCCCCATGCGCTGGCCGAGCTTGACGATGGTCACGCCATAGAACACCACCGCCAGAAAGGCGATGGTCAGGCTGAGAGCAATGTTGCGGGCGCGGCGGGCGCGCGATTGTTCGGGTGTCAACATCTGGACGGGGTGATCAGGTGCGGGCGTGTTCATCTCAGGCGCCCCAGCCGATGATGCGCATGACAGCGGGGATCGCATTTTCAATCACCAGCAGGCCAAACAGCGCGAACAGATAAAGGATCGAGATCCCGAAGAGCTTCATCGCGGCTTTGTCGCCTTCGGCGCCCGTGCGGACGCGGTAGACGTTGATGGCGAAGGCCACCATTGCGAGGCCGCCGATCATGGCGATCACGCCATAGGCGATCGATGCGAAGCCCATAAACGAGGGCGCGACGCCCAGCGGCGCCAGCGCGATGGAATAGACAAGGATTTCTGTGCGAGTGCGGTCCGGGCCCTTGACGTTGGGCATCATGGGCACGCCCACGCGCTCATATTCGCCAGCTTTCACCAGAGCCAGCGCCCAGAAGTGGGGCGGGGTCCAGATGAAGATGATGGCGAAAAGGACCCAGGGCTCGATGGCCATGGTTCCTGTCGCTGCCGCATAGGCCACGACCGGGGGCAAGGCGCCGGCGGCGCCGCCGATCACGATGTTCTGCGGCGTCCAGCGCTTAAGCCACATCGTATAGATGATCGCATAGAAGGCGATGGTGAAGGCGAGCAGGAAAGCGGCGAGCCAATTTGAAACGATGCCCAGGGTCACGACCGAGAAGCCCGAGAGGATCAGGCCGAAGGCCAGCGTCTCGCCCGCGCTGATTCGTCCAGCAGGAACGGGGCGCGTGCTCGTGCGTGTCATAAGCGCATCGATGTCCGCATCGTACCACATGTTGAGAGCGCCCGAGGCGCCTGCGCCAACGGCGATGGCGAGAAGGGACACGAAGCCCAGCAGCGGATGCTGATGCCCGGGCGCTATGAGCAGCCCGGCAAGGGCCGTCAACACCACGAGATACATCACGCGCGGTTTGAGCAGGATGAAGAAGTCGCGTGGATGCGCGACCGAGATCCCTGTCGGTGCGGCGAGAGCTTCTGCGTTTTCGCTGGCGTAGCTCATATTTGGTTCCATCGCCATAGGCGCTGTCATGCTGGCGTAAGTGGTTCGTTCGGCTCTCAAGCCCCCTGCAGCAATAGCGCGGACGCTGCTCCTGAAGAGGGCTCCGGCGACACGAGGCCGCCGGAGCTTTTGATTAGTGATCCGAGCCCGTGATGCGGGGTAGGGTCTCATACTGATGGAAAGGCGGAGGCGAAGAGAGGGTCCACTCGAGCGTGTTGGCTGAGGCGCCCCATGGGTTGTCGCCCGCGACGCGCTTCTTCGAGAAGGCCTCGAACACCATGAACAGGAAGACCACAAGGCTCACAGCAGTGATTTCCGCGCCGACCGACGAGACGTAGTTCCACTTGGCGTAGACATCGGGATAATCGATGTAGCGGCGCGGCATGCCGGCCAGACCCAGGAAGTGCTGCGGGAAGAACACGAGGTTCACGCCCACGAACAGCAACCAGAAGTGCAGCTTGCCGAGGAACTCGTTGTACATGTAGCCGGTGATCTTCGGGAACCAGTAGTAGAAGCCCGCGAAGATGGCGAAGACGGCGCCCAGAGACATCGTGTAGTGGAAATGCGCCACCACATAATAGGTCTCGTGCAGTGCGCGGTCGACGCCTGCGTTGGCGAGCACCACGCCGGTCACGCCGCCGACGGTGAAGAGGAAGATGAAGCCGATCGACCAGACCATCGGGGTGCGGAAGCTCAGCGAACCGCCCCACATCGTGGCGATCCATGAGAAGATCTTCACGCCCGTGGGCACGGCGATGACCATCGTCGCGAACACGAAGTAACGCTGCGTGTTGAGCGACAGGCCGACCGTATACATGTGGTGAGCCCACACGACGAAGCCGACCGCGCCGATCGCGACCATGGCGTAAGCCATCCCAAGATAGCCAAAGACCGGCTTGCGCGAGAAGGTCGACACGATCTGGCTGACGATGCCGAAGCCTGGGAGGATCAGGATGTAGACTTCGGGGTGGCCGAAGAACCAGAACAGATGCTGGAACAGGATCGGATCGCCGCCGCCGGCCGGATCATAGAAGGTCGTGCCGAAGTTGCGGTCGGTCAGCAGCATGGTGATGCCGCCGGCCAGAACCGGGAGCGACAGAACCAGCAGGAAGGCCGTCACCAGCACGGACCAGACAAAGAGCGGCATCTTATGCAGCGTCATCCCGGGGGCGCGCATGTTGAAGATGGTCGTGATGAAGTTGATCGCGCCCAGGATCGACGAAGCACCCGCGAGATGCAGCGACAGGATCACGAAGTCCATGGCGGGGCCGGGATGGCCCGTGTTGGACGAGAGCGGGGGATACATCACCCAGCCGCCGCCAAAGCCCAGCATGCCCGGCGCGCCTTCGACGAACATCGACATGAGAAGCAGCAGGAAAGAGGCGGGCAGCAGCCAGAAGGAGATATTGTTCATGCGCGGGAACGCCATGTCAGGCGCACCGATCATCAGCGGCACGAACCAATTGCCGAAGCCGCCGATCATGGCGGGCATGACCATGAAGAAGATCATGATGACGCCGTGGCCGGTGATGAACACATTGTAGAGGTTCTTCGCCGCGTCGATCGAGTTGTCGCCTGACAGCCAGGACGAGATCGTCGGGAAGATCTGGATCCCCGGGTTCTGCAACTCGAGGCGGATCGCGAAGGAGAGCAGGAAGCCGATGATGCCCGCCATGACGGCGAAGATCAGATAGAGGCTTCCGATGTCCTTGTGGTTGGTCGAGAAGAGGTAACGGCGCCATCCGGTGGGATGGCCGTGCTCTTCGTGGGCGTGATCGTGATGGGTCGTTGAAGTTGCCATCTGATGGGTCCTGATGAGATCTAGACGGTCGAATTACTGGCGAATGGCGGCGTTGTCGGCGAAGTCGCTCGACGACGGGGTCGCCGCGAACTTCTTCTTCGCCTCGGCCACCCAGGCCTGATACTGCTGGTCGCTCACCACCCGAACGGCGATGGGCATATAGGCGTGGTCCTTGCCGCAGAGCTTGGAGCACTGGCCATAGTAGAGGCCTTCGCGCTCGGCTTTGAACCAGGTCTCGTTCAGGCGGCCGGGAACCGCGTCGACGCGGATGCCGAAGGCGGGAACGACGAAGGAATGGATCACGTCGGCGCCGACCACCTGAAGGCGGACGGTTTTGTTGACGGGCACCACGGCCTCGTTGTCGACGGAGAGCAGGCGGATATCGTCAGCCTTGAGGTCCGCGCCGGTCTTCAAGATGGAGTCGAAGCCGAAATCGCCCTGATCCTTGGGATAATCATAGGACCAGTACCACTGCTTCCCCGTGACCTTGATGGTCAGGTCGGCCTCTGGCAGCACGAGCTGATGGGTCAGAAGGCGGAAAGAAGGGATCGCCATGACGACCAGAATGAGGACCGGAATGACGGTCCATGCGACTTCGAGGACCGTCGAATGGGTGGTGCGCGAAGGCGTCGGATTGGCCTTCTCGTTGAAGCGCACCATCACATAGCCGAGGAGCGCCAGAACGAAGAGAGAGATAATCACGCACATCCACAACAGAAGGTCATGGAAGGACTGGATCTCGCGGGCGATCGCCGTGACCGGCTCCTGAAAGCCCATTTGGCCCGGCGCAGCGTGTCCCTGCTGGGCATGCGCCGAAGAAACGAAACCGCCGATAACGGCTGCGAGCGAAAGCGCTCCTGCCATGGCCTTGAGGTCTATCCCTCGAAAGTTGCTCCGCATCATCCTAAGTCATCGCTCCTGCCGCGCCGGTGCGGCTCAATTCGCGTTCGGCTGCTTCCGGGCGCCGGCAGCCAGAACCCTTTCTTGAAAAAGGGCCCCCCACTGCAGTCTCAAAACCACAATCGTGTCCCCAGCGCAACAGCCCGCGCACGCGCAATTGATGCGGCATAAGGGCGCGTAAACCCTTGTTGCGCCAATTTGGGACAGTTGCTGGCGATGGCCAAGCATCGCGAAGCCAGAGCAGGCGCCTCAAAAAACGCCAGATTGCATTTGATTCCCGCGCCTGTCACATTGCGGGCGCCTTTTTATGAGCTAGGGCGCAGGCAGGCGAATGGGTGTCGACCCGTCGTCGACCCGTTGAATTTTTCCGGTGGATCGCACATGCGTTGCGCCGAAAGGCAGGAGACCACATGCCGCAGGCGATTTTGACCCGATTCCCGTTGCGGGCCCTCGTCCTCGTGTTGCTCACGGCGGGCGTCACGGCCTTGAGCGTCGGCTCCGCCGCTGCGCAGGGCGCGCCCAAGGGCAAGTTCGGGGACTGGGATATGCGTTGCGAAACGCCCGCGGGCGCCAGCCGCGAGCAATGCGCGATCATCCAGTCGGTCGCTGCGGACGACAAGCCCAACGTCAACCTCGTGGTGATCGTGCTGAAGACGGCGGACGGAAAATCGCGTCTTCTGAGGGTCATAGCGCCGCTTGGCGTCTTGCTGCCCGCCGGGCTCGGCCTGAAGATTGACGAATCTGACGTGGGCCGCGCCGGGTTCGTACGCTGCATGCCCTCGGGCTGCGTGGCCGAGGTCGTTATGGAGGACAAGCTCATCGAGCAGTTCTCCTTGGGCCAATCGGCCACCTTCATCATCTTCAATACGCCAGAGGAAGGCATTGGCATTCCTCTCGCTCTTGCGGGCTTCAAGGATGGATTCGCCAAGCTGCCGTAAGCGCGCTGGCGCCATTGGCTCAGCTATTGTAATAAAAAGCCTGTTAGTAGGTTCGAGGGTTTGTCCATGCGTCATCAAGGCCAGACGAAGAGGGTCACGACCCTTGTTCTTGCAGGATTTCTTGCCCTGCCTCTGGCGGCTTGCGGAAGTTCTCCCTCCGAGGGGGGCATAGGCTCCACGCTTGGCAATCTCATCGCTTTCAATTCGCGGACAGCGCCTGCCGCGCCCGCGCTGAAGGCTTCCGAGGTCGAGGTGGAATGCCCTGAGGTTCTGATCTCGGACGGTCAGGCCTCCATGCGCACCTATGCGGGCGCAGACAAGTCCAGCGCTGGACTGCGGCATCAGTATTCCTTCGGCGAAATGTCACGCGAATGCCGCGCTGTGGATGGTAAGATTGACATACGCATCGGCGTTTCGGGCTATGTGCTAGCCGGCCCCATGGGCGGGCCCGGCTCGTTCCAGGTGCCAGTGCGCGTCTCGGTGCGGCGTGATTCGGATAACCAGACGGTTCAGACGAAGACCTATCGCGTCGCCGCCACCATCGCCGCCGGTCAGGCGCAGGCTGCCTTCGCCCTCGTGAGCGATCCGCTTTCAGTGCCGATGATCCGCACGGACGCATCACAGGATTATTCGATCTTCGTTGGGTTCGACGGTTCGCCTGACAAGCCGGAGAAGGCTCCGCCCAAGCGCCGGGGTAATTAAGGAACTTCGCCCACAATTTGGGGTATATTTGCCATTCAGCGCCCGTTTCTGATTGACAGAAAGGGGCTCGGACGGCACGCTTTGTCAGTCGAATTTACCCCAGCGGAAGAGTCCGGAGAACCTTGGTTCGCCGGCGCCGAAGGCGCAACCGCCCCGGAAACGCTCAGGCCAATGGACCGTTGGGGGATGACACTCTGGAAAGTGGCGCGGCTCAGGCTGGCGCCCACCGACGGGGGTAACCGCCCATGGGCGGGAAATCTCTCAGGTTCCCGGACAGAGGGGGCGTCATCGGACCGCTGGCTTGCGCCGTCGGGACGCAATGCCGCTCGAACGCCGGGACAACCCCATGTCCTCCTCCCTCCCGACGCATACCGCTCCGCTCAGGACGCCCCTTTTCAATTTGCATGTGGCGCTAGGCGCGCGCATGGCGCCCTTCGCGGGCTACGATATGCCGATCCAGTATCCGGCTGGCGTCCTGGCCGAGCATCTGCATGTGCGCGCCGGCGCTGGCCTGTTCGATGTGTCCCATATGGGGCAGGCGATCCTCAGCGGGCCAAAGGCCGCCGCGCGGCTTGAGACGCTGGTTCCGGGCGATCTGGCCGCCCTTGGCGAGGGACGCATCCGTTATACTCAATTCATGAACGAGAGCGGCGGCATACTCGACGATCTCATGGTGACGCGCCTGCCGCCTGCGGCCAATGGCGACGAGCGTTTGTTTCTGGTGGTCAACGCCGCTTGCAAGGGCCAAGATTTCGCGCGCCTTCGCGCGGCCCTGCCGGATCTTGCGCTCGATGTTCTGGAGGACCGCGCGCTCATCGCCCTGCAGGGTCCATTCGCCGCCAGCGCGCTCGCCAAGCTGGCGCCGGGCTTCGAAGCGATGCCCTTCATGAGCCTGCGCGATGGATGCTGGGGCGATGTCGAGCTGACGGTTTCGCGCAGCGGCTACACGGGCGAGGACGGATATGAAATCTCTCTCGCCGCGAGCGCCGCTGAAGACTTTGCGCGCGCTTTGCTGGCGCTGACTGACGTGAAGCCCATCGGCCTAGGCGCACGCGACTCGCTACGCCTTGAAGCGGGGCTTTGTCTTTATGGGCACGACATCGACGAGACCACTTCGCCTGTTGAGGCTGCGCTTGTCTGGTCCATTTCCAAACGCAGGCGCGCGGAGGGTGGTTTTCCCGGCGCGGATCGAATCCAGCGCGAACTCAGCGAAGGCACGGCGCGGCTGCGCGTTGGGCTTCTGCCCGAGGGGCGGGCGCCCGCGCGTGAAGGAACCATCATCACCGACGAGGCTGGCGCGCAGATTGGCGTCGTCACTTCGGGTGGGTTCGGCCCCAGCCTCAAGGGCCCGCTCGCCATGGGCTATGTGACCGCGACCCATGCCGCTCTCGACACGCCCGTGCGCCTGGTGGTGCGCGGCAAGCCACTGCCCGCGCGCATCGTCGCGCTGCCTTTCGTTCCCAACAACTTCTATCGCGGATGAGAAAGACCATGAGCCAGACCTTCTACACAAAGGACCATGAATATATCCGCGTCGATGGAGACCTCGGCGTCGTTGGCGTTTCCGACTATGCGCAAAAGACTCTTGGCGATGTGGTTTTCGTCGAGCTGCCCGCCGTCGGCGCAGCCTTTGCGCGCGCCGATCAGGCGGCGGTCGTGGAGAGCGTGAAAGCGGCCAGTGAAGTCTTCGCCCCGGTGTCGGGCGAGGTCGAGGCGGTCAATCATGCGCTGGAGTCGGCGCCAGGACTGGTGAACGAAGAGCCCGAAGGCAAGGGCTGGTTCTT
>CANBVC010000031.1 GCA_947372795.1 Beijerinckiaceae bacterium
TCGTCCATGCGCTTTCGGTCAGCTTGCAAACCCTCGATGCAATTAACGCGAAAACTTAACGCAGCGTCGCCTAGAAGCTGGATCGATTGCAACATGCAGGCCGCGATCACCGGCTTGAACACATTCAGTTCAAGCTGACCTTGCGACCCTGCGAAGGTGATCGTCGTTTGATTGCCGAAAACGCGCGCGCAAACCATGGTCATGGCTTCCGCCTGCGTTGGGTTGACCTTGCCCGGCATGATTGACGAGCCCGGCTCATTCTCCGGCAAATGCAATTCGCCCAGTCCGCTGCGTGGGCCACTGCCTAGCAGCCTTATGTCGCTGGCGATCTTGAAAAGCCCCGCAGCGCAAGCCTCAAGCGCGCCATGGGCGAAAACGATCGCGTCATGACAGGCGATGGCCTCGAATTTGTTAGAAGCGGAGATAAAAGGCAGGCCTGTCAGCTCCGCCATTCGCGCGGCGAATTTCTCCGCGAAACCGATACGCGTGTTGAGCCCGGTGCCAACCGCCGTGCCGCCCTGAGCCAGAGCCATGAGATCGGGCAATATCTGGCGTATGCGCGCGGCGGCAAGGCTCACCTGCGCGCCATAGGCGGAAAATTCCTGCCCAAGGGTGATCGGCGTCGCATCCTGCAAATGGGTGCGGCCGATCTTGATGATATCGGCGAAGTCCTGCGCACGTGCGGTCAGAGCCCCCTGTAGCGCATCGAGCGCCGGAAGCAGCGCGCTGTTAATGGCGAGCGCAGCCGCGATATGGATCGCAGTTGGGAAACTGTCGTTTGTGGATTGGCCAAGATTGACGTGATCATTGGGATGAATGAGCGTGCGCGCGCCGCGCGTTCCGCCCATGAGTTCGTCGGCCCGATTGGCCACGACCTCATTGACGTTCATGTTGGTTTGCGTGCCCGAACCCGTCTGCCAGACGACCAGTGGAAAATGATCGTCGAGCCGACCTTCCGCCACCTCCTGCGCGGCGGCGACGATGGCGTGTGCGCGGGGCGCGTCCAAGGCGCCAAGCTCATGATTGACTTCAGCGGCGACGCGCTTGACGAGCGCGAGCGCATGAATGAGGCCACGCGGCGTAAGCTCGCTTCCGATGCGAAAATTACGCCGGGCGCGCTCGGTTTGCGCGCCCCAGTAACGATCAGCGGCGACCTCCATGGAGCCGAAGCTATCGGCCTCCATACGCGCACCCGTTTCGCTCATTTCGGACATTTCGACCCCTCGAGGTCAATCGCTGCCTGTGCGTGAGAATCTCTGCCCCATGATCAGAGAGTCAATGCCGGACTGCCAGTCAGCGCCAGCGGCATAGTCAGAGCTTGAAACGATGGCGAGCAATTCCACGAGGCGGTTGCGCGCGCGGTTGACGCGGCTTTTCATCGTGCCGACCGCGCAATTGCAGACACCCGCCGCCTCTTCGTACGAGAGGCCTGAAGCACCAATGAGAATAAGCGCTTCACGCTGGTCCGCAGGTAGTTTCTGCAAGGCGGTGCGGAAATCCAGAAAATCCATATGCCCGGATTGCGCAGGCGCTGTGGCGAGGCGGGCTGCTATGGCGCCATCGGAATCGGCGACCTCGCGCCGACGTTTGCGATATTCAGAATAGTAGATATTGCGCAGGATGGTGAAGAGCCATGCGGCGAGGTTAGTGCCTTCCGAAAAACTCGACAGATTGCTCCACGCCTTTACCAAGGTCTCCTGCACGAGATCGTCCGCCCGATCAGGATTGCCACACAGCGACACCGCAAAGGCGCGCAAATTTGGAATGGTCCCGATGAGATCGGCCCTGAGTTGCTGGCTGACCATTGTTACGCATCCTCACTTTACGCGTCTCCATCCATGGGCGTTTCACAGCCCAACTGGGTCAGGAGATCAAGAAACCGGTCTGGAATAGGCTGGTTCAACACATCGTCATATATAGCCTTGAGATGCCGTCCGATGTGTTCATCAATCGGGACATTTGGCGGATCATTGGACGTATGCCCGCGCATGCGATTTTTCGCGCTGTCCAGATCGATGATCTGCGCCATGGGCCCGTCCTGAAGAACGAGCGCGGTGTCGCCGGGCACTTCGCAGGCGAAGTCGTCCGTCGCTTCGGGAAGTTTCTTTTTCACAGTTCGCTCATCCATCATCACCCTCCGAGCCGCATGCCTTTCATGCCAACGTCGTATCCGCACAAAATAACATATGTCGCGGCTGACCTACCGTCATCAACTCCTGCAGATGAAAAGAGTTCCACTCGAACATGGAACTTTCGGGCGTTTCGAACGTTGAATTCCCAGCTAGGCAGCGCTACGGCAGGGGAACCAACAATATGTCCGTCTCTCAAGAAATTTCCTCACATATTCCCTACCTCAGGCGTTTCGGACGGGCCCTTTCGGGAAGCCAGGGAGGCGGCGACGCTTATGTTCTGGCGACGCTCGAAGCCATCGTTGCGGACCCCGAGGCCTTTCGTGCTGGCGGCGAGACGCGCGCCTCGCTTTACCGAACTTTTCTGACCCTTTGGGGATCGATGCCCGTCAATGAACATGTCGACCCCAACATCCTCTCACCCGATGAGCGAGGCGCGCGGCGCAACCTCGACGCCATTCCGCTGCGGCCGCGCATCGCATTTCTTCTGGCCTCGCTCGAAGGCTTCGACACGGAGCAGGTCGCGTCCATTCTGGGCGTGCCCCCCAAAGACGCCACCAGCCTCATCGATCAAGCCGGCAAGGAGATCGCCAACCAGATCCGCACCGATGTCCTGATCATCGAGGACGAGCCTTTCATCGCGCTAGACATACAAACACTGGTGGAAGATTTGGGCCATCGTGTGGTCGGCGTCGCGCGAACCCATAAAGAAGCGATCGACGCGGTGCGGATGCATAAGCCCGGCCTCATTCTGGCGGACATTCAACTCGCGGATGGGAGCTCGGGGCTTGAGGCTGTGAACCAGATCCTTGGCGAATTTCAGGTGCCGGTGATCTTCATCACCGCCTATCCAGAACGCTTCCTGACAGGGCGCCCGCCCGAGCCCGCCTTCCTCATCACCAAGCCTTTTGGGGTCGATGCGCTGAAGGCGGTGATCAGCCAGGCGCTGTTTTTCGACCGCCGCTCGCAGCGGCGAAACGGTCGCGAGACCGTGGAGGCGTGACGCTGGCGAGATAACAAGAACCCGCGCTGGCCGGGGGAGCCAACGCGGGTCAATACGCACGCCAGATGAGGGGGAGGGGATCGATATCTAGCGCACGTAATGGAAATGCGCCGCCCTCCTGCCCGGTTCCATGACCTTCAATAGCGCTGGCAAACACGCCCATAATAGGGATCGTTCCAGCAGCGCAGAGGCGCGGCCGAGGCTCCGACAGCCGCGCCAGTCGCAGCACCGATAGCCGCCCCCGCAAGCGCGCCGCCCGGCTGGCCCGTCACCGCTCCGCCGATCACAGCGCCAGCCACGCCGCCCACCGCCGCGCCGGTGAACACGCTGTCGCTGCGGGTGGGGCCGCAGCCCGCAAGGGCCAATGCCATAACGCCGATCAAAAGCATTTTCTTCATACGTTCGCTCCTTCACGCGCGCACCGCCGCGCTTGAGGGAAACGCTGCCGTTTCAGGCAGGTTCCTGCAGAGCGTTCACATATGTCATGAGCGTCGTGCTTTTGCGGAGCGTAAGGGGAACCACGGCGCCAAGGCTGCGTTCAGGTCATGTCTGGACCGCAGCATTGGATAGGAGATCAGCCATGCCAACCTCGACACGCGGCTTTGCTTCCATGGATCCGGAAAAGCAGCGCGCCATCGCACGCAAGGGCGGTGAAAGCGTTCCGAATGAAAAGCGGAGCTTCTCTCAGAACCCCGCGCTCGCTGCAGCCGCAGGGCGCAAGGGGGGCCAGAGCGTCAGCCCCTCCAAACGCAGCTTCTCCCAAAACCATGAACTCGCCTCGATGGCGGGACGAAAGGGTGGCCACGCCTCCCATGGCGGCGCCCGCAAGAAGGGCGAATCGGCGGTTGAAAAATCGACTGAAGAATAGGGCGCCGACGCAATAAAAACGGGGCTGCCCATAGGCGGCCCCGTATTCGCTCCCCTCGCCTCTGGCGACGTTGAACTTTAGCTTTCTGGCGAAGTCCGGCGACGCCCGTGAGACGAATGCCCGCCCTTTCGACCAGCTTCAGACGCGAGCTGATGGTTCTGGGAGAAACTGCGTTTTTCGTTGGGAACGCTGCGGCCACCCTTGCGTGCGATCTCGCGTTGTTTGTCCCTGTCCATCGACGCAAATCCACGCGTAGAGCCAGAGGCCTTGCCTGCCTGCTGCATAGCCATCTCCTGCATAGCCCCCAATGCGGTTAACCATTTCGATTTTGAATGGTTCCGTTGGGGCGCCTCCCCTTTGGAAACGCAGGGTTTTTGGCGTCGCAGCACTGTCCGCGACGGATCAGTTCGAGGCGTTTTGAGATGACGCGCTGAGGCTGGAGAGCGCTCGGCCGATCAGCACCAGACAAGGGCCGACGAGGCCAGCCGAGGCCGCAGTCGCAGGCAAATCGGCGAGCGTCGCCATGATACGTCGCTCGCTCTCCCATGAGGCGCGCTCGACAAGGACGGTGGGCGTATCGGGTGGGAGCCCTTCGGCCAGCAGTCGCGTCACCAGTGGCGGCAGGGTCTTGAGGCCCATGTAAACGGCCGTTGTGGCGCCTTCATCGGCGAGCGCGCGCCAGTCGAGATCATCCGGCAGCTTGCCGTCGCGGGCGTGCGCCGTGATGAACTGCAACCGCCGGGCGACAGCGCGCTCGGTTAGCGAGATCTGCAAGGAAGAGGCGGCGGCGGCGGCGGCGGTGACGCCAGGAATGACCTCCACATCGACGCCTGCAGCCTTGAGCGCCGCGATTTCTTCGCCAGCGCGGCCAAAGATCATGGGATCGCCGCCCTTCAAACGAACGACCCTTTTGCCCTCGCGCGCCAGCTTGACGAGCAAAGCGGTGATGTCCTCCTGCGTGCAGGAAGGCTTGTAGCCGCGCTTGCCGACGTTCAGCCGCTCGGCCTCGCGGCGGGCGAGCGCCACCGAGCCCGGCAGAACAAGATCGTCATACAGCACCACATCAGCAGATTGCAGAGCGCGGACCGCCTTGAGCGTGAGCAATTCAGGATCGCCCGGTCCAGCGCCCACGAGCGCGACAGAGCCGCGCCGGGCCTCGGGGGCGCCAGCCGCAGCAGCCTCGTCCAGCATGGCCGCAAGATCGGCCTCGCCCGGCGCGCGATCGGGGTGGTTGAGGGCGCGGCTCGCGAAGAGCTCCCATACCCGGCGACGCGCCCGAAAATCCAAATTGAGCGCGGTGACCCGCGGGCGCCAGTCCCGCGCCGCCTGCGCCCAGGCGCGGAAGCCCTCCGGCAACAGGGTCTCGATGCGCGCGCGCAGCATCTGCCCAAAGACCGGAGCGCCGCCGTCGGTGGAGATCGCGACCACGAGGGGCGAACGCTCGACGATGGCGCCGAACTGGAAATCGCACCAGGCGGGCTTGTCGATGATGTTGACGGGAACGCCCGCCGCCCGCGCCATGGCATGGAAGCTGGCGGCCTCGACCTCGTCCTGCGCATCGATAATGGCTGCGGCGGCGCCGGGCAGATCATCGGCGCTGAGCGTCTGCGGTCTGATCTCAAGGGTCCCAAGGCGCTCGGCGAGAGCGACGAGAGCCTCGCAGGGCGCGGGGGTGAAGACCTCGACCAGCGCGCCCGCAGCCGCGAAGAGCTCCGCCTTCCAGGCGAGAGCCTCCGAGCCGCCCGCCATGACCACGCGGCGGCCTTGCAGCTTCAAGAAGACCGGAAGCGTGGCGAGCTCGCCCATACGGGTCGGCTCTTGACTGGGAGGACGTCGATCGCGCGCCATGGTGATACGTCTCTAGGGCTGAGGACAGGCCGCGCCGGCAGGTGGAATGAGACCGAGTTCGACTGTCAGATTGGTGCGGCCCACAGGCGGCGCCGTGCGCAGCCGCACGGTCTGGCGGGCCGCGCAAATGCGCGGGAAGTCAACAAGCACATTGCTGACATCCGGCGTATAGATGGCCACAGCGCCGCTACTTTCGCAAACAGCAGGAAGCTTGCCCGCGTTGGCCTCGACGATGAGCGGATAGTCAGGCAGCCAGAGAATGCCGGACGGCCCGATCTTGCGCTCGGCGATGACGATGCAGCGCAGGGGCTGATCGCTGGTCTGCCGCCAGTAGGCGAGCGTATCGCGCGCCAGTCGACGCGTGTCGATGGAATAGGCCGTGAGCGGCTTGCCGATAAAGCAGGCCACGATGAGGTAGAGCGCAAGCCCCACGAAGATGACGCCGGAGGCGATCATAGCCATGCGCGCGCTCGTCCCCACGCTCTGGCCCTGCCCGTATTCGCCGGCAGGAAAAAGGATGGCGAGGCCCATGGCGACTGTGCCCGACAGCGGCAGCACCCACAGCGGCTTGGCGACCTGGACGGTGACGACGGAGCCAAGGACGAGGATAGCCAGCGGCGCGAAGCAGAGGCAAAGGGCGATGCGGCGATGATCTGCGGCCTGCGCCAGAACATCCTCCGCGCGCCGCCGCATGGTAGTGAAAAGCAGAACGGCCGGAACGACGAAGAGCGTGAAACAACCAACGATCAGATTGACGCCGCTGGTGTTGAGCAAGGCGAGGCTGCTTATTTTCTGAGCGCCCAGCGCGCGCGACACGCTCGCCCAGCCATGCGTTTGAAGCCACCAGACGTGGGGCGCCAGAATGGCGATGAAGATGAGCCCGGACACATAGCTCGCTGGATGATGAAAGGCCGTGCGAAACCTCGGCGTGACGACGCCGATGATCAGCAGCGTGGCGAGTGCGAACATGATCTCATATTTGGTGAGCATGCCAAGGCCAGCGACCACGCCAAGGATGATGGCGTCGCGCCAGCGACGGTCTTCCAGATAAAGCAGGCCGAAATAAATCGTGGCGGCCCAGAATGGCGCCAAGGCAAGATTATGATTGATCTGGATGGCGTAGATGGTCGAGGCGGGGCTCACCATGAACAGCAGCACGGCGAAAGCGGCGGTTTCACGCGATGCGAACAAACGCACGGTCTTCCAGATGAATAGCGCCGCGATGGCCACGCAGGCCTGCGCCAAAAGCATCAGGGCGAAGATAGAGGGGAGCCCCGTGCGCAGGACCAGATCCATCATCCAGCTGATCAGCGGGGGATGTTTGGAATAGGCCAGCGCCCATTCGCGCCCCCAATAGGCGGCCTCGAGCGTGTCGGTGTGCAGGTTGCCGAACAGCAGCGCGGGCCCTACCGACCAAAGGACGGCCTGAAACAGGATGGCGACCAGCAGCGGGTGAGCGCCAAACAGGGTTTCGCGCGCGGGCGCAGCATGGGGGGAGAGATGATCCTGGCTCATCATCAGCGCCTCGCCGGCTGTAGAAGCGCGCGAATATGGGCTCGCGATTGCGCCGATTGCGGCGCCCCGAGGTGACTGACGATAATTATGCGACGCTCAGACATCATCACCATCCAGAACCGTCCATAACCTGAACGGCCCGCCAAAGACCGCACAGTCCATAACGCGCAGGTCCATCAGCCGCAACATAGCCATGAGAACCCGACAGGCGGATTCAGTTGTCTAAACATTTCGTCTAATGGAAATCCCGCCATTGTGGACAGGGACGCAGAGTGAGCCGTGAAGAAGCAGGCCTAGGGTTCCGGGATCTGAAATCGCTTGACTTCCACCGTTTCGCATAGATGGATTACGCCATGGCGCAGCTAAAATGCTGGCCGTCACAAAATTTTCGGGGAGTTGATAGTGAAGCGCAGCTTTTTCGCCTTCGCCATTTTGGCGAGCACGGCCCTCACCAGCGCGGCCTATGCCGCCGACACCATCAAGATCGGCCTGAGCGGCCCCTTCACGGGCGGTTCATCCTCCATGGGCGTCAGCATGCGCGACGGCGTGAAGCTCGCCGTCACAGAAATCAACAAAGCGGGCGGCGTCCTGGGCAAGCAGCTCCAGCTCGTCGAGCGCGATGATGAAGCCAAGAACGAGGTCGGCGTGCAGGTCGCGCAGGAGCTCATCAACAAGGAGCAGGTGGTCGCCACCCTCGGCTTCATCAACACCGGCGTCGGCCAGGCGGCCCAACGCTTTTATCAGGAAGCCGAAATTCCGGTGCTGAACAACGTCGCCACCGGGTCGATCCTGACCAACCAATGGCCCGACGCCAAGGCCAACTATGTCTTCCGCAACGCCGCCAACGACACGATCCAGAGCGCTATGATCGCCGAGGAAGCCGTGAAACGTCAGGGCTTCAAGAAGCCCGCGATTCTGGCCGACTCGACCAACTATGGCCAGCTTGGGCAGAAGGACCTCACCGAAGCCCTGGGCAAGATGGACATCAAGACGGTCGCGAACGAAAAGTTCAACATCGGCGACACCGACATGACCGCGCAGGTTCTGAAGGCCAAGGAGGCCGGCGCCGATGTGATCCTGACCTACGCCATCGGGCCAGAACTCGCGCAGATCGCCAACGCAATGGCGAAACTGGGCTGGAAAGTGCCGATGATCGGCTCGTGGACCCTGTCCATGGCGAGCTTCATCGATACGTCTGGCGCCAACGGCGATGGCGCGATGATGCCCCAGACCTTCATCGAGGCGCCCACGACCCCCAAGCGCAAGGACTTCATCGAGGCCTATCACAAGGCCTATGGCGGGGACCGCATGCCCTCGCCCGTATCCGCCGCGCAGGGTTATGACTCAGCCTATCTGCTCGTCGCAGCGATCAATCAGGCGAAGTCGACCGACGGCAAAAAGATCAAGGACGCGCTGGAGAACCTCCAGACCAAGGTCGAAGGCGTCGTGACCGTTTACGATCATCCCTTCACGGCCAAGGACCATGAGGCGATCAGCTCCAATATCCCCGTGTTCGGCCTTGTGAAGGGCGGACGCGTGGTGCCCGCGCATCCCGAGGATGTCGCTGGCGACAAGGCGCTTCGCATCAAGCCTAAATCCTGATCTTTCAAAACATGACCGAAAGCCTCCCCTGATCACCGGGGGAGGCTTTCACCTTTGGCGTAATGGGGAAACGCCCGATGAATGTTCTCGCGCAGCTCGTGATCAGTGGCGTCGTAGTCGGCATGATCTATGGCGTCATCGCCTTTGGCTATCAGCTGACTTTCGCTACATCGAAAACGCTGAATTTTGGCCAGGGCGAAGCGCTGATGCTTGGCGCGCTGGTGGGCCTCACCACCATCAATTTCCTGATTGGCCAATCGCTCGGCGCCTTCACCGCCTATCTGCTGATGCTCCCAGTGGTGCTGGCCTTCGGCCTCCTGCAGGGCGCAGTGGTGGAGTTTTTGGGCGTAAGGCAGGCCATCCGCACCAAGTCGGAAGCGGGCTGGATCATGGCCACCATCGCGCTTGGCATCATCTTCAAGAATCTCGCTGAGAACATTTGGGGCCGCGACGCCCTGCGCTTTCCCTCGCCGCTGCCTGAAGCGGCCTTGAGCATCGGACCCGTCCGCATCCAGCCGATGGAGATCGCCATCGTTCTGGGCGCCGTCGCCCTGATGATCGCGGTTGAGATTTTCAACCGTCGCTCGATCTATGGCAAGGCGGTCGTCGCCACAGCCAATGATCGAGACGCGGCGGGCCTGATGGGCATCAACACCCGCCTCGTGATCACCTTCTCCTATGCGCTCTCCTCCATGGCGGCCGCCTTCGCGGGCGTGCTCGTGGCTCCGATCACCCTCACCGGCGCGACCATGGGCGCAGTGCTGGGCCTCAAGGCTTTCGCCGTGGCCATCATCGGCGGCCTGTCGTCAGGCGTCGGCGTGGTCGTCGGCGGGCTCATTCTTGGCATCTCCGAGAACCTCACCGGCTATTACATCTCCACCGGCTACAAGGACGTGCCCGGCCTCGTGCTGCTGCTCCTTGTCCTGACATTCAAGCCATCGGGCCTCTTCGGCTCGGCCGCGATCAAGAAGGTCTGACATGCGCAAGGGCCTTTTCCCCCTCGTCGCCATCGCCGCGATTCTCGTCTGCCCCTTTGCTGTGACGAGCCCCTATTACCTGCATCTTCTCGTCACGATCGCGATCTTCTCGATCGTGACGCTCGGGCTCGACATCGTCTTTGGCTATACAGGCGAGGTCTCCATCGGCCATGCGGCGCTGTTCGGCATCGGCGCCTACACGGCAGGCGTGCTGTTCATCCACCTAAAGCTGGGTTTCTGGCCCTCGCTGGTGTTCGGCCCGATCGTGGCGGCCCTGTTCGGCCTGCTGCTCGCCCTGCCCGCGCTGCGCGTCACAGGCCCCTATCTCGCCATGGTGACGCTGGCCTTCGGCACGATCGTGCAGATCCTCATCAACGAGATGACGGACCTTGGCCCGTGGCTGGGTAATTTCAACCTCACCAACGGTCCGCTCGGCGTCACGCTCAACACGCCCACCTTCTTCGACTGGCGCGACTGGGGCGATGCGCTGCCCATCTTTGAGATGAACGCCAAGCGCATGCGTGAGGTTCAATATTTCTACGTCTGCGCCTTCTTCTTGCTTGTGACCGTGGTGGTCATCAACCGCGTGCTGGCCTCGCATCTGGGGCGCGCTTTCGAGGCCCTACGAGACAGTCCCATCGCATCGGACTGTATGGGGGTCAGCGTCTACCGCCACAAGGTCATCGCCTTCGTCACCAGCGCGGCTTTCGCGGGATTGGCGGGCGTGCTCTTCGCCTATTCGGAGCAATATATCGCGCCGAACAATTTCAGCTTCGAACTCTCCATCACCTTCCTTCTGGCCGTCACCATGGGCGGGCGCAAGTCTCGTCTGGGCCCCATCATCGGCGCCGCCGTCGTGGTCTATCTGCCGAACCTTCTGTCGGACATAGAACTCTTCCGCCGCGTCGCCCTCATGATCGCGGTGATTGCGGTCGCCGCCGGCGCCTGGACCTATTGGCGCAAGCCTGAGAAACGCAAACAAGTGCTCGCGCCCGTCGCGCTGTGCCTCGCCTTCTACGCCTTTTCGCTTCTGCTCCAGCGGATCACGGATTTCAAGCTAACGGTCTTCGGGCTGATGATCCTCTTCGTCGTCTATTATCTGCCCGACGGCATTGTCGGCTTCCTCAAGCAGCTCGTGGGCGCTGTGCGTCCCGACTGGGTGCGCACACATGCGGTCATCGACGCGCAAGGCGCGGCGGGCGAGGCGCTTGTGCGGGCGGGCGATGGCGGCGAGAGCCTGCTCAAGGTGAGCCAGATCGTGATGCAGTTCGGAGGATTGCGCGCGCTCGACCGCGTCGATCTTGAGGTGCGGCGCGGGACCATTCATGGGCTTATAGGGCCGAACGGCTCGGGCAAATCGACCATGATGAACGTGCTGACAGGCATCTATATCCCGACCTCCGGCGACATCGGTTTCCGGGGCGAGGCGCTTGCGGGGCTGAAATCCCCAGAGATCGCCGCCAAGGGCGTGGCGCGCACCTTCCAGAACGTGCAGCTCTTTGGCGAGCTGACGCTGATCGAGAATGTGCTGGTGGGCTTGCACCATACCTATGGCGCCAGTTTCTTCGACGTGGCGGCGGCGACGCCTCGGGCGCAGCGCGAAGAGAAGGCGGCGCGCAAGCGAGCGGCGAGCATTCTCTCCTTCGTCGGCCTCGAAAGCCTCGCAAATGAAGAGGCGCGCAATCTGCCCTATGGCAAGCAGCGCCTCCTCGAAATTGGCCGCGCGCTGGCGCTCGACCCGCAGCTTTTGTTGCTCGACGAGCCCGCCGCGGGCCTCACCGCGCCCGACATCAAGGATCTCGTCTCGATCATCCGCAAGATCCGCGATCAGGGCATCACGGTCATCCTGATCGAGCATCACATGGACGTCGTCATGTCGGTCTGCGACACGGTCAGCGTGCTCGATTTTGGCCAGAAGATAGCCGAGGGCAAGCCTGCGGAAGTACAGGCCGACCCCCGCGTCATCGAAGCCTATCTCGGCGGCGCCGCCGCTGCGGCAGCCTGAGGAGATCGCCATGCTCACGATCGAAAATCTGGTCGCAGGCTACGGCAAGGTGCAGGTGCTGCACGGCATCAGCCTTGAGGTCCCGCAGGGACGCCTTGTCACCCTCATCGGCTCCAACGGCGCGGGCAAAACGACGACGCTACGCGCGCTTTCGGGCATGATCCAGCCCCAGTCCGGCTCCATCCGCCTCGATGGCAAGGATATCGCGGGCCTGCCGTCTTATGAGATCACCCGGCGCGGCATGGCCCATTCGCCCGAGGGCCGACGGGTATTTCCGACCCTGCCGGTGACGGACAATCTGCTGCTGGGCGCCTTCACACGCTTCACAGGCATGCGCCCAAAGGGCGACACGTCGGCCGACCTCGACCGCATGTTCGAGCTCTTTCCGCGCCTTAGGGAGCGCCGGACCCAGCTTGCTGGCACCCTGTCGGGCGGCGAACAGCAGATGCTGGCCATGGCGCGGGCGCTGATGCTGAACCCGGAAGTGCTTCTGCTCGACGAACCCTCCATGGGCCTTGCGCCAAAACTGGTGGAGGAAGTCTTCACCACGGTCGCGCGGCTGAAGGAGCGCCGAATCACCATGCTTCTGGTAGAGCAGTTCGCCGCCGCCGCGCTGGAAGTGGCGGACTATGGCTATGTCATGGAGAATGGCCGCATTTCGGTCCATGGACCGGCCGAGCAGCTGCGCAACGATCCAGCCGTGCGCGACGCCTATCTTGGCGTGGCGCATTAAAAATCATTCGTCGTAGCGGATATAGAGAGTAGCAGGATCGGTGGGCGTGCCTTCAAGCGCGCCGCCAGCGGCCGGGCGCCACTGCACGAAATCCTCGATACGCGCCGCCAATTCAAAATCACGATCCGTGACGCCGCCAGCATCATGGGTGTCGAGGCGCACTTCCACGGCGGAATAGGTGGCGAGAATTTCGGGATGGTGCCAGGCGGCTTCAGCGAGATGGCCGATGGCGTTGACGACCATTAAGGTCCCCTTCCAGCCGCCGGTTCGGTAGATGCGCACAAGGCGCCCATCCTGATGGCGCCAATGGCGAAGGGCAACGATGAGGCGCGAGGCTATCGCGGGAGCGTCATAAACCTGTAAAGGGGCGCCGCTGCTCATGTCAGTATCCTTTACGACGCGCCGAGAGGCCCGGCGCGTCGCTGATGTGAGGCGATCAGACGCCGCTGCCGTCCGCCTTGATCTCCTTGAGATAGGCGATCAGGTTTTCAAGCTGATTCTCGCGCTTGATGCCGGGGAAGATCATCTTGGTGCCGGGAACCTTGGCCTTGGGATCGGTCAGGTATTCCTTGAGGGTCGCCTCATCCCAGGTCAGGCCCGAGGACTTGTTGGCGTCCGAATAGTTGTAGCCGGGAGCTTCGCCAGCCTTGCGGCCCACGATGCCGTTCAGGACGGGGCCAACGCCATTCTTGGCTTCGGGGCCGACCTGGTGGCAGGCCTTGCACTGGTTGAACACGGCCTTGCCGGCGACCGCGTCACCATCAGCAAGGGCGGGGGCCACGCCCACGAAGGCGAGGCTGGCGGCGGCAGCCGCGATCTTCAGCATATTGGTCATCGTAAATTGTCCTTCCAAGGGGCCAAAAGGTCCTTGACGACGCGCCAGTCCTCGTCGCCCCCTGGTGGTGGCCGATCTGCGCGCGGCGAGGAATATAGTTTAGGAGAAGCCCACAAACAACAATGATGATCACATATCCGCGAGGCCAACGGTCGCAGCAAGCTTCGCATACCTTCGAGGCCAGCATCGTCCCCGCTCGACCTGCGCCCCGACCTCGCCTAGAGTGGTTGGGTTCAATTCCCTGATCAGATTAATCCCCTGCACCCTTCATCGCCTCCCCCCTCGCCAAGCGAGATCGAAGCCAGCCTCGCCGACGCGCGGGCGGCGCTGGCCCGTGTCTATGGCTATCCAGCGTTCCGTCCGGGGCAGGAAGAGGCGCTACGCGCCATTTTCTCCGGAGAGGATGTGCTGGCGGTCATGCCGACCGGAAGCGGCAAATCGCTGTGCTATCAGCTGCCGCCTCTGGTGCGACAAGGGCTGACCGTGGTCGTCTCCCCGCTGATCGCTCTTATGCATGATCAGGTGCGCCAATTGCGCGCCTATGGCGTGCCAGCCGGAGCCCTGAACTCGGGCAATACGCCGGGGGAGAACCTGGCCACGGAGCGCGCCATCGCAGAAGGGCGCCTGCGGCTTGTCTATGTGGCGCCTGAACGCTTCGCCCTGCCCGGCCTCATCCAACTCTTCCGCGATGGCGGCGCCAATCTGCTCGCCATCGACGAGGCCCACTGCATCTCCCAATGGGGTCACGATTTCCGCCCCGAATATCTAGGCCTGCGCGAAGTTCGCCATATGCTGGGCGACATTCAGACGGTCGCGGTGACCGCCACCGCCGACGCCCCTACCCGCGACGAGATCATCCGGAAGCTTTTCGACGATCCGCCGCGCGTTTTCGTGCGGTCTTTCGATCGGCCCAACCTGCGCCTCGCGATGAAAAGGAAATCCAACGCGGGGCGTCAGGTCGCCGATTTCGTCACCGCCCATCGCGGCGAATGCGGCATCGTCTATTGCAACTCGCGCAAACGAGTGGAAACCTTTGCGCAGGGTCTGGCCGCGCAAGGCCACCGCGCCCTTCCCTATCACGCGGGGCTCGACCCTTCCCTGCGTAGCGCGAACCAAAACGAATTCCTGCAGGCGGACGGCGTCGTGATGGTCGCGACCATCGCCTTCGGCATGGGTATCGACAAGCCGGATGTGCGCTATGTCTGCCATGCGGATCTGCCCCAGAGCATCGAGGCGTATTATCAGGAGATCGGCCGCGCAGGTCGTGACGGCCTGCCCGCCGACACCATGACTCTGTGGGGCGAGGATGACGTCGCCCTGCGCCGCAAGCAAATCCTTGATGCTGACACGCCGCCTATGCGCCGCCGCGTGGAGTTGGCCAAACTCGAAGCCCTGCTCGCCTATGCCGAGACCCCCCTGTGCCGACGCCAGACCCTGCTGAAGGCGTTCGGCGAGGCCTCGGGCCCTTGTGGCCACTGCGATACCTGCACGGGCGGCCTGCGCTATTTCAGCGGCAAGCTCGAAGCGCAGAAAATGATGTCGGCGATCCTGCGGACCTCGGGCCGCTTCTTCGCCAATCATCTCGCCAATATCCTGACCGGGCAGGCGACCGAGGCGGTGCTGCGCCACGCCCATGAAAAGCTGAAAACCTTTGGCGTCGGCGCAGATCGCCCCGCTGAAGAATGGCGGAGCATCTTCCGCCAGCTCCATGCCGCCGACCTCATTGGCCATGACGTTACGGAAGACGGCAACTGGTTCGTGACGGAGGCAGGGCGCAAGGTGCTTTCGGGCGAGGAGGACGTGTCGCTGCGCGCCGATGGCGGCAAGAAGCCCACGCGGGCCGAGCGCATAGCCACCCCCGGCGCGACCCTTGCCGAGGGCCTGACCACGAATCAACAGGCGCTTCTGGCCGCCCTCAAGGCGCGGCGCTTGGAGCTCGCGCGGCAGGAACGCCAGCCAGCCTATGTGATCTTTCCTGACCGCACCCTCGTAGATATCTGTATGAAATGGCCGTGCACACTTGCCGAAATGGCTGAGGTCCACGGCGTTGGCGAGGCTAAACTCGCCCGCTACGGGGCGATCTTTCTGGAGGTCGTCGCTTCCAATACATCTGGCGGGGCATGAACCGGCGCGCTTGCGCCGGCCCGATAGAGTCACGCCCCAAAGGGCCTTGCGAGGACGACATGGTTGAAGCTTCTCTAAAGCCCCGCGCCGAAAAACTCTCGAAGCGAGAGATCGGCTCGATCATGGCGGGGCTGATGGTGGCCATGTTTCCCGGCGCCCTCGACACCACCATCATCGGCCCGGCCATGCCGACCATCGGACGCGAACTCGGCGATGTCGAGCATCTGCCCTGGATCGTCACGTCCTATCTGCTGGTCTCGACCGCCGCCACGCCCCTCTATGGCAAGCTGAGCGACATCCATGGCCGCCGCATCATGCTGCTCTGGGCAATCTGCCTTTTTGCGCTGGGCTCGGTCTTCTGCGCCCTCGCCCCGACGATGATCACGCTGGCTCTGGCGCGCGCCCTGCAAGCGGTGGGCGGCGGCGGATTGATCTCGCTGGCTATGACAATCGTGGGCGACATCGTGCCGCCCCTCGAACGGCCGAAATATCAGATCTACACCTCGATCATGTGGACGACCTCGAGCTTGCTGGGCCCAGCGCTCGGCGGCTATCTCGCGGACAAATGGCATTGGTCGCTGATCTTCTGGATCAATCTGCCGATCTGCCTCGTCGCCTGGTTCATGACCGATTCCAAGCTCAAGCGCCTTCCTCGCCACGAGCGTCCCCACAAGCTCGATTTCGCGGGCGCCGGCTTGCTGGTGCTGGGTTCAGTGCTGGTGCAGCTGATGCTGAGCTGGGGCGGCACACGCTATCCCTGGAGCTCCCCGCAGGTTCTGAGCGTCATGGCGGGCGCCGCCCTCGCCATCGCCCTGCTAACGTGGCGCCTGCGCGCTGCAGAAGAACCCTTGATTCCGCTGCGGCTGCTATCCAACCAAGTCGTGCTGTCGGGCGGTGGATCGGTCGGCTTGTGCATGGGCGTCTTTGTCGGCCTGTCGATCTATGTGCCGATCTACTTCGAAACGGTGATGGGCCTCAGCGCCAGCCAATCGGGCCTCGCCCTTCTGCCCCTGATGACGGGCTCAACCATCGGCGCGGTGGTCTGCGGCAAGACCATGGGCAAGATGCGCCACTATAAGATCGCACCGATGATCGGGTTGATCGTCGGCGGGCTTTGCCTTCTGCCGCTGTTTTTCAGGCCCGAAGGCCTGTCGCTGCTGACCATCGAAATCCTGTTCACCGTGGTGTCCATCGGCGTGGGCGGCGTCTTCCCGGTTACTACGATCTCTGTGCAAAACGCCGTCCCCAGACATGACCTTGGCACGGCGACCGCCATGATAACCTTCCTGCGCAATATCGGCGCCGCCGTGGGCGTCGCAGTCTTCGGGACGCTGGTGATCGGCTCCGGAATTGGCGAAATGGCTGGCGCCGCAGTCCATGGCTCGGACTACGCGGTCCAGTTCCGCTGGATTTTCCTTGCAGGCGCCATAGGGTTGCTGCTCTCAGCCGCCGCCCTCGCCGCCATGGAGGAACGCCCCCTCAAGGCCGGCGGCAGCGGCCAGATGTGAGGCGCCCGCAAGGAGCATTGCCCAAGCCCGCAGGATCGGCTAAAAGGCGTCAAGTTTGTCGCTCGCGACCAACCAAAGCCGGAAACGGCCTGCACCCGTAGCTCAGCTGGATAGAGCGTTGCCCTCCGAAGGCAAAGGTCACACGTTCGAATCGTGTCGGGTGCGCCAAATTCTTAAATAAAATCAGTATATTAGAAACCTCACAAAAACTCATTTTCGATTTTGTTCTTGTTTTGATCTATTCACAAAACCTGCACAAAAAACGCTTCACTCCTGCTCAGGCTCCGTTATCGTTCAGTCGACCGAATGGAGGCTGGAATGAGTGACGCTGAAGAGCAGATCGACGTTCGCGGTGATGGTCGTATCGTTCTGTACAAGAGACCTGGGCTGAAGAAGCCGAAGTGGCAGGCACGTATCAGAGTGCCCAATGCCAATCGCTATAAGATCGTGACGACCAAGACCGACAATCTTGTTCAAGCTCAGGTCTTCGCCAGCAATCTCTATGAAGAACTCTATTTCACAGTGAAGGCTGGCGGCTCTGTCCATTCGAAGACATTCAAGCAGGTCTTCGATGAATGGGTGAAGGCTCTTGAGAAGCAGGGACCAACCAGACAGGGCGGCAAATGGGACAGCACGGTCAACAGGGTCCGTTCATATGCTCTGGACTATTTCGGAGCGAAACGAATTGCTGACCTCAAGGTCATTGACTTCAATCACTACTGGGACTGGCGCAGATCGAACTACACTCGCAAACCACCATCACATGCGACGATCAAACGTGAGAAAGTCAGCATCATTCCTTTGCTCAAGTTCGCGAAGCAGCGTGGCTATATCACTGCTGTACCAGAGCTTGAGACGCCGAACTTCAAGCCGCAGAGACGATCAACATTCACGGCTCAGGAATGGGAGACGTTCTACACTGAGGCTAGAGCATGGGTGATCGAAGGGAAGGTCAAAGCCACATGGCGTGATCGCTACATCGCGCAACAGAGCTTTCTCATCTTGGCTAACACTGGAATGCGTGTTGGTGAGCTGCGTTACCTGCGCTGGAGTGATCTCAGGACGGTCAAGATCGATGATGCAACTCAGATGATCGGATGGGTCAAAGGCAAGACAGGTGCCCGTGAGGTGGTCTTCCAGCCTGGTGCTGATGAATATGTGAAGCGCATATACGATCTGCGGGTATTGGAACTCAGCGACGCTCCTCCTTTAGATAGCTATGTCATCTGCCACAAAGACGGAAACCCAGTTCAATCGTTCAAGAACTCGTTCAAGTCGCTCATGGACTTTGCGAAGCTTCCATTAGAGCGAAATGGAATGACACGAACGGTCTACTCGCTGCGACACTTCTTTGCGACAATGAGACTGGAACGAGAGACGAGCCCATACTTGCTGGCTAAGCAGATGGGAACGTCAGTGGAAATGCTTGAACGCTTCTACGGGCATACAGCGGTCAATGCAGCGACTGTGAAAAGCCTCACGAAAGGCGAACAGCGACCAAGTGATGCGACTGAGAAAAAATATCCTTTTGAATGATGCGTCGATGATCATCAATTCAAGTCGAAGTTGTCGACCAATTTACAATTGGATGTCGCAATGGGCGAGTGTCTAAAACAGCGAGCCCGTTGCATATCAGCTTTATCACCTGATTTTTTTGATCAATCAAAAAACAAAATAACTCACCTTCCGTCGTTAAACGTTGATCAAGCTCTTGAAAAAGCACTGTGTCGATTTTCACGATGCAATCAAGATTCATCAATTGAAAAAGTAGCGCGAACACTTCAACATCACTAACCTTATTTCGAAGATAATATTCAACTCCTATGCGCCTAGTACCCTCACGAAGCCTAGACAGAGGCGAACTAATGGGTCGCAATGACGTTTGGTCAGCTTCCTGATCACTCCACAGCCCAGAGTGCTCCGTGAAAAATTGACGGGCAGGCTGAGATAGCTGAAACTTTCCTGCACTTTTGTACATAGTGCCAGACCTCTTCATTAAAGCGTACCATTACGAGGAAGATACGTCAGCACAACACAAAATTCAATTACAGCATGGTTGCCACCTACAGGTGGACCTCTACCCTTATCAATAACACGACAGGAACAGTCTGATCGTGGAATTTGAATGTTGAAAGGGAAGCTCATGAAAATCGTGAAATTTGAAGCAGTGCAGGACGAGTTCGTTCGTCTCACACCACGTACAATGACAATCGAAGGCGTCATGCAGAAGATTGCTGATGGCTTGATTACCGCTGTTCAGAATGAAGGCAAAGGAAAGGGGCGAACTGGGAAGGTGTTCTCGTTCAATGCAGAGAAGGGGAAGGTCTATTTGCGGATCAAGTACGGAACGATGGAAGCATATTGTCTGGAGGGTGCTGCAAAGACATTGAGTGATGCAAATGAACAGGTTGTTGCATATGCAGAGGCTCTGAAGACTGGCTCGATATCACCGACGGAAAGAGATGCAATCAAGAAGGTCTTCAATGCACGAAAAGAACGAATGGAAGAAGCAAGAGCGGGAAGGAAAGGAAAACTCAATGCAGCAGCTTGAGAAGAAAGCTTTTTGGCTCTCTGAAGGCTGGCAATGCGTCAGCTATGGAAATAAAGAGCAATTGAAGTGGTATCGGGAATTCATAAAGCGGCGAGAAGAGGGAACATCAATGGAATTCTATGATGTTCTCTCTTCAGATGATTATTATCTCAAATTCGAAATCAATAAGGATGAGATCGAGCAGATGGATTGAGGCTATCATCTCCAAGTGTCAGGGAGGAGTGGGAACTATTGCTCTCACTCATTCTTCATTTCAGAGCCTTGCGGCAAGAAAGGCGTTATCAATCTCATTCGCGGCAAAGCCTAAAATGTTCCTGGGAAAATCCCAACCGAAACATTAGCCACAACCTTTTCAGCCTTTCGAAGGAAACGACGGGCGTCTCCCTTAGCGTTATTGTATTGAACCGATTGCTTGACACGCTTCCTAGGCTCAGGACCCATTAATTTTCTTGCGGATCACTCAATTCACTGATTCACTCGTTACGTCTGGGAGGCGTGACGATGTCTGACTTGTTCCTTCTGAGCGAAGCGCAAATGCGCCGCATTGAGCCTTATTTTCCGCTCTCGC